>QBMH01000009.1 GCA_003249025.1 Leptolyngbya sp. | reverse complement strand
CTCCTCCACCCACCATCCGACCCCCGACATCCGACCCCCGACACCTCCTCCTCGTCGATATTCAAAAACACCTACCCCCTTTTTCCCTCCAGCTTGCCTTTTACACTGATCGCCACCCTTTGGGAATTCTAGGCGCATCCGGTGCAGGCAAAAGTCTCCTGTTGCGCTGCATTGCGGGCATTGAACCGCCTGATCAAGGACGGATTGTTTTGAATGGACGAGTCTTGTTTGACTCAAACCTTGGGATTAATATTCCTAGCCGCGATCGCCGAATTGGTGTAATTTTTCAACACTATGCCCTGTTTCCGCACCTGACAGTTGCCCAAAATGTGGCGTTTGGATTACCACAACCCAAGCAAGCCCTGCGACACCGCATAGAAGCACAATTGCAGACAGTCGAACTGGCCGGACTGGGCGATCGCTATCCCCATCAGCTATCCGGCGGACAACAGCAGCGCGTCGCCCTTGCCAGAGCCTTGATTTGTGACCCTGATGTTTTGCTGCTGGATGAACCATTTTCTGCGTTAGATACTCACCTGCGCTTTCAAATGGAGCAAGAGCTAATCGCCACCTTAAGCACCTATGCTGGAACAACTTTATTTGTCACCCATAACTTGGAAGAAGCCTATCGCATCTGTAAAAATCTACTGATATTAGAGCAAGGAACCGCGATCGCCCATGCTGATAAACACACTATTTTTGAACATCCCAACTGGGTTAGCATCGCTAAACTAACTGATTGCAAAAACTTCTCCCGCGCCAAAGCCCACACCCCAATCAATGGTGTTCAGCAAATCAATGCGATCGATTGGAACTGCACTCTCCAAGTTGCAGATCCCCTGCCATCTCGTCTAGCCCAAATCGGCATCCGCGCCCATCACCTTCAATTTATAGAGAGTCCTCACCTGACACCTGATACCCGTCGCCTGTCACTTACCAATACCTTTCCCTGTTGGCTTGCAGCAACGAGCGAAACGCCTCACCGCATGACCGTATTCCTCAAACTCCAGTCGGCTCCACTCCATTCCAGCGATTATCATTTGCAAGCAGAAGTATTTAAGGAGAAATGGGAAATCCTAAAAGATCGCCCTCTTCCCTGGCACGTTCGCCTCAATCCCCAACAATTGATGTTGCTAGAAGAGTAGACAATCGATCGCCTCATAGAGTCGTACAAGTCGCAAGGCAAGCCCTGCCCTAACCCATCCTCATTGATTATCCGGTAGCAGAGGTATTGAAAATTGCGATCGCAAAGTGTCTCTGAAAGAGAATCGCCGCTTCCCTCGATCCGGATGCCCTATGCTTTATGGACTATAAGCCGATGATGGGTATGGAACGAACGGCGAGTTAACCACTTTGGAAAATATGCACCCCTAATTAGCCTTTTAGTCAAAAAAAGAGCTTTGCAATACTGCAAAGCTCCCGTAGATGTTGAGGATGAAACTTGTTAGAAACTGAACTGCGTTCTCAAGTTGAACACATAGATATTAGGGTTGCTGTTAAAGTTATTGGCATTGAAAATTGCATAGAACGCTGGCACCAATGAAATGTTGTCGGTAATCGGGTAGTAGTAGGATGCCTCCAACTCATACATCGTGCCGCCATCGCCGCCACCCGCTGCAAAAAACCGCCGCCCCTGTTGAATATCCATCGGCATCAGGAAGGTGATTACACCCAGCGAACCTTTCTTGAGAATGTCAGGGAAACCCAGTCCCGCCTGGAATGCTTGAGTCCGAACCAACTTATCAATCGGTTGAAGCGTTGTCCACCCTAATCCATAGCGCCCGAAAACACCAAAGTTTGGCGTAATTGACCAGTCAGCGCTGACACCCAAATGATGTGACGTAGCAGACTTAAGACCACCATTGATAGCACCTGTGACTGGATTGATGGTTGAAAAACCAGGACCTGCATCCAGGTATCCATAGGGGATAGGTTCACCCGTCGCGCCACCTACCTGTCCATTACCATAGGCAATCTGACGAGTGTAGGTATACAGTGCGCGGATATTGATAGCACGAGTTGGAGAGAACGTTAGTTCAGCGGTGGAGGTATTGGTGCCACCAAACAAGCCAAACTGAGGATTGCTAGAGGTGTTGAAACCAAACCTGGCGGGTAAAAATTCCGTGTTCTCACCCAAATAGGCAGCGGCGAAGCGGAATTTAGGACTAATATTCCACTCAATCACTGCACCCGAACCGCGATCAATGGCATTCGAGAGGGTGTTACCGATCGAGTCAAAGCTACTCGCACCCGTGATGAAAAAGGTATAGCGGTTAAAGTCAAAGTAGCGATACCAGTTGACGCGGGGACCAACGGTTACTGTAATTTTGTCGCTTAAGGGGAACGTGTAAAACAGATCGTGAATCACAACCTCTGCATTGCCGTTGTTCGGTCCACCCGTTTGGTCGGTAAATGGAGTACCAAAGGAGTTGAAGAAACCTGCTGATGCAAACTGGTTTGCAGGAGAGATGCCATTGCCTGCTGCCAACTGAACTAACAAACTATCGCGTCCCGTGAACGAGGTATTGAAGTTCAGCCAGGTTAAGAAACTGGCAGTGGGCTGAGCTTTATCTGTGGTTAAAACAGTAGGGGCACCATTCGCACCTCTAACGCCAACAAACCGTCCCTCGGCTGGGTCACCAGGACGACCTTCATAGCGGATATTTTTATCAAAAGTGGTTGCGCCAGTGTAGTTAAACCAAACGTTCCCACTGAGCTTGGTTGTCGTGGAAAACTGCTGTTTTTCCAGGGTTGCAGTCCGCACCTCAAGCGATTCCACCCGACCGCGCAGAGCTGCAAGCTCAGCCGCAAATTCTTCTTGAAGCTTTTTAACAACTTCCAGATCTTCTTTTTTGACAAAATCGGCGGTAGCAGCAGCAATCAATTCTTGAATCTTGTCTAGGCAGGCATTCAAACCAGCGGCAAATTCAAAGCGCGTGAGTGCCCGATTGCCGCGAAAGGTTTTATCGGGATAGCCCACAATACAGCCGTAGCGCTCGACTAAAGATTGGAGTGCTTGGAATGCCCAATCTGTGGGTCTTACATCAGTTAGCTGAGAAACAGAGGTAACTTGATCTTGCTCTGTTTCGCTCGTCGGATCTCCGCCCTCTAGACTATTGGAAGTGGAGATAACTTGATCAATTTTAGAAGAAGCCGTTGTCGCATCTGCAATCAGCGTTGGAGAAACTGCGGATTGAGCGGTTTGATCTTCTGACGCGATCGCGCTAGAACTAATCAAACCAACAGCACCAGACGCAAATAAAGCTGACCAAACTAGGGCTGGCAATTTTGCTTTTGCCTTGTAAAACAGTTGAATGGATACCATCGAACCTCACACCTCAAGAACAACCACATTAGATAGTTTGGATGTCATCATCCTTTAGATACAGGATATTACCAGAGCAACCAGGAGTGATTATGTAACATCCACAACAATATGTATCCTTCATTACAAGCGTATGAATTGCACATGACGAACAGGCAGCAGCAACAATGACTCAATTGATCAATCATCCAGATGACACGCCACTTCACGCAATGCAACCATTGCAGCGGTTTTCAGACCGAGCAACTGATTATGCAAACCATCGACCGAGTTATCCAGTCGCGGCGATCGCCGCGATTTTAGCCGGACTGGGTAAACCCCATCAGTTGGTTGCAGCCGATATTGGAGCCGGAACTGGCATTGCTTCTCGGCTATTGGCAGAGCAAGGGATTCAGGTTTGGGCAATAGAACCGAATGCCGCCATGCGGGAAGCTGCGGCTTTTCATGCCAATGTGACCTTCCAAGCGGTTGCAGCGGAGCAGACTCAATTACCCAATGCTTCCGTGGATTTAGTCACCTGTTTCCAGGCGTTTCACTGGTTCGATCCAGCAGTGTGTTTACCAGAATTTCATCGCATTCTCAAACCATCGGGGCGGCTGGCGTTGGTGTGGAATACTCGCGATCGCCAAGACCCATTCACCCAAGACTATACCCAGCTTGTGAAAATGTTATCTAACCATCATCCGGCTGAAAGTCGCATGGTTTCAGCGCAGCCTCTATTTGCCAGTCCCTATTTTGGTAATGTCTCGCAGCACGAGTTTCCCTATCAGCAATCATTGGATTTGGAGAGTTTGATCGGGCGCGCTCAAAGTAGCTCTTATGTGCCGAAAGATGACGACACAATTCAACGGCTGATTGGTGGATTGAAAGAATTGTGCGATCGCTGGGCAGATGAGCAAGGGCGCGTCAGTTTGGTTTACAACACCCAAGTTTTTTTAGCTCATCCAAATGAAGCCGGGTGAATAGGTTCGGTTGCGAATCAGATTTTTCCTAGCAAACGCTGCCTGAATCCTTCAAGATTCATTAAACTGTGAGGAAATAGCCCAATGTTCATTACTTCTGCAATCACTACCCTTAAATCATCGTTATGGCAACTCGTACAGACACCATTTTTGAGCGCTTTCTGGCTCCCATCGCTAAGCTTGTGATCAATCAGGATGAGTTGAAACGGTTTCATGACAGCATTGATTGGAAGTCTGCCAGCGATCGCCTGAGTAACCCGACCGTCCATTATCCGGCTTACTATAGCAGCCAAAACTTCCACGGCATTGAAGGCGGCTATCTCACTATTGGTGCCGCCGTCTCCTACGATCCGATTACGCAATATGCCCTGCCGCCCAATGAGCAGTGGGTTCGTCAAGCCCTGATTGATAGCGTGCAGAGCAAGCCACGCCGCATCTTAGACTTGGGCTGTGGCACGGGATCAACCACACTCCTATTGAAAAAAGCGTTTCCCGACGCAGAAGTGATTGGGCTAGATTTATCGCCCTATATGCTAGTTGCGGCAGAACACAAAGCCGTTCAAGCAGGGCTGGAGATTCAATGGCGGCATGGCTTAGCAGAGCAAACTGGGTTGGCTGATGCGTCATTTGATTTGGTCACTGCCTCGCTGCTGTTTCATGAAACTCCCACCGCGATCGCCAAGGAGATTTTGCGCGAGTGCCATCGCTTGCTGACGGTTGGGGGCGAAGTGCTGATTTTGGATGGCAACCAAAAAATGTTACGGCAAACTGACTGGCTAAGCGACATTTTTGAAGAACCCTATATTCGTGACTACGCTCAGGGCAGCACCGATGCTTGGATGGGCGCAGCCGGATTTGGCAAGGTGCAAACCCAAGATTTTTGGTTGCTTCATCAAGTTACCCACGGCGTAAAAGCGATCGCGTCCCAGTCCGTTGAGTTCTCCACGCCAAACTTTGAGCAAGTCGGTAAAAAACAGTGGGCAATGGGCTAAAAGTTACCGTGGGTTTGGTTGGCACTGTTCAGGCGATCGCAGACTTCGGCAACAGGCAAAGCACCCAGTTCCCCATCAGCGCGGGTACGGATGCTGAGGGCGTTTGCCTCCACCTCTTTTGCGCCAATCACTGCCATGACGGGGATTTTGGCTTTTTCAGCATTGCGGATCAGTTTGCCTAAGCGATCGCCGCTGGTGTCGGCTTCCGCCCGAATCCCCAGCAGTTGCATTTCAGCCGCAACCTGTTTCGCAAAGGGCAATTGCTCCTCGCCCACGGCTAACAGGCGCACCTGAATCGGAGCTAGCCATAAAGGAAAGTCTCCGGCATATTCTTCAATCAAAATACCAATCAGCCGTTCCAAAGATCCAAAGGGCGCACGATGAATCATCACCGGGCGTTTTCGGGTGCCATCTTCTGCCACATATTCCAGTTCAAACCGCTCTGGCAGGTTGTAATCCACCTGCACGGTGCCTAGTTGCCACTCTCGATCTAGCGCATCCTGGAAAATAAAATCCAATTTGGGACCGTAAAACGCCGCTTCGCCAATGCCCTCAAAGTGATCCATGCCCAAGGTTTCCACCGCGCGCCGGATCGCACCTTCCGCTTTTTCCCAAGCATCATCGGAGCCAATATACTTGTCAGAGGTAGGATCGCGAAAACTGAGACGGGCGCGGAAATTTTTAAGCTGTAAGCTTTTGAAAACTTCCAGGATCAAGTCCACGACGCTGAGAAATTCTGCGTCCAGTTGTTCCGGGGTGACAAATAGGTGCGAGTCATCGACGGTGAAGCCGCGCACACGGGTTAAGCCGCCCAACTCACCGGATTGTTCGTAGCGATAAACCGTGCCAAATTCTGCCAGTCGCATCGGCAATTCGCGGTAAGAGCGCAACTCGCTTTTATAGATCTGAATGTGAAAAGGGCAATTCATCGGCTTCATCACAAAGCCCTGTTCTTGAGCGCGATCGCCGTCATCATCCGCCATCAACGGGAACATATCTTCCTTATACTTCTGCCAGTGTCCCGACAGTTTGAACAAGTCCACACGGGCGATATGGGGAGTGACCACGGGCAAATAACCGCGCTTCACCTGTTCTTTTTTGAGAAAGTCTTCCAGGATCGATCGCAGAATGGTTCCCTTAGGAGTCCACAGGGGCAAACCGGGACCGACGGAATCGGCAAAAATGAACAGCCCCAATTCTTTACCCAGCTTGCGGTGATCCCGGCGAAGAGCCTCTTCCTTGCGACGCTGATATTCGGTCAGTTGCTCAGGGGTTTCCCAAGCGGTGCCATAAATCCGTTGCAATTGAGCTTTGGTTTCGTCACCGCGCCAGTAGGCTCCTGCCACACTTTCCAGAGCGATCGCGTCTGGGTTTAACTCGGCGGTGGTTTCCACATGGGGTCCAGCGCACAAATCCCACCACTCTTCGCCCAAGTGATAGAGCGTGATTGGGTCTTGCAGCCCTTCTAGAATCTCCAGTTTGTAAGGCTCATTGATCGCTCGAATCCGGAGATCGGCTTCTTCCCGACTGACCTCTTCCCGTACTACAGATAGTTTGCGCCGAATGATCTTTGCCATTTCTTTTTTAATGGCTTTCAAATCCTTTTCGGTGAATGGCTCTGGACTGTCAAAGTCGTAGTAAAACCCATTTTCAATAAAAGGACCAATCGTTACCTGTGCTTTAGGAAACAGCTTTTGTACCGCCATCGCCATTACATGGGAGGTGGTGTGCCGAATCTTTTTAAGCTGCTCCGATTCGCTGGTTTTGGGCAGATGAATTTTTTCAGGTTGAGCTTCTATTGCAGACATGGGAATTTCTCCAAATTTCTAAGGCATGTAAGGAATGGCAGGCTAAGTGACGCTAAGTGACTCAGTGGGGCTATAAACTTTGCCCCTAGCTAGTTCGCCCGGTTCCAGTTGCACTGAGGAAGGAGATAAGCTGAATTGGGAGTTCCCAAAAAATCATGGTTTTGCTGACTTCTGCACAGTTATTCAGTCTAACCTAAGTCTGCCAAGGCACACAGCAAATTGACTATGACAGCCTTGGGCAGCATATCAACCTAATTTCTTTAGTCCATGCCTCAACATTTCAAATAAAAATCAACAGACTTATATAAAGTAAAGAAAGTTTAAGAAGCTTAAAAAGCGCTAAGATACTCTCATAAATATATCCATTTTGCTTGTTCAATGTCTTCCTCTAATTCATCTGAGTCTGAATTGCTCAAGTCTCTGCTAGAGCCACTGTTAGAAGATTTTCAATATTGGTTTGGGCGATCGCGCACCTTTTTAGAAACTACCGAAGTCTTATTTTTGACCGCAGAGCAACAAGCGGACTTGCTTGCAAGAGTTGCCCAAGCTCAATTAGAAGTAAGCGCCGCCCAGTCTCTGTTCAAGGCAGTTGGGGGACAGGCTGGGATCGAAACCTCAGTGCTTGCACCCTGGCATCAGCTAATTTCTGAATGCTGGCAGGTTTTTCATCGTCATCGTCTCGCTGGAGCTTCACCCTCCGTTCAGAGAGAAGCTCAAGAATAGGGCAAAATTAAACTTATAGACCTTGCTATAGTTTTTGTTCATAATTCTCCTTAAATTAGCCGATTCCTTGTCTTGACAGTTAGAGCCTCTTAGAGTTGAGAAAGCGCCATGATATTACACTTTATTTACATTATTGCTTTTACCGTGTTGGCTGTTTTGGCGATCGCCAATATGTTTCGCAATTTGATGACGCTGGGTATAGAGTCTCAGCGTTCTTACTCACCCGCTAACTCTATGTATGGACGATCGCCCTACGGAGCTTCAAAACAGACCGTCCCTCATCCTGAATTGCTCGATGAGTTTGGCAATATTGTAAATGAGCCGCTGCTAATCATGCGCTCTATTACCGTTGAGGATGCCCGTGAGAAACTTGATGCCCTTTATGACGCTTCCCCAGGTTCTAGTAATGTGAGTAGCGAGCCTCGCGAAGAGCTTTAGTTAACGGTAAGATAAGTCCTAACCATTTGCCTTTAACTGAATAGATTGCAAATGACTAAGCGACCAGACATCGATCCCAACTTAAAGGATGCCTCTGAAAACATAGAACCAGTGGATGCAGGTGATGCACCCTCTGGTTTTTTCTCGTTTCAGCACCAAATCAGAAATAGTCTAGGTGCAGTGGGCGATCGCCTAAAGAAAACCTTGCCTGTTGAACAGCTTGCTCAAACGGTGAGTCAATGGTTTGCGGTGAGCGAAGCCCAAGTGGCAGAGATTTTAGAAACGGTTCGAGCAGAACTACCTACCACAGAAGCAATTTTGATTGGTAAACCCCAAGCCGGAAAAAGCTCAATTGTGCGGGGTTTAACAGGCGTTTCGGCTGGAGTAGTCGGTCAAGGGTTTCGTCCGCACACTCAGCATACTCAGCGCTATGCTTACCCGACGAATGATTTGCCGCTGCTGATTTTTACCGATACGGTGGGCTTGGGAGATATTAGTCAAGCCACACAGCCTATTATTCAAGAGCTGACAGAAGAGTTGCAGATCGATCGCCGTCGGGCGCGTGTGCTGATTTTAACCGTTAAAATTACCGATTTTGCGATCGATAGTCTTAAGCAAATTGCCCAGCAGTTGCGGCAGGCGCATCCTGAAGTGCCCTGTCTCCTTGCGGTCACCTGTTTACATGAGGTCTATCCACCGGGAACGGAAAATCATCCCGACTACCCACCCACCTTTGAAGCCGTAAATCGGGCATTTGCTGCCATTCAGCAAGCCTTTACAGGATTAAGCGATCGCGCAATTTTACTCGACTTCACCCTAGAAGAAGACGGCTACACGCCTGTTTTTTATGGGATTGAAGCGCTGCGGGATGCCTTGACCGAGCTATTGCCCGAAGCAGAATCTCGCACGATTCATCAATTATTAGACGATGAAGCAGGCAAGAAACTAGGCAACCTTTATCGTGATGCGGGCAGGCGGTATATTTTACCGTTTTCAGTGATGGCAGCAACCATTGCAGCAGTTCCGTTACCCTTTGCCACGATGCCCGTATTAACCGCCATGCAAGGCTCAATGGTAGTGCTGTTGGGACAACTCTATGGACAAACACTATCACCCGCCCAAGCCGGAGGACTCGTCAGCGCGATCGCAGGTGGCTTTGCAGCCCAGGCGATCGCGCGGGAACTGATTAAATTTATCCCCGGTTTTGGCAGTGTCATCGCCGCATCTTGGGCAGCCGCCTATACATGGGCACTCGGAGAAGCAACCTGTGTCTATTTCGGCGATTTGATTGGAGGCAAAAAGCCCGATCCCAAACGGATTCAGCAAGTCATGAAAGAATCCTTTGCCACTGCCAAAGAACGGTTCAGAAACATTAAACAGGGGGGATAGGTTTCAGGTTTCGGGTGAGGGGTTTTGAGTAATGCCAAAACCCCGTGGAGACGCGAAATTTTGCCTATATCCGGCTCTTGCCCCCTGACACCCGGCACCTGACATCTGACACCTATGCTCTCCTCGGAGTACCGCAAGGATAGGTCGCCACAACGGGTTTTCGGGCTGGAGTTTCCTCCACATTCGCCATTGTCACTGGAGAAGCCACAAAGCGATCGGGATCTGCCTTTGCCGCCAAATAATCCCGCTGAAGGATTGCCACCATTTCCGCTCGACGGTCATATAACCGCTTTAAGGGGCGGGGAGCGCATTGATTCACGACATACGCCGTCATGATTGGTAAGGCGATCGTGCTGTCGGTATAGCACACAACCGTATTCGGCAGTTCTTCAGGATCAATCTTGCCCCAACTCACCGCTTCATTGGGTGTTGCACCCGACAAGCCACCCGTATCAGGGCGCGCATCGGTCACTTGGATAAAGTAATCGTGTCCCCGTTCTTCCAGACCCAGAACCTCATGGATTTGGGGTTGGGTTTGCAGCAAGAAGTTTTTAGGACTGCCGCCGCCAATGATCAGCGCTGCGCTTTTGCCTTCCAGATCAGGGTTGCCTGTATCACGGGCAGCATAGGCGATCGCAGCAGTTTCATTCACATCTAGCGAGGGATCGATCATCAGCTTAGAGCCTTCTAGGGCGATCGCCGCGACATTCATGCCAATCGAGCTATCTCCTGGCGAGGACGTATAAATCGGCACACCACACTCATAAGCAGTCGCCAACAGGCAAGAATTTTTTACCCCGACTTGCTTTTCAACTTCGTGTAGATATTTGCCCAACAGGTAATGAAATTCTGCGGTACTCATGCGCCGTTGAAATGGCTCAGCCCACAAAATTTCACGGATAAAGGCATCCGTTTCAAGCAGCACATCGTAGTCAAACACAATGTCGTAAATCCGAATGCGTCCCTCTTGGCGCAGTTTCACATCATCCAAAAAGGGACTGCTGGCAAATAGATCCAGCCCTAGCCCATAATGAATATCGTGGTAAAGGTTGGCTCCGGTACTAATAATCCAATCGACAAAGCCATGACGCATTAGAGGTGCCAAGACTGACACTCCAAAGCCGGCGGGAGTCATGGCACCCGATAGGCTGAGTGCGACCGTAACGCCCTCTTTCATCACTTCGCGAGTCAGCAGTTGACAGATTTCGCGCAGACGAGCCGAGTTATACGCTGTAAAATAACCATCAATTAAATCGACAACACTAATCTCCGCTGGCATGGGGGAGGGTGTAATTTTATGGCTGAGCAATTTTGACATTTTGATACTCCAAACGTTGTGAACGGCATAAAGAAGGAAGTAAATGAATAAACAGCACTCGATGGTGCTGCGAACCTTGCAGAGAAGTGCATAGGAGCTATGGCTTTTGCAAGCCACAGCATTAACTTTGACTCACTGCGATCGCAAAGCGCTGCCTGCCAGTTCGCGAAGCGCTGACTTGCTTCAGTTGGCGAAAGAGTGCATCCAAGCTCTGTCATGCTTTAGGTCGGCTTCTGAGGTCGCACTAGAAATTCAGTCCAACGTCAGGCAGCTATATAAGCACTTTAATATGCTCTCTACGGTGAGTTTTTAGCTAACGACCGTCTAACTTGCTTTACAAGTGAATATTTGCTAGCTGAATATCAGCTTTACCTGACAGAGACTCCATGCACTGATTCAGTAAAATTCTCTGCAAAAGCCATGATCGACCCAGTTCATTGGACTGGAGATAGGGAAGTAAGCCCATTGCTTACACCATTACCTCAACAGTGGACGAACTTTAACTTAACAGGTCGATCAGTTCATACTGGGCGCTTCACAGCGATCGGCCCAAGATAGGGCTGGATCACACTGTCGCTTCCGCTTGAGTTTCATTTCTAGATACCAAAGTAGTCGGTATCCAGTTAAAGAAAAGAACTTCAACGCTTTTCGTTTACCTTGTTATATCGGCTTTGTCATTTTAACACCAATACTTTAGGCTCTCTTGTTTCGGAAGGGTGATTTTAGAACAGGGGTCAGGGTTTCGGGGTCAGTTTTCGGGGGTCGGGTTTCAGTCGAGAGTCTTATATTGTTTGTAGGATGGGTTAGAGCAAAGTGACATCCTTTAGCGACCGACTACAAATCAATCTATGGAAGCCTCTCAAGCGCCTGATCTGACAACTGAGCAATATAAACGGAAGATGGAGCGCCGTAAGGAGGTGCAAGATCAACGATTGGCGGGGATGGTCACTGAAAAAGGATTAGTGATTGTTCATACCGGAAACGGGAAGGGCAAAACAACTGCCGCGTTGGGAATGGTGCTGCGATCGCTGGGTCATGGCTATCGAGTGGCGATCGTTCAGTTCATCAAAGGAGCCTGGGAGCCTGCGGAAAAAGCTGCTTTTGACCATTGGACTGGGGCGACTGACAATAAGCCTGCTCAACTGGAGTTTCATGCCATGGGTGAAGGCTTTACCTGGGAAACTCAAGATCGAGAGCGTGATACTCAACTAGCACAGCAAGCTTGGGAAAAAGCGCTTAGCTATATTAAAAACCCTGATTTCAGGCTGATCTTTTTAGATGAAGTAAATATTGCACTAAAACTAGGCTATTTATCCGAATCGCAAGTGCTGGCAGGGCTAGACCAAAAGCTAGAGCAGTCCCACATCATTCTGACTGGACGCGGTGCCCCTCAAGGGTTGATCGATCGCGCTGATCTGGTGACCGAAATGACCTTAGTAAAACATCCCTTTCGAGAACAAGGGGTAAAAGCTCAGCCGGGAATTGAGTTTTAATGGATTCGAGAATAAGGGATTAACCCTGAGAAAAATTGTTCAATGCTAGGGTGAATGCGGCCTATGACCAGTGAAGTGATTGAAATTTTGTCTGCCGAAGATATTCGTCGCACGATGACGCGCCTTGCTTCGGAGGTGATTGAGCGATCCGGGGATCTGTCCAAACTGGTTTTGTTGGGAGTTTATACACGCGGTGTGCCCTTGGCTCAATTGCTTGCTCGACAGATTGAGATGCTGGAACAGGTGGCAGTGCCTTTGGGAGCGATCGACATTACGTTTTATCGAGATGACTTGGATGTGATTAGTATTCGCACTCCCGCTAAGACAGAAATTCCGTTTGATTTATCGGGTAAGACGGTAGTGTTAGTAGATGATGTCATCTTTAAGGGGCGAACTGCACGGGCTGCGTTGGAAGCGGTGAAAGACTATGGCAGACCGGAGGTAGTGCGTTTGGCGGTATTAGTCGATCGCGGTCATCGTCAGTTGCCGATTCATCCCGACTTCACTGGCAAGCTGTTGCCGACGGCTCGTGAAGAAGCGATTAAAGTGTATGTGCAAGACTTGGATGGAAAAGACAGCGTGGAATTGGTAAAACCTTAATTTTTTGGTGCGTTTCGTAAAGCTCAACACACCCTACCTGCGATCGCCTATTTCATTCGTCCCTCGCAATTCATCATTTGCCATTTCTACTATGGATCTTTCAGCAGAAACTCAAGTCCGCAAGGCAGACCATCTCCGAATTTGTTTGGATGAAGATGTGCAATTTCGTCAAATCAGCAGTGGATTAGAGCGCTATCGATTTCTTCACTGTTGCTTGCCCGAACTGGATCTTCAGGACATTGACCAAACGACCACTTTTTTGGGTAAGTCGCTGTCTAGTCCCTTGCTGATTTCCTCCATGACTGGCGGCACGGATTTAGCAAAGACCATCAACTTTCGGTTAGCTGCCGTTGCCCAGCGCTATGGATTGGCGATGGGAGTGGGTTCTCAGCGGGTGGCGGTGGAGAATCCCTCGGTGGCATCCACTTTTACGGTGAGATCGCTGGCTCCAGATATTTTGTTGTTTGCCAACTTGGGCGCGGTGCAATTGAACTATCGCTATGGTCTAGATGAATGCCTCAAAGTGGTGGATCTATTGGAAGCGGACGCGCTGATTTTGCACCTCAACCCAATACAGGAATGTGTGCAGACTAGGGGCGATACGAACTTTCGCGGATTGCTTGACAAGATTGCGACTCTATGTGATAAGCTGCCTGTGCCAGTGATTGCCAAAGAGGTAGGCAATGGCATTTCAGGAGCGATGGCGCAAAAATTGATCGCGGCGGGTGTGAGCGCGATCGATGTGGCAGGCGCAGGCGGCACTTCTTGGTCAAAGGTGGAAAGCGAACGGGCACAGGATGCGCGACAGCAACGCTTGGGAGCGATCTTTGCAGATTGGGGCATTCCCACAGCGGAATGCATTACCTCGATTCGTGCGGTTGCGCCAACAGTGCCTCTGATTGCCTCTGGAGGGCTACGAAATGGGCTGGATGCGGCAAAAGCGATCGCCCTGGGTGCCGATCTTGCTGGGATGGCGATGCCTTTTTTACAGGCAGCCAATGAATCTGAAGCGGCAGTCAATCAACTGGTGGAAATTTTGCAGGCAGAGATTGCAATTACAATGCTGTGTTCTGGAAATGCCACCCTAGCCAGCTTGAAACAATCTGCCTCATTGCAGAGGCAAGAGTGATGCTACTACGACAAAACTAGAAGGTATCCACACCAGATCTTTCAAATCGAATCTGGCAGGATTAATAATGTAGTCAAAGGTTAAGCGAATGAACTTTTCAATTGAGTCTTTGTATAAGTGGTATCGCGATGTGATTCGTAACCCAAAATATCGCTGGTGGGTGATCGGGGGATCGTTGTTGTATTTGATTAGCCCACTCGATATTTCACCCGATGTCTTCCCAATTATTGGCTGGATTGATGATGGCGTGATTGCAACTTTATTGGTCACAGAACTTTCTCAAGTATTACTAACCCGACTGAAGGGCAAGAAAGAGGGCAACCCAGTTGATCCGGTTGATACAGAAGTTGCGGCAAATGCTACGGCGGCTGAAGGCACGTTTGTCGATGTGAATGCTGTGGCAATGAAGTAAGTGCTAAGCGATGCGATCGCGGCTCCGCCCCCTTTTAATACACTTGAATAAATGCCCTAGATATAAGTCGTCTAAGGCATTTGTTTTA
The DNA here is from genome assembly GCA_003249025.1 of Leptolyngbya sp. Classification (GTDB taxonomy): domain Bacteria; phylum Cyanobacteriota; class Cyanobacteriia; order Leptolyngbyales; family Leptolyngbyaceae; genus ULC077BIN1. The sequence goes on along the minus strand of QBMH01000009.1, from coordinate 34,914 downwards.
AAAACCAGTGCTGCTGTAAAGTTTGAGATGAGCGCGATCGCTACGGGCGTTTCTGGCTTGAAACTTGGCTCTTCGCTCTCGAATGGCATGGGCTTGACGCATGAGCGGTGGTATGTAGCCGTCTAAAAGAAGCTCTGGCTCCAATTCAGGCTTGGCATGAAGACCCGTGGAGACATGGGTCATGCAGGTGCGGAGATTATCCCAGTCTTGCTCTAGCTGCAAGGCTTTCATCACATCGGTTGCCGAGTGATAGCGTTCTTGGGCAGAAATTTTAAGCATTCTGCTCAGCACTCGTGCCAGATGATCGCTCACGTCAGCATAGTCTCGCCACCGCACTTCTCCTGTAATGAACTCATAGTCAAAGTCCAAAGGCGATTTGCCAGACAATAAATATAAACAGGTAATTCCTACGGCATAAAGGTCGCTGGAGTAGACAGGGCGAGATGCTAGCTGCTCCGGTGGTGCAAACCCAACGGTCCCAACAAACTGGGTTGTAGAGTGCCGCATCCCTGATTCTTCGGCTTGGGCAATATGTTCTTTGACTGCGCCAAAGTCAATCAGCACTAACCTACCATCGTCTCTACAGCGAATCAGGTTGGGCGGCTTAATATCTCGATGAATCACATGATTGTCGTGAATGTATTGCAGCAGCGGTAAAAGCTCACGCAAAAATTGTTTGACGGCAGTTTCTGTAAACGGACCTGATCGCCGTACTTCCCTTGCTAAAGTGTTGCCACGAATGAATTCTTGAACCAAATAAAATTCACCCTCCGCTTCAAAGTAGTCGAGCAGTAGCGGAATTTGGGCGTGATTACCCAGATTGGCAAGGGTTTTGGCTTCTTGCTGAAATCGCTGACGGGCACGCTGCAAGGCGGTAGAATCGCTAACTTTAGGGCAAAGCTGCTTGATCACGCAGAGCGGTTCTCCCGGCAGGGAGACATCTCGGACTAAAAAAGTGACTCCAAAGCCACCTCGTCCTAAAATTCTCAAGATTTCATAGCGATCGCGAAATCGCTGCTTTGTACCGCACAGTTTACCTAGTGGCGTTTGACGCAGAGCGTTTGCACGAAAATTGGTTACATCAGCAAGCGAAAATTCCATTGGATAGCCGAAACCCGATTTGAGAATTTCCCTTTCCAGTCTATGAATAAACCGGAGGTTCTGGGGGAAATCTTTATCGTTTAAATTCCTTTCATATAGTATTAATGCTTAAATATTAGATTAGATTTAGATATAGATGTACTAAGCGCTCCTTGTACGACTCGTCGGTTTAGTCCGATGGCAAATCACTCAGATTCTAAGGCTGCAAACGATTGTAGAGTCTCTATGCCCCAGTCATTTGATCAGTGTCGCGGAAAACGCTTCCAGCCATTTTTAAGCTTGAACGATCGCTTAAAACGGCATCCTGTCATTTTTTGGGGCATGATCTGGATGGTGATTGCATTGCCCTCTGGATTTGCGATTGGCAGTTTAATCAATCCAAATTCCGAAGGCTTGCAACCAGTAACGGCGATCGCCCAGAATTCAGACATCAAAGCTTCAGATATAAAAGCTATAAAAGCGGCTCAGCCAGCGTCGCGATCATCCACAGATTCAGGGCAACTGCCGCTATGGGTGTTTGGCGCGATCGCAGTGGCATGTACGGGAAGCTGCTTTATCCTTGCCCAGCATATTAAACCCGTTGAGGTAGAAGCTTTTGAGGCTTTTGAAGCAGGTGTTGAGGTTAGCGCTGAAGACACAACCCCACTCTGCCAGTCAGCATTAGAGGCGCGATCGCAGCCCCAGATAGATTCTTTCAAACAGCCCTTAAAGCGGCTTAAACCCTATGAACCCACTGAAGCGTTGCCCTACTTTGTTCAGACAGAGCGATCTGATCACCCTCAACCTGCGGCTGCGGAGTGGGTCGTTGCAACCCAGCAGTTTCTAGATTCTCCCCATCTTTCTACAGGCAACCTAGCAGCGCCAGTTTCAGTGACTGTGATTCCGGCTGAAGAAAGCCAGCCGCTTGATTGGGGTGAGGCACGGCTAGCCGATGCCATGGATTTACGACGGCGGTATCCACTTCATTTCATGGCTAACAATAATTTCCAATCTTGAATGGTTTTTTCAGACCACATCCAATTCAATCGCAACGCTGCGGGGGCAAAATTTACGGGGTCAGCGGTCATAATTCGTTGCCGTAGTTTTAGTGCAATGCTACGAGCAGCGGCTTGCTTTTCTGGCGGTTGCTTATCTGCCAGTTTGAGTGATGTCAGCGCTAGACCTGCATAGGATTGTAGGATTTCTCGATTGGGGGCAGCATTCACAGCAGGGTTTGCACTAACAGAATTTGGGTTTTCTCCAGATAAATTCAGCGCTTGCAACCAGGCTTGCTCCGCGAGATCAAACCTGCCCTCAGCATAGTAAGCAAACCCTAGGGCATTTTGATAGTGGGGGTTGGGTTGAACTTTTAATCCGGCATCCCAAAATTGACGTGCTTTTTTAATGCTATAGGTGCGATCGCCTTCTAGCCAGCGTTTCCATGCCAATCTGCCTTTGAGGAAATTGATGGTTGGATTCGCTGCATCCTTGCCAGAAACAGCATTCAGAACGGCTTCTGGTTCATTATACGAGGGTCGATCTAGCAGTAATTCGATCGCAGGTTGCGCCTGTGCAATATTGCCTTGACTAATCTGCTCGGTGGCTAGAGTGACTAAAGCCGCAGAACTAGTTTGACTCAAGTCATTTTTACTACCGGATGGATTAGGACTGGGGGAAAGGTTCGCAGGTAAAGGAATGCTAGGAATCGCATCTAAAATTTGGGCATGAAACGCCCACCCGCCTAACACCGCAGATAAAGCAAAAATGCCGGAGCCTAACCAAAACAGCGATCGCTGGGGCTTGGTTGCTGAGGTTTTGTCAGCACTGTCCGTCGGGGGGCGAATAGGCGCACCTAGAGTGGTAGTCAATGACGCTGGCACTGTTGCTGGCGATGACGCTGGCACTGTTGCTGGGGATGACGCTGGCACTGTTGCTGGTAGGGAAGAAGATAGGCTAGGGCGATACAACAAGGCTTTCAGATTGTTGCTGGCATCGGTATAGTGTGGATCTAGCTCAACTGCGTGGGTATATGCTTGCACAGCCTCACTCAGGTTGCCTTGCTGATACAGCGCCAACCCTAATCGATTGTAGGTAAGTGGCGAACGGAAATCGAGTTGCAGCGCTTGTTGGTAAGCTGCGATCGCCTCCGCTAGATAGCCTTGCTGATAGAGCGCCCACCCCAGATTAATATACGCCTCAGCGCTGGTTGGGTTTAACTGAACGGCTCGGTTTCCTGCCGCGATCGCGGCGGTCAAAGTGCCCATCTCTGCCAGCACGGTTGTTAGTTCAGAACAGACTTTCACATCCACCGCTTGGGCGATCGTTGCGGTGGCAGTGCGATTCGAGCAGGATAAAAACGCCCGATTGGAATAGCCACCTGGTTCCCCAGAAGGCGGTATCGAGGGACTATCTGGCAACGTCCAATCGTCTTCTAGCTTTGTATCTGCGTCGCCATCAGAAAACAAATCTTCGCCCGGAATCGCAGGCAGTAAGGGTTCCTCTGGTTCTAGTACCGTTGGGCTATCAGACATCTCATACATCCAACGGGATGCCGGATCTTGTTCTTCGGTACGCTCCAGTTCCTTCGCTTTTTCTAGAGCATTTACCAGTTTGATCACATCGTCTTCTTCCACTGAAAACTCAAGGTCTTCAAACTCCAGTTCATCAAAATCTAGCAAGTAATCTGCTTCGCTGCTCCCAGCCTGAGGCTGGGAGAAAGGATTTTCTGCTGGCTGCGATCGCCCTGAAATGCTTTGAGGCAGTGGCAATTGAGGCATTTGTATATCACTGCCATCATAGAGTCCACCAGAAGATGGGGCATCCAAAGACATGCCATGATTAACCACGCTGGCTGCAATAGGCTGAAGATAGCCATCAAATTTAGGATGCAAATAAAGAATTGGCAGTGCCCAATAAAGCTGATCGGAGCCATAGGAAGAAATTAACCCTTGACGCGATCGACTCAAGCTGAGATCCACCGGATAGCCTTGCTTCAAATTGCGATAAAATAGCCGACTCAGGTTGAGCGCCACCTCATCAGGAATACGCTCTGCCATCGCCAGAACTGCCGGAATCCCTCGTTTGACCAGTGCCTCAGCTAGATTGCCTTCCGCTTCACTGCTAGAGGCTGCTGTTGCTGAATATCCTCCTCGACAGGAATTAAACACCGCCATGCGAATGCCGTTATTGACCAACAACCCTGCTAGATCGTCGCCACTCAACGCCTCACTTAATCCAGTACGATGATTGACTAGATAAATATTGCCTCCCGCAGCGCTGAGGTTGCTGTGTCCGGCGTAGTGTAAGACGTGGTAGTGGTTATGTTCTAGGGCTTGGGTCAGTTGCTCCCGTCCAGGCTGCTCTAAGATGGTTAGATCAATACTGGGATGACTGTGACTCCCAGAGGATGCTTGCAGTTCTTGTTTTAGCTGTTCTGCTTCTTGCTTTAAAGCCAATGCATCTTGATCGGCTGGAACCGCCAACACCATGAGAATTTTGAGGGTAGAGGGCGATTCATTGAAAAAGTTCTTTTGGTCAGAAAGGTGAGATTTGACAATGGAGAAGCTGGAGTGATAGCGGGAAAAGACCACATCGGTTCCGGTTGCTAGGGGGCGATCGCCGGCATACAGCACTTCCCAGGGTAATCGATGCAGCCGTGTTCCTTTCAATCCCAGCCGAAAGCGCAGCCGTTCTCGTCGATGTTGGGCAATGCCTTGAGCGGTCATCCAGCTATCTCGAATGGTGCCTTGAAAGACGGCATCGTAAAGCCGCTGCCCAAAGGTCGCTAGATTAGTCGATATGCCATCAGTGGGCGATCGCAGGGATGCAGAATTGAATCCACTCCCCATAGTTTGATGGCGCAGCAAGCCAAGTAGCGGGTCGTCCATTAACAAACTAGCTTCGGTCAACCAATCCTCAACAGACCAAATGACCTGTTCTTCTGCCAACGGCACACCGGGCGCAACGTCTTCAGTTCGCACCAAATATTCATTTTCTCGAATTGGCGTGACAGAAAGGTGAAATTCCTGGGTCACAACTATCCTCCCAGAAGACTATAGGCGTTGCCGCTGCTAATCAGTGCGATCGTATCCATCTTTAGTAAACAACTAAAGACTGCATTCATCAGGCAGAAACGCAATTTGAACCATCTCTTTACAGAGTTTTTACAACTGATGTATGGGTTTAAAGATGCCTGTTTAGAGAATCAAAAAGACATCCGCTAGCTAAAAGGCTCTACCAAAACTATCTTTAACTTTCTCTACTGTGGCTCATCAAGACATGATTCAACACACGCAAACTCCATATATTATGAAGTTTACATAAACTTCAATCACCACTGTGTCAGTTTACTAAGTGTGATCGCTTAGAGATCACTTCATGAATCGCGGCGATCGCTCTCAAAACTTCCTATCATTTTCCACACTCTAGATTTTTTAGAAACCATCCGGACTGCTTCCTCCTTACTAGGAATGATGAATTGGTAGATGCACCCTAATTTAGTACCCTGACCCCGTAATGGGTTAGGGTATTTTTCTAATTAGAACTTTCATAAGCTACTAAAAAATTTATTCGGTGTGCTTCTATCTTAGCTAGGTTTAGAAGTGGATAGTAGTCAGCAAATGACGTAGGAGTACCCCACTAATGAACCGAGCCGTGATTAAATTCTCTTCGGAAGACTGCGGAATTTGCCACAAGATGGCATTTTATGACCAAAAAGTGGCAGAAGAACTAGGGTTACAGTTTATTGACTGCAAAATGCAAGATCTTGCCACTTATCGTAAATACCGAAAGATTTTGTTAACCCAATATCCAGATAAAGCTGAAATGGGGTGGCCCACTTATCTGATTTGTGACTCGCCAGAATCAGAAGACTTTAAAGTTTTGGGTGAAGTGAAAGGTGGGCATCCCAAAGGAGAGTTTAGAAGCCGCTTACAGGAAGTATTGGCAGAAACGAATTAGGGGGGCAGAAGGCGGGTTGCAGGTTGCAGGGGAAATTCAAAACACTGCCTACGAAACACTCTGCACTGATGTGTACTAGACAGGCGATCACGGCTTCGACAAAATTTCAAAAAAAAAGGGAGAGGCGCTAAGCGTCTCTCCCTATCATCAGGGTGCATCTACTCATCACATTATGCCACTTCAGGGGTGGGGGGTGTCACCCCTTATTGATGATGTTTTTGTAAAGAAATTTCTCTTTCGTCTTTTAGCGCTGTGATATTTAGACATTTCATAGGACATGTCTGGGGCTGCAACGTCTAGCAGGAAAGGCTTCTAGCTTAGCCGTTTAGTTTTTTGCTAACTAATTGATTGGTCAGTTTAGGATCGGCGCGACCTCCAGTTTTTTTCATCACTTGACCGACAAAAAATCCTAATAGCTTGGTTTTGCCACCCCGATACTGTTCTAGTTCCTTCGGGTTTTCGTTTAATACTTCGTCGATCGCGCTTTCTAACGCGCCCGTATCCGAAATTTGCCCTAATCCATCCCGCGCTACGATCGCTTTTGCTGAACCGCCTTCAGTCAGCAGTTCTTGCAAAATGGTTTTAGCCGCCGCGTTGCTAATGGTGCGATCTTCAATGAGTCCAATCAGTTCTGCCAAACTCTCTGGTTTTAAGGGCAACTCACCAATGCTGAGGTGGGCATTGCTATTGAGGTAAGCGCCTAAGTCACCCATAATCCAGTTTGCCGCCAGTTTTGCCGAAGCGCCTGCCGCGATCGCCGCTTCAAAGTATTCTGTTGTCGCTCGGTCGTTGGTCAACACACGGGCATCATAAACTGACAAGCCCAACTCGGTGGTGTAGCGCTGACGCTTTTGAGCAGGCAGTTCAGGCAGTTGCGATCTCCACTCTGCTAATTGCGCCGCAGAGACTTCAATCGGTCCTAAGTCGGGTTCTGGGAAATAGCGATAGTCGCTAGATCCCTCTTTTTTCCGCATACTAATTGTGCGCTGAGAGCCTTCCTCCCAGAGGCGCGTCTCTTGTACCAGCGTTTCGCCTGCTTCAACCGCTGCAATCTGACGCTCGATTTCATATTCGATCGCCCGCTGAATGGCACTGAAGGAGTTCATATTTTTGATCTCCACCTTCGTGCCAAACTCTTGTTGCCCCACCGGACGCACGGAAATATTCACATCACAGCGCAGCGACCCTTCTTGCATATTGCCATCGCCAACGCCCAAATATCGCACAATCCGGCGAATTTCTTGGGCATATTCGGCCGCCTCCTGACCCGTGCGAATATCGGGTTCAGAGACAATTTCCATCAGCGGCACCCCTGCCCGGTTGTAGTCAACTAGCGAGTAGGTAGATCCTGAAAGCCTTTCACCGCCGCCATGCACTAGCTTTCCCGCATCTTCTTCCATGTGCAGTCGGGTCACACCAATCCGCTTATGAGTGGCAGTTCCGGTTTCTTTATCGTAGAGTTCAATGTTTAAAAAGCCATGTTCTGCGATCGGCAAATCGTACTGAGAAATTTGGTAGTTCTTTGGCAGATCGGGATAGAAATACTGTTTGCGATCGAACTTACTATAGGGAGCAATTTGACAGTTTAAGGCAAGCCCCATTTTCACCGAAGATTCCAACACCGCCTGATTCAATACGGGCAATGTTCCGGGTAAACCCATGCAGACGGGGTCAATTAAAGTGTTGGGCGGTTCGCCAAACTTGGTTGAGCTAGGAGAGAAAATTTTGGTATTTGTATTGAGTTGACAGTGAGTTTCCAACCCAATCACTGCCTCATACTGCGTTTTTGCGGGAGCCGATGCGGTCATGGAAACTTTCTTGCACAACAATAGGCTTCCATTTTAGCGGCAAGCGGCGGAGATCGATTAAAATCAGCCACCGCAGACAATTTTGATTTTCACAGACGACCTCTCGGTGATCGATTAAACCTCGCTAAAGCGATGGGTACAGAAAAACTATTGAGGGTGCCAAGGTAGCCACTCTTCGTCTGCTAGAGCATAGGGCAGTTTGAAGGAGGCGGTACCATAAAGGACACGCTTTACTTGGATATGAGTGCAGCTTCCGCGAATGTCCAGTCAGGACGGAGGTTTTTTGCGTGACGCAGATAAGGGTGATGGATTTCAACGTCGGGATTAGGTGTGTTGAAATGAATTAAAAAGCGGATGCATCGGGGTAAGCTCCCTTTCACATGCATCTGCTGCACATCCAGCAGGGGCACTTGCGACCAATGAGGACGTTCACGGGCGATCGCCGCCGGAAAAATGGCATCTAAATCTTTAGTCACCGAAAAAGTAACGCTGACAATTTCTTCCATTTCTAACTGATTGCGAGATTCAAGCTCATTCAACAGTTCATGCACTGCTTCTCGAATCGCGTCAATAGAGTTGTCTGTAACCGTTGTTGCACCACGAATAGCTCGAATTCGCCAACCCACGCTGATTTCCTCCACTTTCAAAAGCAATTGTTATCTGCTTAATACTAAAAAATAGTTAGAACTTAATCATTAAAGCTATCCATGATCATGGCTGAAAATCTGCTAAACGTCAGCAATTGAGTGATCCAATCCTGAAATATTTTTGAGATGGGTCTTTCACCCCACTTTCTCAAAATATTCTTGACAGATGCGATGGTAATTCGTGACAATTGAGGCCTGTTGTAATTTATTGCTCGGATCAGGTCAACCCTAAAGTTGAAGGATGCGATCGCTTTTCAGCTACCTGTACGGCGCACTTGAGGTAAAAATTAATGGTTTACGCAATTATTGAGACGGGTGGCAAGCAGTATCGGGTTGAACCCGGTCGTTTTTACGATATTGAGCGGCTAGCTGTTGAACCCGATGGTCAGGTTAGTATTGATAAGGTGTTTTACGTTCAAAATGATAGCGATATTCACGTTGGGCAACCGTTTGTTGATGGAGCAACGGTCGAAGGCACTGTATTGAGCCACATGCGGGGTCGAAAAATCATCGTTTATAAAATGCGCCCCAAAAAGAAGACTCGCAAGAAACAGGGTCACCGTCAAGAGTTAACCCGTTTGATGATTAATAGCATCAATATTGCTGGGCAATCGCTGGGTAGCGCTAGCATTGTTGCTGATACTCCTACTCAATATGTCGATTTTGAAAAAGCTGAAGCAGCAGCGCAAGCTGCCGAATAAAATTTTGAGATGTCTCAATCTGTAAATTTAAGCGCTAAGAAAAGTAGAGAAGGCAAGTATGGCTCATAAGAAAGGGACAGGCAGTACACGTAACGGTCGTGATTCTAACGCTCAGCGCCTGGGCGTTAAACGCTACGGTGGTCAAGTAGTTAAAGCGGGCAACATCTTGGTGCGTCAACGGGGCACAAAACATCATCCTGGGAATAACGTAGGCATCGGTAGTGATGACACTCTGTTTGCTCTAATTGCAGGTGTTGTTACCTTTGAACGATTGGGGAAAACTCGTAAAAAAGTTAGCGTTTACCCAGTAGCCGCGATCGCAACTGAATCATTTGTACCTGAATTAGTTGCAGCAGAATAGCCTAATCTTAAAAACAACAGTTAACTATTTTGAACTAAAAAGCAGTGAGTGGAATCGCTCACTGCTTTTTAGTAGGTTGTTTTTAATTAGGTTGCAAACTTTTACGATGGTTATGAAAGCCGTCGTAACGCGGAGGCTAACCTGAAATCTTGCAGTAACCCCAATCGGTGTCTTGATCACATCTAACTTCAGCCGCGATCATCCTTTCTGCCGATCGCCCTGTTTGCAAACCCAGCATTGAGGGTGATCGTGTTTTGGGAGAGGGGGCGATTGTGTTTCGGGAGAGGGCGATCAGGCTTCTTTTCTGCCAACAAAATCAGCGCGATCGCTCACTCCTACCATTGCCAGTCTAATCATCAATTCAGTTACAGTAATAGAACAAACTAATCGTTTCAGAGGAATGATTGATGAAGTGGCGTGTCATTCTTGAGCCTGATTCAGAAACAGGAGATTGGGCAGTCTGGTGTCCAGAACTACCCGGCTGCACCTCAGCAGGAGAAACCGAAGACGAAGCCCTCAGAAATATTCAAGATGCGATCGCCCTCTACATTGAACCGACCCCGATGAAGTTACTCTCTGGCGCGATCATTCGAGAGGTCGTGGTGGGATGAGTCGCCTCCGACGCATGAACGCTGACGAAGTTGAGCGCATTCTGAAAAAATACGAATTTGAATTGATTTCTCAGAAAGGTAGTCATCGCAAATGGCGAAACTCTGAACAAGAGATTCAGGTTATTGTGCCTTGTCACAAAGGGCGTGATTTACCTATCGGTACTCTTCGCAGCATCCTAATCACCGCTAATATTCCTGAAAGTGAATGGAGAACTGAATAAGATGAGTCCCTCCTAAGGCAGCTTGAGATCGCCCTTCTTTGCAAACCCAGCATTGAGGGCGATTGGGTTTTGGGAGAGGGGCAATCTGTAGGGAAGAGGCGATCAACTTTGGGGAAGGGCGATCGCAGTTTCTTTCACAGGCGATCGCACCCTCAAAAAAAATGCTTTAACCCTATCATTCCTCTCATTACAACTCACTGCATGAAGCAAAAGCATTTTCTCAGCAGAAACTCATGTTTTTTTCAGAGTCGTATCATATTGACACGGTGAATTCTACTTAAAATTGATAAGCAGAATGTTCGATCGCTGATTTAAAATCCTCCCGGTACTGATTAAACTGATGCGCCAACTGTGGGAGACGATTCATCAAATTAAGCAACGGCACTTCGATTCATCCTCGTTGCAGTTTCGTCTTACGTTTGAAATTACTGCTTTATCAGTTTTATCTTTGGGTAGTGTTGCCATCTGGACGGGTTGGAAGATGCAACAGGTTTTGATTACAACCCATACCCAAACTGTGGAATACATTGCAAATCGCTTTCCTCGCGATGTAGAATTCTACAGCGAGATGCTGTCGATCAAAGCTGGACTCCAAAAAACTATCAATAATGTGTCTGTGCCGGGTTTAGCGATTTGGGTCAAAAGCATTGATGGCAAAAAGATCCTGGCTCAATCGACTGATGTAAAGTCGTCATTTACCGCAACGGATGAGCTAATGGCGATCGCTGAGATGCCCCTCAAACCACAGGTGTACAAAGTGGGTAGTCGATATCTGATTTTATACCAAAGTCTGATAACGATTAAGGGAAAACCTCTGGGCAAAGTTTACATGGCGCAGGATGTGACGGAGGACCAACGTCATCTAATCGCCATGCTTCAGGGTTTAGCACTGGTTTGCATTTTGGTCACAATGTTGACGATGGTGGCGATCACCTTGCGAATTCGGCGATCGCTTCAGCCATTGCAGGATATGAGCCGAATGGCAGGAGCAATCTCGGCAGAAGATTTGAGTAAAGCAAAATTGCAACTAAGCCATGCTCCCAGGGAGGTTAAGGAATTAGCACAAACTTTTAATAGGATGCTGTCACGGCTTGCTGATGCATGGGAGCAACAGCGTCAGTTTGCTAGCAATATTTCCCATGAGTTACGCACACCATTAACAGTTGTGTTGGGCTATTTGCAGAGTCTTCTGCGTCGCAGCAGCAACTTGAATGCCTATCAAAAAGAGGCTCTGGAAACAGCCGCTTCGGAAGCTGAACGCACAGTTCACTTGCTGCAAGATTTACTCGATCTAGCGCGGGCAGATAGTGGGTATACCCATTACCAGATGGAACCTGTGATACTCAATGATCTGATTGTTGAAGTAGCAGGGATGGCGGAAAATTTTAGTAATCGATTGATTCAAGTTGAAGCGAAAGAAACGATTGAAGCAATCGTAGACCGCGATCGCTTGAAACAGGTGTTGATTAATTTGATTAATAATGCGGTGAAGTACTCTGATTTCGATCAACCCATTGATCTAATTCTGGAGCGAGTCGATCAACAGGCAATCATTCAAGTGCGCGATTATGGTGTGGGAATTCCGCTTCAAGATCAAAGCCGTATTTTTGAGCGGTTCTATCGAGTAGATGAAGCCCGTGCCCGTGATACTGGAGGGCATGGATTAGGTCTAGCGATCGCGAAAACGCTGGTGGAAGGGATGGGCGGCAGCATTACCGTGCGATCGAAACTGGATGAGGGCAGCATCTTTGCGATCGTCTTATTGACACAATTTCAAAAAAGCTAAAGCTAACGTTGGGTTTGCAATAGAAACTCAGGAAATACTCATCATTTCTTTAGGGTTCTCTTAGTGCTTCGCTAGCAAGTACGCAGCATCAAAGTGCATTCTAGTGATCAAAGAAATCAATCCACTTCATTCAAAAAGAAAAACACCATGCAACGACTCATCGGTTCCGCCCTATTGACTCTAGTTGTTGCTACTCTGATTGCTCCTAGCGCTCATGCCGTCCGCCCAGAACTCCTCCCTGCTCCACAATTGAATCAAACCGTTGAGCGTGTTCAAACGATCCAACCTCAACCAAAAGCTACCCCGATATCTATGCAAGATGAGAAAATGAAAGCTGAAGAAAAAGCAGAATGTGATAATCCTTCTCCGGCATATTTTGATCAACTTTATCAAGATCAACATGGTCTATAACCCATTGAGCCAATATTCAACCCAAAACGGGGCAGACTATCGAGTCTGTCCTATTTTTTGTAACTATCGACATAACAGCAAGGCAGACGGTAGAACCATCAAAGATGTAGCACCAATCTGAGAAAATGCTGAATTTAAGCTGAGAGATTTTTATGAATAAATTCAGGAGATTTCTGTTCTTATTTCAGATAGGCTTCAGTGCTGCCTGAGATGCTTTAACCAGTGAGCCAATTGGGTTCAACTGTAAAAACATTGTGCTGTTATTCAATATTTAGTCAGGAGTAACCCATGAAATTAGCTTCTTTGCTTACCGGTATTGTAATGGTTGGATTAGTGACAGTGGGGGATTTCTCAATGAAGGCAGTTCATCCTTCATTAAACCAAGTAGCGGTGGCGGCTGAAATGCCCACGGCTCAAGAAAAAATTGCTCTAATCACCAAAAATAAAGGACAGATCGGCGGTGGCGATCAACTCCGTCGATTTTTCTTCGGAGAGTTAGACCCAATCGGCATTCAGCCCGGTGGAGGCGGACATGTGGTCAACTTATACAACAAAACTAACGATGTCACTTTTTCATACTGTTCACACTTTGATGTAGTGGTTGCCGTGAAGAAGGGCAAAGTCGCTCAGTTCCTTGCCAGTGAAGTGAAGTAGGGCGCACAGTCGAGACATCCAATCGAGGGGCTAGGAGTCAGAAGAAACCCCTATTTCTTGCTCCTGGCTGCTTTTTATTAAAACCACCCCGCTCGAAGAGAGGTCTTACATGGAATTTAGGGATGCTATCTTGCTGCTACATCCGATCGCCGCTGTAGTGATTGTGTTTCCTCTCATTGGCATTGTTGTAAATCGGGCGCTTCAAACACGTCAACGTCGATTGCAGACTGCGAGTGGAGAGAAGAGCAAAATTCCTCCCAGTGCAGGACAGGAACACGTCCAATTAGGGCGTTGGTTAACGGGTGCAGTGGTTGGCATTGTTCTGCTGGCGCTCGCCAATGACATATTTAACAATATTGTTGAGCAAAAAGTTTGGGATCAAAATCCGTTTAAAGTAGTGCTGATCATTCTCGTTTTTGGCGTTGCGATCGCCTCTCTAGCGTTGCTTTATCGAGCAAAAACTCGACTATGGCGAGGAATATTTGCCACGCTTGCAGGCATGAGTCTGGTTATACTTGGCTGTCAAGATGGCGTTTATCGCAAAACAAATCAGTGGTATGTTTCCCATTACTATTACGGCATCACGGCAGCCCTATTGATGATCTTCTCTCTGGCAATCTTGCGAGAAATCTATCAAGATAGAACCAATCGCTGGCGTACCGTTCATATCGTTCTTAATTCCATTGCGCTTCTGATCTTCTTTGGTCAGGGCATCACAGGAACTCAAGCACTGCTGGAAGTTCCCCTCGCATGGCAAGAACCCTATATCAATCAACTGTATGGTCAACAATGCGACAAGAAACCTTGCACGATTCAGGTATCACCTGCTCCTCAGACATCTAAGTGAAATGAAAGAACCTGTCATCCAACATAATGAACGCTAATGATGTCGTCTAAAACTTGCAGCAGAGTAGGTTAGTTTTCGCTTCCCAGCGACTGGTCTTTTAAGCTCTCTGCTGCAAGTTCACCTGATTATCTGCGATCGGTGGCGCGCCCCCGGTAGGCTGCCATCATTGCCTTCATTTCAGTCATCATTGTCTTCATCTCAGTGATCATGACCTGTTGCTGTTGCTGAACTTCTTGCACCGTTGCTGTACTGGTTGTTCTAGGCAGAAGGGTATCTAGCTTTGTCCGACCAATCAACATATCCATTTGACCGATCAAAACCTGTTGCTGCTTGTATAAATCGTTCGTTGTTGCAGACTTTCCGGTTGGGACAGCAGTGAGCGCTTTCATTTCTGCCATCATCATTTTCATTTGTGTCATCATTGTCTGCATATCATCCGTTACCACTCGCAGTTCTCGAAACATTCGCTCGATGGTCGAATCCTGCTGAGCAATTCTAAAAGCTGGTGTTTCAGCGTGAGCAGGCACAGCAGCAGACACAATCACCAGGCTGGACACAATACCATAAACAAGTTTTCTCACTGGAAAAACTCCTTAAAAATTTGTTGGATTAGATGAATTCAGTCAGTTGAAGACACGAATTACATCTAGTTAGATGTAGATTAAAGTGAACTCAAATGGGCTGAATGAGAAAAAGGTTAAAAATAAAGTAGAGCAATATAATGAGTCGGTGAGAAAAGAAACTATCTGATTAGCCAATCAAAAAACCACCGAGACTGAATCTACTGATGAAGTAGATTTTTGGAGGAATACTTGTAGAAATATCAACTCAATGAGTATCTGAAAATCTTCGGCTCAGCGATCGCGTTGAAACCCTTCAGGATAAATTTAGAGGATTTTCAGCTTCTTCTCAGATTCATCTTACAAACTCAGGCTAGTGATTCAGCCATTGCTAAATCATCAATCATGAAATTCCTTGGCTTAAATAATTCTCCTGTTATTAGGGCAAATTGATGGCTCCTTCTCAACTTGATCCGAAGATTTCTCCCTGGTTGATTTGGCAGAAATTTTCTCGTATTCAGCTTGCCACCCTAGTGATGGTCGGTGTTATGGTGATAACAGGTGTTGTCGTTACAGCTTGGTTTGCCGGACAAGGCACGATTAACCAGATCTTTCAGCATTTGAATCAGTGGCAGGAACATCCACCAATGTGGATAAAAGCGCCGATGATGGTGGGACAATACCTGCTGTTTTGGACTGTGGCACTGCTCTTGGTGGTGTTGATAGTAATGCAGATATCGCCACGCCCACGCACTTGGTCAAGAACTCTCGTAGTGGGTATTCTGGCTGTGCTAACAGTCCGCTACTTGTTGTGGCGATCGCTCTCCACACTCAACCTCAGTACGCCATTGAATGGCATGTTTAGCCTGGGATTATTTTTTCTAGAGTTAGTGTTGTTGATTGGTGGAATCATTCAACTTGTTTTGCTGTTGCGAGTCCGCGATCGCCGACCAGAAGCCGATCGCGTCGCGGTCAATGTGGTCAGTGGTGCTTTTACCCCAACAGTAGATATTATGATTCCTACCTATAATGAACCGTCCCTCATCCTACGGCGCACCATTATCGGCTGTCAGGCGTTGGATTATAGTCCTAAAACAATTTACTTGCTAGACGACACGCGCAGACCTGAAATCGCTACCCTCGCAGCAGACTTGGGCTGTGAATATATCACCCGACCCGATAATCGACATGCCAAAGCCGGAAACTTGAATCATGCGATTGCGGGCACCAATGGAGAGTTGATTGTCGTCTTTGATGCCGACTTTGTGCCTACAAAGAACTTTCTCACCCGCACAGTCGGGTTCTTTCAAGAGGCACAGGTTGCTCTAGTGCAAACGCCCCAATCGTTTTATAACCCTGACCCGATCGCCCGTAATTTAGGGCTAGAACATATTCTCACGCCCGAAGAAGAAGTGTTTTATCGTCAGATTCAACCGATGCGAGACGCTGCGGGTGGGGTGATTTGCTCCGGCACTTCATTTGTCGTGCGTCGATCTGCCTTGATTGAAACGGGAGGCTTTGTCACAGAATCCCTTAGCGAAGATTTTTTCACCGGAATTCGGTTAACGGCACAAGGCTATCGCTTGGTTTATCTAAATGAGAAGTTGAGTGCGGGTTTGGCGGCTGAAAGTATTGCCGATCAAGCACTACAGCGAATTCGTTGGGCACAGGGAACCTTACAAGCGTTTTTTGTGAAAGCCAATCCTCTAACCATTCCCGGTCTGCGTCCGATTCAGCGCCTCGCCTATCTGGAAGGCTTACTGCACTGGTTTACCAGCATTTCCCGTGTAGGCTTCCTGCTGATGCCGCTGGCGTATGCATTTTTGGGTGTGATTCCATTACGCGCCACAGGTGCAGATCTCTTATATTTCTTTGTGCCCTATTACGTAGTCAACCTGAGCGTGTTTTCTTGGCTCAACAATCGATCGCGGTCAGCATTGCTATCCGATATCTATTCGCTGGTTCTCTGTTTTCCACTGGCATTGACCGTGATCAAAACAATGTTGAACCCATTTGGCAAAGGATTCAACGTCACACCGAAAGGAACATCGAGCGATCGCTTCTCTTTCAATTGGCAATTAGCCTTGCCGTTGATTGTGGTATTTGTGGCAACCGCATTTAGCCTATGGACGAGTCTGGGAATCAGTTTGGCGATCGGCATGGGACAACCCAGTATGTCGCCTGTCATGGCTGAGAAGATGAAGGGGTTTGATTTGGGATTGATTTGGAGCATCTATAACCTGATGACCATCGGAATCTCCCTGCTGGTGCTATTAGATGTTCCCCACCCTAGCCTATATGAATGGTTTGACCTACGGCGAACCGTGCGGTTGCAAATGGGCGAGCAACTGTTTTGGGGGAATACTACTGCCATCTCGGAGGTAGGCGCAGAAGTAGTTCTAACTCAAGCAGGATTTCCAATGATTGCTCAGGGTATAAACGGCAAAGAGGTTTTGCCGGATGCAGAAACTCTGGTGGAGTTAGAAATTCTGGAATCAGGATTAGTGCTGCAAGGACAGGCAATCTGTACGGGTACTCAGGATGAATTCCCCACAGTTCGAGTCCGGTTTGAACCCGTTAGTCTCCAACAGCAGCGACGTTTGGTAGAGATGTTGTTTTGCCGTCCGGGTCAATGGAAGAGCCGCTGTTCTCCAGGAGAATTGCGATCGCTCTGGCTGTTGTTCAGAATTCTCCTCAGACCGCGAGTGATTTTCGATCGCAATCCTGATGTTAGCGTGGTCGCGGTATCCAAAGTCTAAAATGGGCACTCTCAATCAGCAATAAGCCCTAGTGTTGATGTCTTGAGGTTCGTCGTTTCGGTTGACATAGTTCGCAAGCCTGATGCACTTCAACTTGGAGCGATTGATGGGATTTACGAAGTTCATGGGAAACCAGCATAATGCTCCAAAATAAAATCCCCACTCCAAGTAGGAAAACGATCAACACCACTTGAGATAACCAGCTAATCCCGGTGGCGATCGCGATCGCAATGGCAAACATATCGACTATCAACACGAGAATGGCGGTATAAACCCATCCCAAAACAGTATGCACGATATGATGACGATGAAATAAATCCGGCAATAATAGATGCTCTAAGTCATGCAGATGAGCGGCTCTAGCGGGGCTATTGCTGAGATCAATTTCAGAAAGATTCAAAATCTCTTGATTCACTGAGCGTAGATGATTGCTAATGATGCTGTAGTGGGAAATCAGACCATTTTGTAGAATGGCGCAAGCGGTAATCATCACAACGGGTGCAAGGATCAGACTAATCGCCTTAACAATTGTTTCACTGGTCATGGGGCGCTTTTTTATGATGTGAAAATTATATGAAATAGCTCTTTCTATCTACCGGATAGCAGTAAATTCATCATCAAATGATCAAGCTGGGAAAGCATTATTCTGCTTGAATATTTCTACTGCTCCCGCAATGCATAGCCAACGCCACGAACGGTATGAATCAGGCGCTTTTCACCCTTTTCTTCTAGTTTCAGGCGTAGATAGCGAATGTAAACCTCGATAATATTGGAATCACCCATAAAGTCATAGCCCCAAACCTTTTCTAAAATTTGATCGCGGGTAAACACTTGACGGGGATGGCTAAGCAAATATTCCAGTAGGTCAAATTCTTTTGCGGTTAATTCGATCGCTCGTTGATTGCGAAAAACCTGGCGAGTACGGCGGTTGAGAGTCAGGTCTTCAAACTGCATTGAATCTTCATCTGATTCTTGGGTGCGGCGTAAATGAGCGCGAATCCTGGCTAATAGTTCCTCAATGCTGAAGGGTTTGACGACATAATCATCGGCTCCAGCATCTAGACCTGCAATGCGATCGCCCACTTCATCCCGTGCGGTCAACAAAATAACGGGCACCTTACTTCCGGTTGCCCGTAACCGACGACAAAGTTCTACACCCGTTAACCCTGGTAGCATCCAATCTAAAATCACCAAATCTGGCTCAGATTCTCGTGCCAAAGATAATCCCGACATGCCATCATGCGCCACGCTAACCTGATAGCCTTCGCACCCCAACTCTAATTCAATAAACCGAGCGAGCTTGACTTCATCTTCCACTAATAGAATATGCGCGGTCATCGTTTAGCTCCTGAGCAGAATTCTACGCTATCGAAGATCTTACGAACATTTAGGATTACCGCAAAAAAATGACCCATTAAATTCATCTATTTGTAGTGTGTAGCTGAAACTCCATTGACCGCTGAGAATTAGATTAAAAGCTGCTGAGGAAACTAAATTTAGATCATCGCATAGACTAAATCAGCGAATTCTCAAAAATTTGCCTGCGCTCATAATATTTCAGTCCTAAGATTTCAGTTCTAAGAAGTATACTTTCCAGAGGTGCAAGCTTTTGATAATAAAGGCTTTAACCCACAAATTATTAAGTAGTTAACTGAGTCAACAGCAATCAGTGACAGCACCCTCAAAGCACCCACAGCAGTCTGTATTAGAAGTCCTCTCCTCCTTGAGCTATCGCACGGGGGAACTGAGCAGCTATCTACAAGAAGTTGCTCAAGCAGTGAGTCAATTGATGCAACTGGATTGGTCGGTGGTTACCTTCTGTAAAGATGATTCTGAACGCATTTTGGCAAGTACTGTTGATTTGGGAGAGGCAGCCGACGAGGTCTATTCTTTACACGGTAGCCTAACGGGAACTGTGGTGAAGACAGGCAGTCCTTTGGTGGTGGAAGATGCCACAGCCTGCACAGATTATGGCAACGCGCCAGAAGGGTATCGAGCTTATTTAGGAGTGCCCCTGCGGACTCCTGCGGGTGAAGTGCTGGGCACTATTTGTTCGTTTCAGCATCAGCCGCGCCGCTTCACTGAGGCAGAAGTGCAACTGGCACAATTGTTTGCCGAACGGGCAGCAACGGCGATCGATAATTATCATCTTTATCAACAACAGCAGCAAGTTAATCAGCGGCTTGAGGCAGAAATTAAAGAACGCCAGCAAGCCCAAATTGCTCTGCAAGAAAGTGAAGAAAAATTTCGTCAGCTTGCCGAGAATATTGAGCAAGTTTTTTGGATACGCTCGCCCGATGGTCAGATCCTGTATCTCAGCCCTGCTTTTGAACAAGTGTGGGGACAATCCTGCCAGCAGTGGCTTCAGGATCGCAGCCTGTGGTCTGCCTTCGTTCACCCCGACGATCGCAGCCGAATGCTAGAAAGCCAACAGCTTGAGCAGGGAAAAGTGGATGAAGAATATCGGATTATTCGAGCCGATGGTTCTATTCGACTGATTCGAGATCAGTCGTTTCCGGTGCGCGATGGTTCAGGGACTATTTACCGCATTGCTGGAATTGCCGAGGATATTACGGAACGTAGACATGCTGAACAGGAAATGGGGAGGGCGATCGCGGCTTTGGCAGAAGTGGGCGAACTAGCCGCCATGATTGTGCATGAAGTCCGCAATCCCCTGACTACGGTACTGATAGGATTAAATGCAATCCGATCGATAGACCTACCAGAAGCCGTTCAAGAACGTCTTAACTTATCCTTAGAAGAAGCAGAACGCATTCGTAACTTGTTGAAGGAAATTTTACTCTACGCAAAACCGCAAGTGCTTCAGCCTTCTGAGTTGGAGATCAATGCATTCATTGGCGAGATTTTGGAGAGCATTCGCATGATGCCTGCAATCAGTCAGAAAATTGACTTTGTGCCAGCGCCGCATCCCGTCAAGGTTTTAGCCGACAAAGATAAGCTGAAGCAGGTATTTATTAATTTAGTAGACAACGCCTGTCAAGCACTTTCTATTGAAAGCGTTGCGAATGCAGATGCAAGAATCACTTGGACTGTAGAACCTGATTTAACAACTCATTCGGTCTATATTCGGATACACAATGGCGGCAATCCAATTCCTCCAGAAACACTACCAAAGCTGATGAAACCCTTTTTTACTACAAAGTCTTGTGGAACCGGACTGGGGTTAGCAATTGTGAAACGTATTATAGATGCCCATTGTGGAGAACTGATGATTACCTCTAATGAGGCTGAAGGAACCCAAGTCAGCATTAAATTTGCGATCGCGCAGGCGTTGTCTTAGCACTACCAATGCGATCGCTTAAAGTCGAAGACTAATCACACTGTAAAAGTGCCGATCCCTATCTCTATCGGTCAGTTAATTGAATCTATCGAGGCGATAGTTCCGTCTGCTCTTCCAAGGGATTTAGGGTGATATTTTCCTTAGTTCAACCGAAAGGGAGATGTAAATCTCTACTACAGCAGGGATTCTTAAACTACAGAGAGATTTCTAGCCTTAACCGCTATCAGTCATAGTTTCTAAAACTGACAGCCTTTGAGAAGCGATCGGCATTTGAAGGAGAGTATATGATTCAGTTTACATTTTTACCCATGCAGCTACTTCTTATAAAACAGCTAAACCCGCTTTGGATTGCCCAAGCGCAAATTACATCTGTTACTGCTGTCCCAGTTATAGATCCAGTGGGGTTTGCAGGCCCTCGGTTTTTTGTCGCATTAATCTCAGGAATTTTGTTAGCGTTCGCCATACAACTCTTGCTAACAAATCTTTCTGTTGCGGCTGGCATTTCTTATCTGGGACGGTCTAGTTCTAGCGATCATCATTCCGATAGTAGCAGTGGCTCATCTGTTCGCAAAATTGGTATGGGCGTAGGTCTTTGGACACTCATTACTGTGACGATCGCCCTATTTTTTGCGTGCTATCTAGCCGTGCAACTAAGCTTTTTACCCAGTGCCAAGTTGGGTGCCATCACCGGCTTAGTCATTTGGGCTGCATACTTCACCTTATTGGTTTGGGTGAGTTCTAGCACAGTTGGCTCATTAGTTGGCTCTGTAGTGAATGCCGCCACCTCTGGTTTTCAGAGTGTGTTAGGGGCAGCAACCTCTGCCATTGGCAGTAAAATGGCGCAGCAGCAGGTGATTTCAACCGCTGAAGCCGTTGCGGCTACCGTGCGGAACGAGTTGGGTTCTGCGATCGACCCTACTAGCATTCGCGAATCGGTGGAAAGCTATGTTAAGGGATTACCACTTCCTAAATTTGATACGTCTCAGCTTCGTAAAGATTTTGAAGGGATATTGAATGACCCTGAAATCGCGGCGTTGGCAGACGCAGATGGCTTGCGTAACGTTGATCGTCAAACTTTTGTGGATCTAGTCAGTAAGCGCACCGACTTTTCAAAAAGTGACGTGAATCGAATCGCCGATTTACTAGAAGGCGTGTGGAAACAAACGATTGGGCAGCGATCGCGCCGTGACCCAATGGCAGAAGTGACCGAGTATTTGCAGTCTACCCAACCCGGACAGTTACAGATTAAAGAGCTAAACGCCAAGCTAGATAAGCTATTGGCAGCACAAAATCAGCCAACATCTTCACAGGATGCAGCACCCGGCGGTCTCAAGACAACAGTGCAATCCGGCATCACCACCCTCGCTGGCTTGCTAGCTGGACGCACTGACCTATCAGACTTAAACGTTGAGCAAATTTTGAGTCGATTAAAATTGGCTCCTGAAAAGGTTGCTCAAGGCGCTCAGGCACTGGGACTAAGAAGCGCAGATGCTCCTGCTTATAGCCCCATTCGTAATGATGTCGAGCAATATCTACAAACCAAATATTCTTGGCAAATGAACCGGGAAACGGTTGAGAAGGAGTTTCGTGAGATTTTGTTTGATCCCCAAGCCGATCCTGGTGAAATTGCTCAACAGTTGATGCAGCTTGATCGCTCGTTTTTTGTTGATAAACTCTCTGCTCGGGGAGTTTTCACTCAAGACAAAATTCAGCAGCTTGCCGACCAACTCGAATCGATTCGGCGCGATGTGTTAGCAGGAGCCTTATCCGCTAAGGAAATTGAGGTTGAAACCGACTTGCAAGAGCGCGTCAATATTTATCTGACGCTAACTCCTGTCGATCAACTACGTTCTGACGGTGTGCTGCCAGCATTTACAGCACTTTTGCAAGATGACACCACAAACGCAGATGCATTGGCGCGGCGCTTATCGGTTTACAATCGCGAAACTCTACGCCAAACTTTGCTGAAGCGGCAAGATACGGTGCCAGAGGAGCTAGAGCCAATCTTAAACACGCTGGAATCGACCCGCGATCGCGTGTTGTTTGATGCCCAGTCATTGGATGAACAAGCCAAGCAAAAACTAGCGGAATCTCAGCAGCGCTTAGAGTCTTATCTAAAAAATACTGGCAAGTCAGAGTTAAACCCTGAGGGGATTAAACGGGATTTGCAGCTATTGATGAACGATCCACAATCGGGCTTTAGTGCATTGCGGAGTCGAGCATCTAAAATCGATCGCGATACGTTGGTGCAACTGCTCAGTCAACGCGACGATCTGAATGAAGCAGAAGCAAATCAAGTATTGGATCAAGTGGAATCGAACTGGAATACGTTTATTAGTTCACCCAGCATCCTTGCAGATAATGTGAAAGGAAAAGTAGACGACACCCAAACCGCGATCGCCGATTATTTACGTCGCACCAATCTGGAAGAGCTAAATCCTGAAGGGATTCAACGCGACTTGAAAACGCTGTTGAATGATCCTAAAGAAGGCTCACTAGCCTTGCGCCGCAGACTCTCGAAGATCGATCGCGAAACCTTGGTGCAATTGCTCAGCCAACGCCAGGATTTGAGCAAAGAGCAAGTCAATCAAACGATCGATCAAGTGCAAGAAGCCATCCGTCAAGTGGTGCGATCTCCGCGTCGGTTAGCATTGCGAACTCAGCAGCGAGTCATGGATTTTGAATCGACGGTGGAAGACTATCTCCGCAATACGGATAAAGACGAACTCAGCCCAGAAGGGATTAAGCGCGATTTAGCTCTGCTGACTCAATCTCCCAAAGCTGGTTTGCAAAAACTGGGCGATCGCTTAGCTCACTTTGATCGCTCCACCTTGATTGCGCTGCTTTCTCAACGTGAAGATATGACCCCAGAGGAAGCCGAGCGCATTGTTACCCAGGTTGAATCAGTTCGCGATCAACTCATGGATCAAATGCGTCTCGTGCAATATCGGATTCAAGAAGTGATTGATCGGATTTTTGGTCGCATTCGCGATTATCTCAACTCCCTCGATCGCCCAGAGCTAAACTACGAAAGCATCAAGACCGATATTCGCACCTTGTTTGATGATCCTCAAGCGGGCTTTGATGCGCTGCGAAATCGCTTAGGTCATTTCGATCGCAACACCCTCGTTGCTCTCATGAGTTCTCGTGACGACATCTCAGAAGCAGACGCAAATCGCATTATCGATCAAATCGAAGGCGCACGGAATAACGTGCTTCAACGCGCTGAATTCGTGCAAACCGAGGTGCAGCGTCGCCTAGAAGATGTGAAAGTGCAAACGCAGAAACAGATGGAAGACACTCGCAAGGCGGCTGCAACGGCTGCTTGGTGGCTATTCTCAACTGCGCTAGTTTCCGCCTTCTTCTCCGGCTTAGCGGGGTGGCTTGGAGCATCCAGGGGACTAGGGATCTTGAACTAGGAGTTAGGTTTCAGGTTTCAGAGATCAAGGATAAAAATAAAATCTGCAACCTGAAACCCGAAACCTCCCTTCAAATGAACTGATGATGAGCCAAACACCCTCTCAATTACAAGCTATTCTGCGATCGCAAGCGGCTCCAGACGAGGTTTTTGCATCGCTGCTCCCCGTTTTAGGCGACATTCTACAGTGCGATCGCTGCTTTCTCTACCTACGCAATCCCCAGACTCAGTTTGGCAAAGTGCCTTTTTGTTGGCGACGTACGCTTGATATCCCTGAAATACTCGATGCTGATTGGAAGCTAGAGCCAAAGTCATTAGATCAAGATCCCCTGTTTACTGCTGCCCTAGAAGCTAAGCCGTCAGTCTATGTAGAAGACGTAGAAACAGCCGATCCACAGGTTGTAAATCGAGGTTTTGAGCAAGAAAATTTTGGGCATCGTGCCTTAATTCATGCTCACTTGTGCCAAGACAGTGTGCTGTGGGGAATCTTGCAGCCTTGCATCTTTGGACAACCTCGAATTTGGACTGCTAGCGATCGCGCCATCATGACTGAAGTTGAACAATTCGCTACTCCCCTCGCGATCTCCTACGTGACCGCTAAGGAACTTGTAGAAAAATAGAATCTCAGTGAATCGGGTTTCGACTGCGCTCACTCCTTGATATTAAAGGTTGCGCGTAGTCGAAACCTGTCTAGTGTGGACACTATTAACCCGAAAATCCCTCATCTCTAATTTTTATTATCGCTTTATCAATCCAGGAGTCATTAAATGATCGTCAATCTCACTCAAGATGGCTGGGAAGTGATTTATCATCGTGCCCACGCCCTATTAGCCGCCGAACTTGCTGGACATTGGCACAAAGGTAATGTTCCAAAACGCTTTTATGAAACTATTGCCGCGATTTCCCACCATGACGATCTCGAAAAAGAATGGGAAGGCGACGAGTTGACCGAAGCTGGCGCACCGCTAGATTTTACCCTAGGTCGGGGAGATTCAACTGAGCCACTCCGACAGCATCTTTTAGACGCTCGCTATCGGGGTCGCTGGGTCACGTTGTTGACTTCTAAACACCTCACTTACCTCAGCCAAGATAAATGGGGAGCTTCTAAAGAGTGGGATGATTTTTTGAACGAGCAAGTGAAAAATCAGGAGAAATGGACTAAGGAATTAAGGGTTGAAAAAGATGAAGTAGAACGGGCTTATCAGTTTATGCTGTGGTGCGATCGCCTCTCGCTGATATTGGCACAAAAACAAGTCCCTGAAGATCAGCGATCGCTGGAAATAACCAGTGGCATTGACAATCAGCGATATGATATCCGGCAATTGAACAATGGGAATTTAACCATTGAGCCTTGGCCTTTTGAAGAAGAATTCACGGTCAACGTAGAAGCATCTTGCTTATCAGAACTCAAGTTTAAAGATAATGAAGCACTTGTCAAAGCACTGCAATCAGCACCGATTAAAGTTTTAACCTGGACTTTTTCTGAAAAAGAGTAGCATTCCTTCAGAAACTCAAAATCGAAACAACTTTTTAGATAGTTCGGAGTTTAGAGTTCGGAGTGAAAAGAATCAATTCTAATGCACTCCGTATTCTATAATTCCGTACTTTGCACCCCGTACCCCTAACTTCCTTATGTCCAATAAAGCAGTTTGGCTTGAGGAAATCGCTTACCAATCTCTCTCTCAAAAAATCGGCGTAGACTCTTCATCGTGTCAGAATCATACACATATTTAACGCCGCCAAACTTATTGCGCTTGACACTCCGATTCGATTCATCCATATCTAGCTGGCTATAAGGATACCAGCCCGTCAACACTTCTTTTGAACCAGGCGTGAAACGATGAGTAATTAGCTCAAAAGTGAGATCGCAATCAAAATCTAAAGCTGTACTAATTGCATCAAATAGCTGGGAGTAATGATCTTGCCAGCCTTCCATTGCCATAATCGGGGCGATTACCAAACCAACTGGATAGCCACCGCCATCCTGCGATCGCGGTAAGGCTAACTTCCGCACCGCCTGTAATCGCGCAGATACAGCGGCAGTTCCCCCTTCAAAGCGTTGGGAAATGGGCGCAGCATTGACGCTAAACCGACAGCGAGTATGTCCATTGTGAGGAATATCAAGTAGCTGATCTACGCCGTCGAACTTAGAAACCCAACGCAGATAGCCCGCTTCACGAGTACCAAAATAACGAATGCATTCTGCTAAACTACCCGTCAAATGCTCAATTCCCAGCGGATCGGTATAGCAACTGACCTCAAATGAAGTTGCTTCAGATCCTTCATAGGCACCCAAGCCTGCTAAAATCTGTGGCAAATTGGCATAAGCGCGAATCACGGGTGGTCCTTGCAAACTGCCCGCTAAATAACAGTACTCACAATGGGCGGGGCATCCTTCGGCTAAGTGAAACTGCCAATCGGCAGACGGTGGAATTGGACTTAGCTTGAAATTGCTAGGTGGAGCCGTAACGATCGCTAAAGTTCGCTTAGAAATATCATAGGTTTCTCGCTCTGTATCTCCTCGCAACCCTACTAATCGATTGCGAGATAGTTTTTCAATCGGTAAATCTAATGCCTGCACTTTAGATAAAATTTGCTGACCCCAAGACTCTTCTAAGGCAGCAGGGGTGAACAAAACTTGCTCTGGCATCCATAAGCGCGGAGCGGGTTGAACGGGCTGAAGTGATGTGCATGGGGCGATCGCGGCGGTAGACAATGGATCTCTCTAGTAGCGAATACTTTATTCAGTATCACTTATCTACACGGTTGAAGGAACCGACATTTGACATGGATCTCACGCTACTTAAGGCAGAGTTTCCCGCACTGAAAACTAGAGCTTTTCTAGCAGAGACTAATCCTGAATTTGGCTTCCGTGCTGGATCAAAATCCGTTTAGCTTTTGTTACTTCCTCTGGCTGCAAATCTTTAACAAACACTAAGAAACTGGGCGTTAAAGCAGAAATCTCATCACCCTCTTTCATAACATTTACGCCAGTCATTGCTTCCATCAAACCAAATCCAGCGGCACCCACTAAGCTTCCTGCCAAGATCATACCCACCAAATTTCTAATAGGATCGTCGCTGGTCACTGTTTCAGCAAAATTAGTTCTGGCATAGCTTAGAATAAACCCAACGATCGCACCACACAGCGCCCCCGCGATCGCCCCTTTTCCAGCATTTGTCCCTGCTTCGGTTTCACTAACAGGCGGCGTTTGCAGCGCTAAAGAAAAGCTTTCTGCTGGCAAACCAGACTCCTGTAGTGCATTAAGTGCCGTCTCAGCAATCTGCTGATTTGCGAACGCACCAATAATACTAGAATCAGATTGCATTGTGTAGGTCATAGTTAAATCTGCTTTATATAAAGTTTGAATACAGTGATTAGGCTTAGGTTAAGCATTATTTAAGTAGAGTGATTTTCCTTCTCTCTAAAGAAGTATAAAAACAAAAGATCGTAATTGTTAAACACAACTTAAGTTAGAATTAAAAATTCTCACTTAAGGGTATTCTGTTTGTTTATCTTCTGATTGCCTAAGTTGTTTTTATGTAAAATCCCATAAAGAAACAAGCTCACCTCTAGCAGTTGGTAATCGACACTTATGGCTCACCAAAAAAATACACGTAAAGAGATTCTTCGAGTCGTTTTAGCAGCGTCATTGACTATTGTTGGAGTGACCCATTTCACTCATACAGAACAGTTTGTTAAAATTATGCCGCCTCAGTTGCCTAATCCAGTTGCATTAGTCTACATCAGTGGTTTCTTTGAGATTCTTGGTGGCATTGGTTTGTTAATTCCCTTAGTCAGCGTATTAGCTGCATGGGGAATTATTGCCCTATTCATCGCAGTGTTTCCAGCCAATATCAATCAAGCAATAAATAGCATTCCAATTGATGGAATTCCTGATCACCAATTGCTGTATTGGTTCAGGCTTCCATTCCAAATTCCTTTAATTGTGTGGGCATGGTGGTATACCAAAAAGGCTGAACTACAACTAGGCGCAGACGAAATTATTGCCCAGGCAGCCCAAAATCGGACGAGTTCTAAAGGGTTGTAGGCTACTCATTTGAGTCAAGTCGCAGTACTCAAATGGCAATCCAGCATCAACTAGGAGTTTCTGAGAAAAAATGTATTCCAATTGGTAAGGCAGGTTTGACAGATAGCCCTTAATAGAGACAGATCAATTAGAAACCTGTCCTTACAGAGAGATTTTTTCCTGGCTGAAAATTGCCTTAACTCTAGCGCAGACAATCGCCCCTTCCAAATGCCATAGTTATGGATAACGGCATCGTTGTTGGAGTTGGGAGCGATGATTGACTGGCTAGTAGTCTGGGGAGTCGCACAAGCAGCAGGATTTGTGTTTAAGCCGATTCTGGAAGATTTGGTGAAAGAGTCTGCCAAGGATTACGGCAAAGATTTCTTCAAAGACTGCCTCAAGAAGGTGATTCATCTACCGGAAAAAGACGTTCAGAAGGAAGCCTATGGCAAGGCTCTAAAAGAATTTCTGCAATTTGTCCAGCAAGAACTAGAGGATGCCGATTATCAGGACGCGCAGATTAAACAATATATTCAACCCCTGCGAAATTTTATTCAACAGGACGCGATCGCGGCGGCTTTAGGACGGGCATTTGAGGAGAATTGCAAAGGCTTAGATATCCAACTGCTAGCCCAAACCTGGCAAGACTTGAATTTACCCAAATTACCTCCAGAATTCAACTGGGAACGGGTGAGTAGGCGTTATCTCAAACGAGTTAAGGCGATCGTGCATGAATCTGACAAGCTGCGACCGATCTTTGCAGCCCAGGCGCAGACTTCTATGGCAGAAGGCGTGCAGGAATTGGTGGGGATTGCACCAGAGTTTGATTTAGGGCGCTATGCAGAGGGTTTGAAGGAGCAGTATGGCAACCTGAAGCTGGAATCGCTAGATACAACCGGGGGATACTACGAACTGAAGCTTTGGAAGGTGTTTGTGCCGCAGAACGTGCGGGAGTGTCAGGAGTTTTTGCCCCAGGTCTATGAGATTCCCAAAGATCATGGGCGTAGGTTGCGGCAGAGTGGGCACTTGGATGCAGCGGAACTGGTTGAGGTAGAGTTGGAGCGATCGCGACGCGTCTATATCGAACAGCCGATTCGGTCTGTTTTGGAGGTTGTGGGCGATCCCGCATCTCCCGTGAGGGCGGTGCGCCAAACATCGATGCAACAGGTGGTGATTCTGGGTGATCCGGGTTCCGGTAAATCGACGCTGCTGCAATACATCGCCCTGGTCTGGGCAGAACGATCGCTGAGTGAGTTGCCCCTGCATCCGATTCCACTCTTGTTGGAATTGCGAACCTATGCCCGCGATAAACAAGCGGGGAAGTGTCAGGATATGCTGTCGTTTATTCATTCCGGCAACGTCACCTGTCGGCTAAATCAGCAGCAGCTTCACGACACCCTTAAAGCAGGTGACGCGATCGCCCTGTTTGATGGCATTGATGAAGTATTTGATCCGGGATTACGGGATGAAGTGGTCACCGATATTCACCGCTTCACCAATGACTATCCCACCGTGCAGGTGATTGCCACTTCTCGCTGGTTGGGCTACAAAGCACAGCGGCTGCGCGATGCCGGGTTTCATCACCTGATGCTGCAAGATCTGGACGATGAGCAGATTGCAGCCTTCATCCAGCGATGGCACGACCTGACTTTTGCAGACGCAGCCGATAAGGTTCGCAAACAGGAGCGCTTGCAAAAAGCCGTGCAGGATTCTAAAGCCATTCGAGAACTGGCTGGCAACCCCTTGTTGCTAACGATGATGGCAATCCTCAATCGCAATCAAGAACTGCCTCGCGATCGCCCAGAACTCTATAACCAGGCATCACGGGTGTTGCTGCATCAGTGGGATGTGGAACGGGCATTGGTGGAAGATCAGCGGCTTGACCCAAAAACAATCGACTATCGCGATAAACAGGCAATGCTGCGCCAAGTGGCATATCACATGCAGTCGAGCCAAAAGGGGCTGGCAGGGAACCTCATCAGCGCCACCGATCTGGAAACCATTTTGGCGGAGTATTTGAAGCAGATCGAGATCGACCAACCGCGAACCATTGCCCGACTGATGATCCAGCAACTCCGCACTCGCAACTTTATCCTCTGCTATCTGGGTGCAGACTCCTACGCCTTTGTGCATCGCACCTTTTTGGAGTATTTTTGTGCCTGGGAGTTTGTCTGGCAGTTTAAGGAAACCCAAACCCTGACCGCTGAGCAACTCAAACTGGAAGTGTTTGGGCAGCACTGGCAGGATGAAACCTGGCATGAAGTTTTGCGGCTGATTGCCGGACTGATCGATGCCAAATTTGTCGGCGAGATCATCGACTACCTGTTAGCCCAAACCGTCGATAGAAGTGCGTTTTTAGATGAAATGGGTCGCCAGAAAAAAGAAGGGCTGAGCAATCTGCTGTTAGCGGCACACTGCTTTGCTGAAGTGAGAAATAAGGCGGCGATCGCCACCACTTCCATTCACCTGCTCACAACCTTGCAGCGAGAAGTTGAGCAAGAGTCTCCATACCCGCTTGATCCTGAATCGGCAACCGCCCTGATCACATTGATTGCTACCCTGTGGCAGGAGCATCCTGAAACCTTACCTTGGCTAAAGGGCTGTCAGTTTGGTTCTTCAGCATTTATTCTAATGTCGGCTGTCCGGGCGATTGCTCAAGGCTGGAAAGACGACCCTGAGACCTTACCCTGGCTCAAATCTCTCGCTCAAACTGATGAAAATGAGTATGTGCGGCGGGCAGCGGTGCAGGAGCTAGCCCAGGGCTGGAAAGATGACCCTGAGACCTTAGCCATGCTCAAATCTCTCGCTCAAACGGAGGATGATTGGTATGTGCGGAGTGCAGCGGTGCAGGCGATCGCTCAGGGCTGGAAAGACAACCCTGAGACCTTACCCATCCTTAAATCTCTCGCTCAAACGGATGCCAATGAGTATGTGCGGAGTGCAGCGGTGCAGGCGATCGCTCAGGGCTGGAAAGATGACCCTGAGACCTTAGCCATGCTCAAATCTCTCGCTCAAACGGATGATGATTGGTATGTGCGGAGTGCAGCGGTGCAGGCGATCGCCCAGGGCTGGAAATACGACCCCGACACCTTACCCATGCTTAAATCTCTCGCTCAAACAGATGACGATGGGAATGGGCGGCGTGCAGCGGTGGAGGCGCTTGCCCAAGGCTGGAAAGACGACCCCGAAACCTTACCCTGGCTCAAATCTCTCGCTCAAACGGATGAAAATGAGTATGTGCGGGGTGTAGCGGTGCAGGCGATCGCCCAGGGCTGGAAATACGACCCCGACACCTTACCCTGGCTCAAGTCTCTCGCTCAAAATAATGATGATGATTGGTCTGTGCGGAGTGCAGCGGTGGAGGCGCTTGCCCAGGGCTGGAAAGACGACCCCACAATGTTTGAGTTTTTGAGCGATCGCGCTCTTCATGATCCCTATGCAAGAGGGACAGAAGAATTTTCAAAATATGAAGACAATCCCCGACAAACTGCACTGGAAGCGCTGGTCAACCATTATCCTGAGCATCCTCAAACATGGGAACTGTTGAGCGATCGCGCCCAAAGCGATCCTGATGAGGAAGTGCGGCAGTTTGCAACCCAAAAATTAGCAGCATTGCAGCAGCAAAACGAACAGTCCCTGTGAGAGACGCGATTCCGCAAAGCGGATCTCTCACGAGAATCGCCAAACCCCACTGTTTGAGTCTGAAACTGAGCCGTGTTGAGCCTGAAACTGAGCCGTGCGATCGCCCCTAAATCAACACACTTGGATCAACTTTAAATAGGGTACTCAAGGTTTTCACTGGTGCGATCGACCGTTCGCGATCGTCGGTTAAGGTTTCAGTCACGATTACCTCGGAACCCAAAGCAGCAGATAAATCAGCACTGGCTAACCCTTGCTGTTCCATCAAGAATCGCAGCATTGAATGGGGCTTTGAGTCGGAACCGGGTTGATAAAATTCCTGTTCAAATTTTTCAATTAAAACAATCAGCTTCCATTACTATATCTGGACTGCTCAAACATCCTCTGGAATTAGCTGATAAAATAAAAGGCTTGTTATTAGAAACATTCATCAGTTGCGAAGGCAGTCATGAGCAAGGGAACACTATTTGATAAGGTTTGGGATGCACACACGGTCGGAATGCTCCCTTCGGGGCAAACCCAACTGTTTATTGGGCTACACCTGATTCATGAAGTGACTAGCCCTCAAGCGTTCGCCATGCTGCGGGAACGGGACTTGCAAGTATTATTTCCTGATCGCACGATCGCTACGGTCGATCACATTATTCCGACCAACAACCGCGATCGCCCCTTGCTCGATTCGCTTGCCGAAGAAATGATGCAGTCCTTGGAACAAAATTGCCAAGAAAACGGGATCACGTTTTATCCTGTTGGATCTGGCAATCAGGGTATTGTCCATGTGATTGCGCCGGAGCAAGGCTGGACTCAACCGGGGATGACGATCGCCTGTGGAGATAGCCACACCTCAACCCATGGAGCCTTTGGCGCGATCGCCTTTGGGATTGGCACCAGCCAAGTCCGTGATGTATTGGCATCTCAAACCCTTGCCCTTGCCAAGCTGAAGGTGCGTCGCGTGGAAGTGAATGGCGTGCTGAGTCCGGGTGTTTACGCTAAAGATGTGATTTTGCATATCATTCGCAAGCTGGGTGTGAAAGGGGGCGTGGGCTATGCCTATGAGTTTGCCGGAACCACGTTCGAGCAGATGACCATGGAAGAACGGATGACCATTTGCAACATGTCGATTGAGGGTGGCGCTCGTTGCGGCTACATTAACCCCGATCAAGTAACTTTTGACTATTTGCAAGGGCGAGATGCTGCGCCGAAAGGAGCCGATTGGGATACCGCAATCGCCTGGTGGAAGAGTGTTGCTAGCGATCGCGATGCTGATTATGATGATGTGGTGATCTTCGATGCCGCTGAGATTTCACCCACCGTCACTTGGGGCATTACACCCGGTCAAGGCATTGGCGTGAATGAACAAGTGCCCACACCAGAACAAATGGTGGAAGAAGAACGGGCGATCGCGGAAGAAGCCTATCGCTATATGGATCTGCAACCCGGTAACCCCATTCAGGGCACCAAAGTGGATGTTTGCTTCATTGGTAGCTGCACCAACGGGCGAATTTCTGACCTGCGAGAAGCTGCCAAATTTGCCGAAGGTCGCCACGTTGCCACAGGCGTGAAAGCTTTCGTCGTGCCCGGTTCCGAACGAGTCAAAGAGCAGGCAGAAGCCGAAGGACTCGATAAGATTTTTGAATCTGCTGGGTTTGAATGGCGCGAAGCCGGTTGCTCTATGTGCCTTGCCATGAATCCCGACAAACTCCAAGGACGCGAACTCAGCGCTTCGTCTTCCAACCGCAACTTTAAAGGTCGCCAGGGTTCTTCCTCTGGTCGTACATTACTGATGAGTCCCGCGATGGTTGTTGCCGCTGCCGTCACTGGTAAAGTCACCGATGTGCGTGACTTACTGTAACTAGCAACGTTTCAAATTAGTAAGATAAGTAAGCTTAGTAGCCTTATTAAAGGCTGGGAATTGTCCATCACATTTGAGTTTCTTAAACTGCACATTGAAAAGCAAATATTGTCAGTTTGATACTTTAGCTTATTTAACAAAGCCACTACAATAGCGCCTCTAAGCACTGACCAACATGCTCATAATATTCCAGGTATTCTTCTCTTGTTACTTCCCAAGCGAGGCGTACATCAGAACCGGGATGAGAAACACTATTAGAGTTTCTACGATCGAATAAGTTTCTTACCTTTGTACATGTCTCATGTTGGATGCCTTTTGATTGCAGAAATTTAACGACATCATTAACATCGTAATCTTTCTTTTTTGTATCCTGTTTAATACAAACAGCGTGAATTTCATTGACTAGGTGATTAAGCGCAACTGAATGGGAGTCACTTCTCTCACTTAAAATTCGTAGCCGAGTCTGCTCTAGCACATCAGGCATCTCTGATAATTTTTTCATTTGCATACAAGCCAACTTGTAGTATCCAGGATTATCACAATTAAGCTTTTCATCAAGGAAAGTATAAACAATGCCGTCCATATGAGTATTTTGTCCCAGCTTTTTCATAAGCTTATGCTCATAATCATCAAAATTAGTTTGACATAGGAACTTAATAAGTAAATCAGCATCACCGATAGTTACAATAGATTTATTCAAACAAAATTCTTTGAATTCCTCAGTTGCAGTCTCGTCCTTTAGAAGGATAATTAGCATTTCCAGCGGCTGAACTTTAACAAGATTAAAATCGAAACCTTTGAAGATTTGTTTAATTTTCTTTTTGTTTTCCGGTTTATTAAGTATCTGCTCTACACTTCTATCAAATACCTCTTGAAGAATTTCCTCCTGTGCTGAGTTACCTCTTATAAAATAATCTTCGACTCTAGATTTTTTTATCTTTCTTAATTCTCGAAATATTTTATCCAGCTTACTCTGAGGTGTTTTGATAATCGGTTTAATCTCCTCTTCTGCCTCTTCTTCTTGGATGGCACTAAAGTACTCATTACTTGGAGATGATTTGCGTATAGCTTTAAGAAGCTCCTCTTTTTCTTCTTTCTTTGATAAGCGATATAACCTAGTTTTCAAATTAAGCTTAAGACCAAGTTGACTATACGCGATGTGCAACTAAGGTTGCACAAGAAAAGTCCCGCTGGGCGATGCTAGAAGTAGAACCTATCTAGCTGGAGTGGGACTTATGTTTACTATGGACGAGTTTATCATTGCTGTTT
>QBMH01000099.1 GCA_003249025.1 Leptolyngbya sp. | reverse complement strand
CCTCTGGTAGAGGCGTGAACCCCGCTATACCCCAGAAGCATTAGCGTCCACGGATGTGTCAAAGCCGTTGTCAGGTGTCCACTGAATGCCACCATCCTGCTGAGTTTGATAGAGGACAACATTTTGCTGTTTGAGGTAGGCGATGGTTTCGGGGTTCACGCCTCTACCAGAGGCGATCGCGGTTTTGGGGCGCACCTTTTCAACCAGTACCGGACTGAGCGATGATCCTGACCACAGCAACACTTGAGCAGCGGAGAGCGGATTGGTTTGTAGTAGGGTTTCCTGTTCTTTGATATTCAAATTTCCTAGCCAGAGCCAAGTTTGCTTGCCAAGCGTAAGTTGGGCGATCGCGGGTTCTGCTTGCAGCAACTGTACCTGGATCGCACCAAACTGTACGCCTTGATTGAACGATACTAGCTTGGAGGGTGGATTGCGACCAGGCGGCAGGGTTGAGGATGCCACCAGCGTTTTGATCGGGATTTTTTCGAGTAGTGCTTGCCAGCCATTCATGGGAGCAGTAGCATTCAGCGCGATCGCCAAGTGAATTTGGTTAACGCCCACCTTTTGCAGAAACGGCAACAGCGTAAACTGCACGGTCTTTTCGTCATTGCTGTTGACAATCACAACTCGACCGCGATCGCGAATCACCATGACTGGATCGCGATCGGTTGCCAATACATTTACCTGTACCAGATTGGCTCCCATCCCAATGGGAATCAGCGTTATTACCACACCCAACGCCAGCGCGATCCACCAGCGGCGTTGCCAAAAAGGATGCACGGTCGTCAATCCCAGCAGCGCATACAGCCCAATCACCGTCAGTACCGAAATGGTGCCCACTGCAAATCCATTGCCTGGAAGCTGAGCAAACCCATTGACGATCGCAATCAAGCCCTGAGTGGGATATTTCAGCAGCCATGCCAGCGCACTTCCGGCGGGTGACCAAATCAGCGATGCCAGCGCACTCGCCATTCCACCCAAGCTGAGCAGCGAAATAAACGGTGACGTGAGAATATTCACTGGAATGCTGTAGGGCGAGAGTACACCAAATGCCCCAAGTTGGAGCGGCAACGTCCACACATAGGCAGCAATGGGAACGGCGATCAGAGGGGCGATCGCGCTGGGCAGCCAGTCTAATTTTTTCGTCAATGGTGGCACTGTCACCAGCAGCCCTATAGTGGCGAGAAAGCTGAGTTGAAAGCCCAAATTCCAAATCCATTGGGGATTGAGCACCAGTAACAGAGTCGCCGTCAGCAACATGGAACCTAGCGGCTTCACTTTCCGCCCCATAACCAGCGCAATTAAGCCGCCAAACCCCATGATCGCCGCCCGCAGCACCGCAGGCTGCAATCCCGCCAGACCGACAAAACTGATCAGAGAAGTTGTACCTGCCAAAAACTGCACCCGTTCAGAGCAGCGACGGGTTAGCGCCAGCACCACACCCAAAATTAGCGAGGTTTGGAATCCAGAAGCCGCTAACGCATGGGCAAGACCGACGCGCACAAAAGCATCCTTCACGTCGTAGGGCAAATCCACCGCTTTGCTGCCCAACACCATTGAGCTAATCAAAGCGCCTTCAGGATTGCCCACCCAGGCAAATTGCGATCGCACAATTCGTTGCTGCACCAGCCACCAGCCCCAGCCCGTCGAAGGCTTCAAAATACTGACCTGTTTGCCGCGCAATCCCGCAAAGCTGCCCTCTTGCTGCAAATAATCCTTAAAGTCAAAGCCGCCTAGGTTCGTAGCGGATTTGGGCAAGTAGAGCGCCCCATCTACGCCGACGATTTGCCCTGGATGCAGGTCTTTTGCCTGATCGGGCGGCACGGTGACGTAAAGCCTGCCGCTGATGGGTTTGCCCTCTCCAATTGGAGTGATGCGTTTTGCCTCTAACCAAAACTGCGATTTTTGGCTGCGAGTAAGACGGGGCAGACTGGTGATTTGCCCTTCCACCAGCACATTGAGCGATGAGTCTAGTGTTGCAAGTCGGCTGATATCATTTGCTGCCGGATAAGGAATCCGGGCTTGAAAATAGAACGTCGCCGCTAGAGCGATCGCGCCTGCCATCAGCCACACTTGAAACTTGGGTGCGCTACGCCAGACTCGGCGAATTGTTAGACCGATGCCGATTGATCCGATCAACAGCATCCAACCACCCCAAGCATGAGCCGTCGCGAGTAATCCTAAAATGTATGCCAAACACCCCGCGATCGCCTGAATAGATCCCATGAATGCACCCTAAGCACAACAAAAAACCTCAAGGATTAGCTTAAGGTTCTCGTTAGAGTGCCCACCTACACAATTAAATTGAGAAAATTAAATTGAGAGTCCGAGCTTTAAGCCAAACGCGGCATGAACAACTAGCAGCAGCATAATCAAAGTGCCAAGGTAGGCGTGGGTCATTCGCAGGGCGGGCTTGTTACCGCCAAAACCAGATAGAGAAATCAGCCCATTGCTCCAGAGCAATAATACTGCGGCGGAGCCTGTCCAGAAATGGGGACTTTCCATAATCGGTTCTCCCTGCATCACAAGCGATAAAATACCGCCCGTGTAACCTAGAGTAATAAACAAGGTCATCAGCGGAGCCAATTTGCGATGGTCAGCACGATTTTTGAGGGCAATGTCTTTATCCTCAGCCAGCCGTCCACGCCAGCCAGCATAGGCAGCATAGCTACCCAAAACCACCACCACAATACCCATCATGGCAGGGTGCCCCCAATGGACAATCGGCTCAGGTACGCCCAAACTGCCAAACCAATCAGCGATCGGCTGTAGCAGATTACTTAACTTGTCTCCCAAGTCTGTCATAGTCGTTCAGGGTTAAATGTGCAGAAGGATCGAAATTTTGCAAATAGAACAAAGCCATGATTCAGCCTATTTACACTCATTCTATGGGGTAGAGCGCACACGCAATCGTTGTGAATACAACAAACTCATTGCATTCGCTGTAAGTAGTTTAGTATGCTCACATCGATTGGTGTTGGTTGCAAAAAGGCAGTGGGATTCTTGAAACGATTTTTTAGACACATTCGAGAAGCATTCAAAGATGAGAACTTTATTCATCATTTGGAGCAAGTTGAGACGATTGTTTCCAAGTTTTTGTCGATCGCCATGGTGTTGGTGATTTTTGTTTCTATTTATGACTTTTGTATTTTTTTAGTCCGCAACTTTCTGATACCAGAACTGTTTTCGCCGGATATT
This sequence comes from Leptolyngbya sp., assembly GCA_003249025.1. Taxonomy (GTDB): domain Bacteria; phylum Cyanobacteriota; class Cyanobacteriia; order Leptolyngbyales; family Leptolyngbyaceae; genus ULC077BIN1. The sequence goes on along the minus strand of QBMH01000099.1, from coordinate 13,788 downwards.
GCAAATTTTGGTACTAGTCTATTTGCGATCTTTGGTTTATTTCTTAATATTCTGATTGCGCTGGAAATTTTAGAAAACATCACTGCCTATCTCAAAAAGCATGTGATTCAGGTCGAGCTAGTGATTGTGACCTCCTTAATTGCAGTCGCTCGAAAAATCATTATTCTCGACTTAGAAAAGAAAACCGCAATGGATTTGATTGCGCTGGCGATCGCAATTTTTGCACTGTCTGGGAGCTACTGGCTAATTCGCAACGTAAACCGTAAGTAGGGGCACTTTGTGAAGCACCCCTACAGCTTGTTTATTTAATGTGTAAGTAGTTTTCTGGTTGATCTGGATTGGGCATATACCAGGCAGGGTTTCCTTGAGGATCGCGCCCTAATCTGGCATTAGGAACGGGAGGATTGCTAGCCATCATGCTGGTGTCGTTGCTAGGGCTGACCCTGCGATCGCCTGATAGCTGAGGTAAAAATCCAAGCATCTGCAATTCGGTGATAGCGTCTTTAACAATACTCCGGACAGTTTTTGAGACAGAGGCTGAAACCCCCATTCTGCCGTTGGCATTTGACCTCCCTGAGGAGGCTAAAACCCGCATTCTACCGTTAGCGATTTAAAATTGTCCGGACTGTTGCTTTAAAAGCAGTGAGAATAAAGTCAAAATCGGCTTCAGAATGAGACAAGGTGAGGAAACAAAGGCGACCATCCCAAGTGTGCAAGCCCTTTGCCCGAAGTGAGCAGTAGAGCAATTCTCCCAAGGGGCAATCTTGGGTGAAAACAATTTTGAACCAAGAGCTAAAGTGAGTCGCTTTCAAAGGAGCTTGCAGGCGCTCGAAGCAGGCGTTTAGATCAGCCACAAGTTGAGTGGTGCGATCGTTCAGCGATCGCTGCAATTGTTCCCCGCCCTGTTTCAAATATTCTAATGAGGCTTTGGCAGCCGCAAGCACCAGAGGATGGCGCACAAACGTGCCCGCAAAGTAAGTGACTCCCACTTCCGGGAAAGAATCATCGCCAAACTGCCAGTAGCCACCATCCAGCGCATCCATAAACTTGGATTTACCTGCCAGCACCCCGATCAGCATTCCGCCGCCCACCACTTTGCCATAGGTTGCCAAGTCTGCCTGTACGCCGAAGTGAGCTTGTGCCCCACCGGGATGCACTCGAAAGCCCGTGATCACTTCATCAACGATAAATGCAGCACCGGATTCTTGGGTGATGCGACGCAGTTCGTGGATAAATTCTCTGGGTTGCAGTTCCGGGCGACGGCTTTGCACGGGTTCAATCATGATTGCAGCGAGTTCATGTGCCCTAGAGCGTAGAATTTCTAGGGATTCCGGCGAGTCGTAGTCCAAGATCAAGACGTTACCAACCGCCGCAGGCAAAATGCCAGGAGAGGCGGGAATGGTTTTAAGTTTTTTGGTGCCGCGCACAATCACTTCATCAAAAATACCGTGATAATCACCTGTGAAAAACGCGATCGAGCTGCGTCCAGTGACGGTTCGTGCTAGCCGCATGGCACCCAACACTACTTCTGAGCCAGTGTTGCAGAAGGCGACGCGATCGAGCTTAGTAAACTCACACATTAACTCAGCCACTTCTCCGGCTAAGGGCGTTTGAGGTCCAATTTCAAATCCTTGCTGCATTTGAGCCGCGATCGCTTCGGTCACAAAGGGGGCAGAGTAGCCAAAAAAGTTAGACCCAAACCCGTTCGTCAGATCGACATATTCATTGCCGTCGATATCCCATAGGCGCGAACCTGCCGAGCGATTAGTCACAATTGGGTAAACCAGTTCCTTCAGCCTACGGTTAAAGCCTGAAACTGCACGGGGGTCGGCAAGGCGCGATCGATTGTTTTGGGTATACTCCTTGGATTTTTGAGTTTGGGCAAGATACCGCTGCATGAATGCCTCTAAATTTCTCTGTTGTTCAGGCGTTAATGCTTCTGCCTCCGAGGTATCAATCCGGGCAGCGGCTCCAAAGGCTTTTTTCGGTTCGTTCGTGACTGATTCACTATTTTTTGTGGGGGCTATAGGTGGCTGACTCATAGCCTGACTCGCCACAGGCTGGCTCACCGTTTGACTTGCTCCATTGCCATTGCCATTGGCAGCTTCACTACTTTGAAGCGCAATAGGCAAGGCAACGGGTTGAGGAACCACTTGAGTCGGCGCAGCCTGTATTGGTGCGGCTCCAGCTAGTCCAGCCCCAGCCAGCCCAGCGGGTGAGCCTTGAAGCAGGCTTAGCTGTTGAGCCATCAGTTGTAACTGTTGGGCAATCACAGATTCCACTGCGCTCGACGGCAGGGTGTTGGTCGGGGCAACTGGATAGGCGATCGCTGGCATTATCGGCAACATCGCCGGAAGACTTGGGGAAATCGCAGGCGGTGCCACAGCAGCCGGGGCAACTGGGGGCATGATTGGGGCACTGACAGGCGCAACTGCCGGGGCACTGACAGGGGCGATCGCCGCTACAGCGACTGGTGCTGCGGGTGGCTCTTCCGGCGGCAATTGACTATCAATCAACTCAGCCAAGGTTGCAAAGGTGGGAAAGTCTTCTAACAGTTGGCGGAAGGTGACCTTGACATTGAATTTGGGCTGGAGTGCCAGTGCGACCTGAGTCAGTGAGAGCGAATCCATACCCATTTCCAGGAAGGTCATGCTTTCATCAATGTCATCCATTTCCAGCCCAGAGGTATCTTCTAGGATTTCCTTCAATTGGGGAATCAAGGCTTGCTGGCGAGAAGGGGACGCGATTACGGGGGATGACGGCATACTAGCTCCTAGTTGAGGGTCAATTGAAGAGGAAAGGGTTAATGCTGCAATTTCAGGGACTTGAGGGATACTCTGAGTCAGATTCAACGCTGGCACGATTGGCTGAGGCATTGGCGATGTAGCTTGGATTTCGTTGAGGGCGATCGCAGTTCTAGCGATCGGTTTCGGATCAACCCAAAAGCGTTTTCGCTCAAATGGATAAGTGGGTAACGGTAGGCGGTGTCGTCGTTCGTGGGTGTAAAAGTCTTGCCATGCGATCGCCACTCCCGCCAGCCACAGTTGCCCCACTGCCTGTAGCAAGGCAGTCCATTCTGCGTCATCTGTCGCTTTGTCGCTGAGGGATGAAATGGCAACCTGCTGCTTCAGATTTTTGATTTGCTTCCGGGCAAGTGTGGCGGCAGTGGTTCGCGGTCCCACTTCTAGCAAGACGCGATCGGGTTGCTGCCAAAGCTCCTGAATACCATCGGCAAACTGCACGGTTGCCCGGAGATGCTGCGCCCAATAGAGCGGGTCGGTTGCCTGTTCGGGGGTAATCCAGGTGGCAGTGACCGTGGAAATAAACGGAATGGTGGGGGAATGCAGCGTCACTTGGCGAACACACTCCGCAAAGGGCTGGATGATAGGGTTCATCATGGCGGAGTGGAAGGCGTGAGAGGTGTACAGAGATCGGCAGACAAGTCCCTCTTGCTCCAATTGTTGCTGAAAGATATTGACTTCCTCCGTGGGTCCTGAGACAACACAGAGATCAGGGGCGTTAATTGCCGCAACTGCCAATGTTCCGCTTAGTTTCGGTATGATAGCGGCAGCCGGAGATCGCACCGACAACATCGAGCCAGGGGATAAATCCTGCATCATCTGTCCTCGTGTTGCCACCAACATCAAGGCATCTTTCAAAGAAAATACTCCGGCTAAACAGGCTGCGACCCATTCGCCAATGCTGTGCCCAATCATGGCACTGGGCTGCACTCCCCAACTGCGCCATAGTTGCGCTAGGGCATATTCAATCACGAACAATGCAGGTTGAGTCAAGCGGGTTTGGCGGAGTAGCTCGGCAGCAGCCTCTTCATTGCCAGCTTGGGGATAGAGGCCATCGCGCAAGTCTTGACCCAAGACGGACTGTAACTCAATCGCACACTCATCGATCGCCCCTCGGAAGATAGGCTCCTGCTCATACAGATTCAAGCCCATGGTGACATACTGCGATCCTTGTCCTGGAAACATGAAGACCACGGCTGGATTGCGGCAAGTCGTTTGACGAGTGGCGCACTGTTGCGGCGGCAAAGAGGTCAGCGCTTTTACCGCGTCTTGACTATCGCGACAAATCACAACGCGGCGATAGTTAAAGCCTTTGCGTCCAACCTGCAACGTATAAGCCACATCTGCCAAATTCACCTCTGGATGCTGGGTCAAATAGCTGGCTAAATTGGTGGTTGCGCTCTCCAAAGCCGACTGTGTTTTTGCCGACAGCAGCAACACTTGACGCGGACGAGAAGGACTAGATGGCTCCAGGCTTGCCACTTCCTCCAGCACGGCATGGGCATTAGTGCCACCCACTCCAAAAGAACTGACTCCTGCGCGACGAGGGGTGGTTCCTGCCTGCCACTCGGTCAGTTGGGCATTCACATAAAACGGGCTGTTCGCAAAATCAATGCTGGGATTAGGTGACTCAAAATGGAGGCTGGGAGGAATTAGATGATGCTTCAGTGACAGCGCTGTTTTAATCACGCCAGCCACTCCAGCAGCGGCAACGGTATGTCCAAAATTGCTCTTAATTGACCCGATCGCGCAGTACTGTTTGGCATCGGTCTTAGCACGGAACACCTGACTCAATGCCTCAACTTCGATCGGGTCACCCAAGGGTGTGGCGGTGCCGTGGGCTTCAATATAGGTGATGGTTGCGGGATCGATGTCGGCGTAGGCTTGTGCCATGGCGATCGCGCCTGCCTGTCCTTCCACGCTGGGTGCCGCAAAACTGACTTTTGCGGCACCATCATTATTCACCGCCGCTCCCCGAATCACGGCGTAAATATAATCGCCATCCTGCAACGCCTCTGACAACCGCTTAAGGACAACGACTCCTGCCCCATCGCTAAAAATGGTGCCTGCTGCTTGGGCATCAAATGTGCGGCAATGACCATCCTGAGAAAAAATGCCACCTTCTTGATAGAGATAGCCGCTGTTTTGTGGCACCGTGATTGAAGCGCCTCCCGCCAACGCCATATCACATTGACCTGTCATCAAATCATGGAAAGCCTGATTGATTGCCACCAACGACGTGGAACACGCTGTGTGGATGCTGAGACTGGGACCCTTTAAGTTCAGCTTGTAGGATGTGCGCGTTGCCACATAATCCTTTTCATTCAGCGTTGCCGTTTGAAATTCGCCCATTTGAGCAAGCAGTTCCGGGCGGGTGGCAAGGTTTTTGGGATAATAAGTATTGTTACTTACGCCAGCATAGACTCCGATTGAGCCTGGAAAAGCATCTGAGTGATAGCCTGCGGTTTCTAATGCCGCCCATGCCAGTTCCAAAAACACTCGCTGCTGCGGGTCCATAATTTCCGCTTCACGGGGATTGATGCCAAAGAAAGCCGCGTCAAACTGGTCTGCATTGGCAACGATGCCTCTAGCTTTCACATAATCAGGATTTTTTAGCTGATCCGCGATCGCCGGATCTAGCTGATCATCCGCAAAAAAGGTGATGGAATCCACGCCATCACATAAATTGCTCCATAGATCCTCGATCGTCTCCGCCCCGGGAAACCGCCCCACCATGCCGATAATGGCAACTCCATCCAAGGCTGGGTCTGCCGCATGGGAACGGTTCCGTCCCTGCCTTCGGTCTTGCTGCTTGTTTGACGCGGCGGCAGGGGCAGCCTCTTTTTGGCTGAGATAATGGGCTAAAGCTGCGATCGTCGGATGCTCAAACACCTTGACTACCGGAAGCACGATCGCGAGTGACTGCTGGATCTTTGCCACCACCTGCAAGCTGAGTAGAGAATTGCCGCCCAACTCAAAAAAGTTATCATCCACACCAACGGGTTCAACACCCAATAGAGTTGACCAAATGCCCGCCAGCGATCGCTCCAACTCACTTTTCGGAGCCACATAGCTTTGCTCTACTGACGGTTGTTCAGAAGTGGGAACGGGTAACGCACGGCGATCAACCTTGCCATTGGGCATTTGCGGCATTGTTTCCAGGGTGACGAAGGCAGAGGGCACCGCATAATGGGGCACCCGATCTATCAGATAACGCCGCAGTTCGGTTGTGATCAAGGGCTGTTGATCTTGGCTGACTAAGTAGGCAACCAGTCGTTTATTGCCGGGTTGGTCTTCCCGTGCAATCACCACCGCTTGCCGAATCGCTGGATGGGCGGTTAAGTTCGCTTCAATTTCTTCTAATTCAATCCGGAAGCCGCGAATTTTGACTTGATGATCGATTCGACCTAAAAACTCAATGTTGCCATCAGGCAAGTAGCGAACAAGATCACCCGTTTTATAAAGACGAGAGTGAAGGGTAGAAAAGGGGTTGAGAATGAACCGCTCAGCCGTCAATTCAGGACGGTTGAGATAACCTCTTGCCAAACCTTCACCGCCAATATAGAGTTCTCCAGCGATTCCAATGGGAACGGGTTGGAGATATTGATCTAAGATATATGCTTTCAAGTTAGCAATAGGACGACCAATGGGGACAAACTGTAGAATCCCCTTGGGCTGACACTGCCAATAGGTAGAATCAATGCAAGCTTCAGTAGGACCGTAAAGGTTGTATAACTCTACGTTTAGAGTGGCAAATAAACGCTCTTGGAGAGCGACAGGCAATGCTTCGCCGCCACAAAAGATACGTTTGAGTGACTGACAGTTTTGTAGTCCTCTCTGCTCTAGCAACAGTTGCAGCAATGAGGGGACAAGTTGCAGAGTGGTTACTTTTTCCTCGGTAATGGTCTGTATCAGATAAGCACCATCCTGATGTCCCCCTGGCCGCGCCATCACTAACTGTGCCCCTACTAATAAAGGGGCGTAGAATTCCCACACTGAAGCATCGAAGCTAAATGGAGTTTTTTGAAGAACTTTATCTGTAGAGGTGAGAGGAAAAGCTGCTTGCATCCAGAGCATATGATTGCAAATTGCTCGGTGCGGAATTAGTACACCTTTTGGTTTTCCAGTGGAACCAGAAGTGTAGATCACATAGACCAAATTTTCAGGTGTGACCCCGCTGGTAAAGTTATTTTTACTGGATTGCGCGATCGCATCCCAATCTGAATCTAAATAGAGTTTGGGAATGCTGATATTAGAAACTATATCGGCAAGTTTTTGTTGAGTCACTACGATAGCTAACTGTGAATCCTCCAGCATAAAGTCGAGTCGTGCTTGAGGATAGCCAGGATCTAAGGGAACATAAGCGCTGCCCGCTTTGAGAATGCCGAAGATACCTACGATCATCTCCAGCGATCGCTCCACACATAGCCCTACCAAAGTTTCTGGTTTTACGCCGAGGGTTTGCAAATGATGAGCAAGCTGATTGGCACGATCGTTTAACTCGCGATAGGTAAGCGACTCATCTGCAAAAACTACGGCGATCGCATCTGGAGTTTTAGTAACTTGTGCTTCAAATAACTGATGGATACAACTAGCAAGGAAATCGGCTTGAGTATCGTTCCAGTCCACCAACAATTGCTGGCGTTCTGCTGGTGTCAGCATGGGCAATGTAGATAATGGCTGGGCTGGGTTCCCTACCATGCCCCCAAGGAGAGTTGCCAAATGCCCCAGCATCCGCGAAATTGCGGCGGCTTCAAAGCGTTGGGGGTCGTATCCAAGTTTCAACTCAAGCTCTGCTCCATCGACTCCAGATGTACATAACAGCGCAGAACTGAAATGATGAAATTGGGACAACGCCTTGATGAGGCTATCAGGTAAGCGATCACCCACTGCTAAATCATCAACAATCAGCACGACGCTTTCACAAATCAAATTGTCCGATGACTCAGCCTGAGCCGTTGAGTCATTTTTCCTTTGCAAAGCAACCCACTCAGCTTGAAGCTCTTGTAACCATGCCAACAGAGGCATCGTTGAACCGACACAGACCTTGAGCGATCGCGCATTTACTAAAGGAGATCCATCAACTTCTTGCGGTAGATACTGAGAAAGAATAACTGCAAACGCAACCTCAGCTTCTCTGCTGTAGCGGCTTAGGAGGATTGCCCATGCTCCCCTAATTAGAGTGCCTAATGTCACAGCATGATTTTGAGTAAGTATTTTGCCCGCCATGATAACTTGATCTGGCATGAGAAATGTTTCCCATACCAACTCATTAGGCTGGTCAAATTTCTGTTGAAGCATTTGTATCAGACTCCAAATAGTCAGAATCAAAACTGTTAGAAAGATGGTTAGTTTAAACAGCTATCTTAGGTTAGTCATTCGAAAACGAGTTAACCGAAGATAGAATTGATAGCTTAAGAAAAAGCCGTACATTACAGCGTAGTCATTTACATTAAGCGTCAACGGCAGCACTTATACGGGTTTTCTTGTAACTATTGATACGTTCTTTACAAAAACGAACAATCTATGTTTATCTCAGAAAAACTAGGCTATTGTCTTTAGCCTAGGGAATCTTAGAGGTGCAGCAAACAAACTAAATCTATCTTAGAAAGTTTAAAAGCTATATGTAAAACTTTACCAATCTGCAATTCAACGGATCAAATAGATTAACGGATACCAATTTTTTCTAAAGTTGGTTACAACAGGAGTCTTAACACCCTTATTCAATAGGATTTATTCTGGGTAAGCTTCAACTCAATTGGGATAACCAAGAAAAAACTAATTTAAGAAGTTTTCTTAAGGATGTGATGAACCATCAAATAAATAACTATGTAAAAACACATGTATAAAATGAATCGAATGCTGCTTCTTTTTGATAATTACTGTGACATCAAGTGGATTTAAGAGCGAAATATAAGAGGGTTAAATACCTGTTAAGAGTGTTACTGACTCGCCACAGAACTGTTTTAGTTTAGAATTCTATTTTTCATTTTCAACTTCATTTTTTGGGGGTCTTCATGGTGAAGGAACTTCCACGTTTATCTGGAGAAGACTTACTGCAAACACAGTCTCCTTCGGTAAGCGTGCCGAGTAGCAATCCAGTTATGCTTGCAGGATCGTTGTCTTTGACCGCAGTAAATTTTAATCCCTTTGCCAAGGGTGAACTCTTTTCTGTGGTGCCTACAACTGAACCGCAAAAAGAGATTTGGCTCTCGACCCAGATGGGAAATGAAGCAAACTGTTCCTACAACGAGTCTCAGCCAATTTGGTTGCGTGGAGCTTTAAAGGTCGATGCATTAAGGTTTGCGCTCCAACAATTGGTACAACGGCATGAAGCATTGCGGGCAACATTTAGCCCAGATGGAATGCTGTTGTGTATTGCCCGATCGCTAGATCTCGACTTGCCCCTGATTGATCTTTCTCAAGTGGGCGATCGCGATGCTCAGTTGACTGCCCTATTGCATCAAGCAGTACTTGATCCCTTTGAGCTAATTTATGGTCCTCTGATTCGCGTTCAACTCGTTCGCTACGCTAGCGAAGCCCATCTGCTGATTTTGACTGTGTATCATTTGATTTGCGATGGATGGTCGTGGGGCGTGTTGCTGCCCGACTTGGCAGCGTTATATTCTGCCGCAGCCCAAGGCGTAAACGCCTCATTGGAAGCACCTGAAAGCTTTAGCAACTATGCCATATCTCAAGCAGAGCAGGTTCATAGCCCAGAGGCTTTAGCCGCCGAGCAATATTGGGTGTCTCAATTTACTGGAACGCCGCCCGTGTTGGAACTGCCCACCGATCGCCCCAGACCTGCCTTAAAAACTTACAATGCTAAGCGAGAAGATTGGGAACTCGACTTAGGCTTAATTGCAACCCTCAAGCGAACCGGAGCAAAAGCACGATGTAGCTTATTTACAACGCTATTAGCGGGTTTTGAAGTCTTTTTACATCGATTGACTGGTCAAACAGAGATTGTGGTAGGAGTGCCTGCCGCCGGACAATCATTCTTAGGAAAGGAAAGACTGTTGGGACACTGTGTCAATTTTTTGCCGATGCGAGGCTGTATTGATGGCTCTCAGTCATTCCTTGACTATGCTCGCAAACGGAATTCTGAAATTTTGGATGCTTACGACCACCAACAAATGACCTTTGGTAGTTTAGTCAAAAAGCTGGCGATTCCCCGTGATGCGAGTCGCATTCCGCTAGTCTCTGCCGTGTTTAATTACGATCGCGCCCTATCGGTAAACGATCTCCAGTTTGCTGGGTTAGAGATCGAACTGATCCCCAATCCCCGATTCTTTGAAAACTTTGATCTGTTTGTGAATGCCACAGAATCGAGCGGCAAATTTGTGCTGGAGTGCCAATACAACACCGATTTATTTGATGCGGTAACAATCCGGCAACGGATGGCAGAGTTTGAAACCCTGTTGGCTGGCATTGTCGTCAATCCAGAGCAACCGATTTGGCAGTTGCCCATTGTGTCAGCAGCACAACAGCAGTTGCTGCAAGCCTGGAACGCAACCGAAGTAGACTATCCCACTCACCAAGCTATTCATCACCTGTTTGAGGCGCAAGTTACCAAAACTCCCGACGCGATCGCCCTTGTTTTTGAAAATCAAACCCTCACCTATCGCGAATTAAACACTCGTGCCAATCAGCTTGCCCATCATTTGCAAACCCTCGGCGTGAAGCCAGAAGTGCTAGTTGGAATTTGTGTCGATCGCTCCTTTGATTTACTGGTCGGGCTGCTGGGCATACTCAAAGCGGGGGGTGCCTATGTGCCGCTTGACCCGGCTTATCCCCCCGAACGACTTGCGATTATTTTGGAAGATGCTCAAGCCACCGTGTTGTTAACCCAGGCAAAATTGGCGCAAACTCTAGACCGCCAAGCTGCGATCGTTTGCCTAGATACTGATTGGGATACCATTGCTCAGCAAAGCCAAGAAAACCTAGTGAACCAGGTTGCAGCAACCAATTTAGCCTATGTGATTTACACCTCTGGTTCTACAGGCAGACCTAAAGGCGTAGCGTTGGAACATCGCAATGCGGTGGCATTTATCACTTGGGCAGGCACTATCTTTCCCGTCGAGAAACTCACAGGCGTTTTAGCCTCCACCTCCATTTGCTTTGACCTGTCGGTGTTTGAGCTATTTTTTCCGCTGACAGTTGGAGGGCGGATCATCTTGGCGCGGAATATCCTGCACTTGCCAACGATTCCAGCGGCGGCAGAGGTGAGCTTGGTGAATACGGTGCCCAGCGCGATCGTCGAACTGCTAAAGCTCGATCGCATTCCTGCCTCTGTCCACACGATTAATTTGGCAGGCGAACCTCTATCCAACAAGCTGGTGCAACAGCTATATCAACTAGAAACCGTGCAGCAGGTTTACAACCTATACGGTCCATCGGAAGACACCACCTATTCCACCGTTGCCTTAATGGAAAAAGACTCTAACCAAAATCCCACCATTGGTCGTCCCATTCACAATACGCAGGCTCATATCCTTGATCAGCATTTACAACCTGTTCCTATCGGCGTACCCGGTGAACTTCACCTCAGCGGCGCAGGACTCGCCCGTGGTTACTTGAATCGCCCCGACCTAACGGCAGAACGGTTTATTAATCAAAATTCACAATCGATTCGTCTCTATAAAACAGGTGATCTCGTTCGCTACCTGCCTAACGGCACCCTCGAATACCTGGGTCGTCTGGATCATCAGGTAAAGCTGCGGGGCTTCCGAATTGAATTAGGCGAGGTTGAGGCAATCTTGAGCCAGCATCCCGCTGTGCAACAAACCGTTGTTGTTGTGCGGGAAGATATGCCCGGAAACAAGCGTTTGGTGGCGTATGTGGTCGGATTTACTGAAGATGGCGTGGTAAATTTGCCGCACATCAGCGAACTGCAAGCATTTTTGAAGGGAAAGTTGCCTGATTATATGGTGCCTTCAGCACTCGTGGTGCTGGATGCACTGCCGTTAACGCCAAATGGTAAGACCGATCACAAAGCGCTACCCATGCCTGAAATGGAGCGTTCCGATCAGGCAGAGGTGTTTGTTGCCGCTAAAAATCAGTTAGAGTTTCAGTTGATCCAGCTTTGGGAAGCAGTGTTAGGCATCAAACCGATTGGAGTGACCGATAACTTTTTTGAACTGGGTGGACATTCCCTAATGGCAACCAGCCTACTCGCACAGATTGAGAGAACGTTTAACCAAAAGTTGCCCTTAGCCACTATCTTCCAAGCCCCGACGATCGCCCAACTCGCGACCATTCTCAAGCAGACAGACTGGAAGCCACCCTGTCGTTCACTGGTGATTATTCAACCAGGGGGTTCTCGTCCACCGCTATTTTGCATTCATGTGTTGGGCAGCGGATTATCGTTTTATCGCCCTTTGCTCAACTATTTAGAGCGATCGCAGCCCGTATATGGCTTGTCTACCCAAATCATGGAGCTTGATGAAGCTCCGCCCAATCAGGTAGAAAGACTGGCAGCTTTTTATATCAAAGAACTGCAAACCCTCCAGCCTGAGGGTCCCTATCTACTGACAGGGGTATCCTTTGGAGGAATCGTTGCTTATGAAATGGCACAGCAACTCCAATCCCAAGGTGAAACCGTTGCCCTCGTTGGCATGTTTGATACCTTTAGCGCCGTACAACCCAAAACCCTAGCATTTCCGCAGCGGGTAACTCAGTTAACAAACCTGTTGCAAAAAGGACGACCAGACGTGATCTGGAAAAAAGCGAAAATGCGCCTAGAAGCACGAAGAAACGATGTCAAAGAGGGGTTCCAGAAGACCGTTCACAAGGCATATCAAAGAATTGGGCGTGCTCTACCCGAAAATCTGCAAAATCTCGCTTATGAAGCAGAAAATGATGAAGCCTTGAGTCATTATGCTCCCCAGCCTTACTCACGTCGCGTAATTCTGTTTAAAAGCGTGGATGCGAGTCTTGCTGAATTTGACCCCGTCCGCTTTGATGCTGAGTTTGGCTGGCGAAAAATTCTGGGCGATCAGTTGGAAGTCCACACCCTTCCAGGCGGACATCTTGGTATGTTAAAAGAACCCCATGTTCAAACCCTAGGCACCTTATTCAACGAGTGTCTTACGCAGGCACTTTCCCTTCCTAACTCTTGACTTGTGCTGCTTGTGAAGCCTACACTCGCCAATTTATTGATTCCTCCCCAAGAAGTGCATGTTTGGAGCGCTTCTCTCACCGTATCGATGCAACAGATTTTTGCCTTTGAACAAACCCTTGCAACCGATGAGCGCCATAGGGCAAACCGATTTCGCTTTGAGCAAGATAAAACTCGCTTCATTGCTAGTCGGGGCATGCTGCGTGATATTTTGAGCCGCTACTTAAATCTTGAACCAGATCAAGTTCAATTTGCCTATGGAGAGTATGGTAAGCCCACGTTGGCATCGACGATCAAGCACACTGGGCTGGAGTTTAATCTCTCTCATTCGGGCGCGATGGCGGTTTATGCGATCGCCCATCAAAAGCAAGTTGGGATTGATGTAGAACAACATCGATTTCTCAATAATCTGAACCCACTGGTTCAACAGTGCCTTTCCCCCAAGGAACTAGAAGTATTTCTGACGCTTGAACCAGCCCACCAGCAAACCACATTTTTTCATTATTGGACTGGCAAGGAGGCTTACTTAAAAGCGATCGGGAAAGGACTTGCAGTTCCCCTAGAACAGATAGAAATTCCTTTAGACACGAGCAAACCGACTAAGTTGCTGGTTGAAGAATCCGCCTTTCAATCCAACGATTGGTATCTACAAACAGTGCCAGTCAGCACCGGTTACAGTGCTGCCTTAGTAGTAGAAGGGCAGAATTGGCACCCGCTCTATCAAGATTGGTCAGCCTAGCCGCAGGATAGATTGAGCGATCGCGGTTGTTGAATTATGCTGGGATCGTATTGGCTCTAGTGTTGTATCAATTTTTAGTTGATGGGTAAAGACGATGTAATTTCACCCGTGCATCATCCGTTGTAAAT
>QBMH01000098.1 GCA_003249025.1 Leptolyngbya sp. | reverse complement strand
TGCCAAAACCTAAGCTCTGTCGGCTTTCTGCCGAGTTTTGCCTAATGGATAGCCAGACGAGGGGGCACTCAGGCAACTCAACCGTCAGGACTTCCGCCAGATTCACGACCCGCATTGGCAAATTGAGAGCTTTCATCGAGTGATCAAGCAAGTGTGCACCATTGAACGCTTCCAAGTGCGAACCCACTCAGCCATCAGAACCCATTTATTCTGTGCGCTGCAAGCCTTTTGTAAGTTGCAAACCATGCGAGTTGAAGGCTTGATTGATAATCTGTATCAGGTGTCGCGTCAGTTATTTGTGCCTATGATTCGTCAGTTCATTTTGGAAAACCTTGCCAAACCGATTGCTCCCTGACTACAGACCTTGCCACTTTTGTCAATGCGTAACTCCTATTGAAGTTGATTCTTCCAACAACAGTTCTAACGCTGTCTTCATCTCGTCCGGCGTAGTTGGAGTCGTGCCAAATTGCCGGACTACAATGCTGGCAGCGAGGTTGCCTAACACGGCGGCTTCCCAGGAAGAGGCTCCAAGAGCCAAACCTAACGTCAAAGCCGCGACTACGGTATCTCCGGCTCCAGTAACATCGAATACATCGGTTCGGTTAAAGGCAGGAATGTGATACTCAGCGCCATCGTTTTGAAAGAGGCTCATACCCTCTTCGCCACGAGTAATCAACATTTTTTGCGCCTGAGTTAACTGCAACAGGTCGTTTCCACCTTGACGCAACAAAGTTTCGCTTTTGCTGCCATCTAATTTTACGAGCGAGTACCCCACCGCTTGCTCGGCTTCAGGTAAGTTGGGCGTAAAAATGCTGGCTCCTTGATAGCGGTTGAGGTCTTTTTGAGCATCTACAACGCTAAAGGGATGGGCGAGGGCGGCGGCAATCACGAGGTCAGAGAGGGTGCCATCGCCGTAGTCAGAGCAAACGACTGCATCCACGCTGCCGATGTGTTGGTGAATATAGCTGGCGAGTTGGGTTTGCAGTTCAGCAGTGGGCAATTCATCGGATTTGCGATCGACCCGAACAATTTGCTGGGTCACCGATTGACGGGCATGTCCTGAGATACGGGTTTTGGTGACAGTGGGGCGATCTCGGTCTAGCAAGATTCCTTCAATATTTACTCCAGCGGTTTCAAAAATACTGCATAAGGCTTTGCCTTGCTCATCGTTGCCCACTAGCCCAACGGCTTTGACTTGGGCACCCAATTTTGCAAAGTTATAGACTGCGTTCGCACCGCCTCCGGCGACTTGATGGGTGTGTTCGTGCCGAATAATCAGCACGGGGGCTTCCCGTGAAAGCCGCTCTACTTGCCCGGTCAAAAATTCATCTAGACAGAGATCACCCACCACCAACACTTTAGGTTGATGGAAGCATTCAAGTAGGTTAAACAGGCGATCGGCGGACTCGGCAAGTTTCGCGGCAAAAGTTAAATCAAAAGTCATAAATAACTGGCACTATTCCGGTGCCCTATTGTCTTGCAAACTCTTAAGTTTATAGATCTTTTGGGCAAACTGATGAAAATTACGTGTTTGACAACTGTGCGTTAGGACGAAATTCTACGCAGTGTCTCAACTCAAAATGGCTGGCATATGCACAGTATCGTGGGGCTTTGCTGGGTGTTTGTGAATCTATCTCTCAGTCGGATAATTTTGCGGGTCTATTGGCTGAGAAAAGTTTCAGTTGGGTAGAATGAGCAATACAGGGAATAAGTCATCTTTTGATTCAAGCTAATTTAACTGACTCAGGGTCAGCAGTTGAACTTTTGCAAAGAGTGGCTAGAACTTTAGATTGCAAGCCAACTGCTGAAAAATTGATTCCATAGTGCGTCTACTTTTTCAAAAACTGCTTTTTGTAGTAGCAGTTGTGGATTTATCCGGCTAAGCTTGTTGGCTTTGTGTAGTATTTTTTGACAGGCTACGCTTGCCGAAATGTGAAGTAGTGTTTCTTGCGATCGCTTATCCCCGTCTATCCTGCTGGCATGGTACATTCCCAAAAAAGAGCTATCAGTTTTAAGTTTATCCAAACCAGTTGTCGGCTCGTAGGATCGATTGTGAAGCATCCTGCACTGCTAACGAGCCTGCTGGTTGCGGGATTTATTGTAGGCATCCGAAGTATGGGTGGATTGCAATCATCAGAGCTTTTAGCCTACGATCAAATGATTCGGCTACGTCCCGATCGCGGGGCAGACCCAAGACTGCTGGTCGTCACGATTACTGAAACAGATATTCGATCTCAAAAACGTTGGCCCATTTCGGATGCCGTGATTGCTCAAGCAATTGCAAAGCTACAAACCTATCAACCGCGCACGATTGGGTTAGATATTTACCGAGATGTGCCGCATTCACCCGGAGAAAGCGCCTTAGCCAAACAGTTGCAAGCCCCTAATTTGGTTGCAATTATGCTGCTGGGGAGTGCGGATAAAGATGCAGTACCCGCTCCCGATGGAGTTCCTCCCAATCGGTTCGGTCTCAGTGATATCGTGGTTGACCCAGATGCGGTTGTCCGGCGTAATTTGCTCTATGCGACCGTTCACGGCAAAGCTTTTTATTCATTCTCACTGCAAGTCGCTTTGCACTACCTGGCAGAGAAGCATTTAAAGTTTGAGGTAGTGCCTGATGAGGCAATCAAAGTGGGTGACACCATTTTTCCGGCACTGAATCCCGATTCAGGTGGTTACCAAACTTTGGACGATCGCGGATATCAGATATTACTCAATTATCGCTCCGGCTACAACTTGGCGCGCCAAGTCAGCCTCACTGAAGTCCTCAATGGGCAAGTTGATCCAGCTTGGGTGAAAGACAAGCTAGTCATCATTGGCACTACGGCTCCTAGCATTAAGGATTTGTTTTTAACTCCGTATAACCTTTCTAATGATAAAAGCCCTGAAATGCCTGGGGTAATTGTTCATGCCCAAAACGTTAGCCAAATTCTCAGCACAGTCATGGATGGATATCCGCTGACTTGGTTTTGGTGGCAAGAAGGTGAAATTCTGTGGATTGTTGCTTGGTCGTGTGCTGGAGGAATTCTGGGATGGCGCTTTCGACATCCTTTAACCTTAGGAGTGGTGGGTTTTGTTGCGATCGGTGGATTGTTTGGTATCTGTTTCATCCTATTTTTGCATCAGGGTTGGATACCGTTTGTGCCGCCTGCGATCGCTTTTGTTAGCTCCAGCGTAGCGGCGATCGCCTATCGTCTTCTCCACGATGCCCTCCACGATGAACTGACCGGGTTGCCCAATCGGGCTTTATTTGTCCAGCGGCTCCAGTGGTCACTGAATCGCTCTCAGAAAAAGCTGAGTGAATCTGCTGAAGAACCTCCTGGAACAGCCGTTTTACTTTTGGGACTGGATAGCTTTAAAACGATTAACGATAGCTTGGGGCATCAACGGGCGGATGAATTATTAGTCGCGATCGCTCACCGATTGAAAACCTGCCTCCGGTCTCATGATGAACTGGCGCGGGTAGGGGGAGATGAGTTTGCGATTCTGCTGCACCCAGTTCGAGATAAAGATGAAGTCGGTCATTTAGCCGATCGCCTGCAAAAGCAACTGAAACAGCCGTTTAATCTCCAGGAACAGGATATTTTTACAACTGCCAGTATGGGTATTGTCTGGTGTCAGGCAAACCAATCCTATCAGCCCGAAGAAATTTTGAGAGATGCCCACACTGCCATGAATCAGGCAAAAGCCTCTGGAAAAGCCTGCTATCAGATGTTTATGTCTGGGATGCGAGTGCAAGTGATGACGCGGATGCAGCTTGAAATCGATTTGCGGCGGGCGATCGATCGCCAAGAATTTCAATTGCACTATCAGCCTTTTGTTGACTTAGAAACGGGCAAAATTGCTGGATTTGAAGCATTACTGCGTTGGCAACATCCTCAGCGGGGGTTTGTCCATCCGGTTGAATTCATTCCCGTTGCCGAAGAAACTGACCTGATCATTCCTATTGGTGCTTGGGTGATTGAGGAAGCCTGTCGTCAATTAAAAATCTGGCAAAACCAGTTTCCTAGCAATTATCCTTTGGTAGTCAGCGTCAATCTGTCCAGCAAACAGTTTGTTCAACCCGATGATCTCGTCAAGCAAATCGAGCAAACCCTGAAAGATACTGGTATAGACGGACATTACCTTAAGCTTGAGATTACCGAAAGCATCGCCATGACCGATGTGGAAACCACGATCGCCTTACTACTGCGCCTCAAAGCGCTGAATCTGCAACTCAGCATTGATGATTTTGGCACTGGGTATTCCTCCCTTAGCTATCTCCATCGATTTCCCACAGACACCATCAAAGTGGATCGCTCCTTTGTTAGCCGCATGGGACTGGAAGGTGAGGACGTTCACATCGTTAAAACGATCATCATGCTAGGGCATAATCTGGACATGTACATTGTGGCGGAAGGCGTAGAAACAGCACACCAGCTAGCGCAACTGCGATCGCTCCAGTGTGAATATGGTCAAGGCTACTTTTTCGCGAAACCCCTCCCTCCAGATGCAGCAACAGCTTTGCTGGAAAGCGCTCCCCAGTGGTGAACAGCGGCTAGGTTAATTACTATCCCTTTAACCGTCATAATTATTAGATGGGATCTGGAGTGGAAATCTAAATGGGACGAGTCATTTGGGCGATCGCGCTGGCACTGTTGCTCACCGCCTGTGGCACTGTGGGTGTAAAGTTGCCAAACGATTTAGTGGAGCAAGCGATCGCGCTCCAGCTAAGCCAAACCCAACAGCAGCTTAACCAACAGCTTCGATTAGATCTTCAGCCTGAAATCGAAATTCGGCGCATCAAAATCGCTGAAAAAACCCCTTTGCAAATTCAAGCGCTTCAGGCATATCAAGTAAAAGGCACCTGCGACTACACCATCAAGCTGCCCAAACGAGACATTACTCAACGCCAAACTCCCTTTGAAGTGTATTTGCAACGCCAAAAAGAAGGGAAAACCTGGCGTTTAGCTTTCATCAAAACAAACGAAAATGGCGAACCGATTTGGGCAACCCAACGCATCCCAACCGACGAATTTTAATTTATCTTACAACAATACTCCGGACAGTTTTTGAGACAGAGGCTGAAACCCCCATTCTGCCGTTGGCATTTGACCTCCCTGAGGAGGCTAAAACCCGCATTCTACCGTTAGCGATTTAAAATTGTCCGGACTGTTGTTACAAATAACGTCTAAATTTTCTCTAATCGCCATTTGTAACTCGTCACCCGCAATTGCCATGCAAGAATCCTGGACTCACGATTTTATAACCACTAACGGCATTCGGCTGCACTATGTAACTCAAGGCAGTGGACCCTTAATGCTGTTTCTTCATGGATTCCCAGAGTTTTGGTATTCTTGGCGGCACCAAATTCCAGAGTTTGCCAAAGATCACAAAGTGGTAGCGATCGACCTGCGCGGCTACAACGATAGCGATAAGCCACCGGACTCTACCGCCTACTCCATGCCCGAATTTATCAACGATGTGCAAGGCGTGATTACAGGTTTAGGCTACGACAAATGTGTGTTGGTGGGTCATGATTGGGGTGGCGAGATCGCCTGGTCTTTTGCCGATGCCCATCCCGCCATGGTAGACCGCCTCATCGTCCTCAACATGCCCCACCCCGCCAAGTTTGCCACAGGCTTACGCACGCCGCAGCAACTTCTCCGCAGTTGGTATATCTTCTTTTTCCAACTGCCTTTCCTGCCCGAACTCCTGATTCAGTTAAACGACTACCAGGCATTAGAACAGGTATTTCAAGGCATGGCAATCAACAAAACTGCCTTCACCAGTGCGGATATCGAAGCCTACAAAAACGCCTTTGCTAAACCCGGTGTTCTCACCGCTGCCGTTAATTACTACCGTAACGTCCTGCAATTCGGTTCCTTCTCGCAACGATCTTGGAGCGTTTTAGAAGTGCCGACCTTAATGATTTGGGGCGAAGATGACATTCCCCTCGGTAAAGAACTCACCTACGGCACGGAACAATATGTGCGTGACTTCCAGATCAAATACATCTCCAATTGTAGCCATTGGGTACAGCAAGAGCAGCCCCAACTCGTCAATCAATACATTCGAGAGTTTTTAGCGGTTTAACGTCTACTTATGCTGAAGCTAGGGAGCGATCGCTTCAACAATCACCGTCGTCTTCACAGAATTTGCCAGAAAACAACTGTGATGCGCTTCCTCGTGCATACCCTGAATTTGCTGTTCGGTTGGCAGGTTATTGCCAGCAAAAGTTACCTGCGGGCGAAGTCGTACCATTGTGATGGCAAGCTTTCCATCCTGATTGTTATCCATCACTCCAACAGCTTGGTCAACGTAACTCTCAACCACAAACTTCTTCTTTGCTGCAATTGAGAGAAACCAAAGCATATGACAGCTTGCCAGAGAGACAACAAAGGCTTCTTCGGGATCAACGCAAGTAGGATTAGAATAGGGCACAGGAACAACGTGAGGCGAAGACGATGCAGGAACTTCAACTCCTCCATCAAACGTCCAAATGTGTTCACGACTGTACCTGTTATCGGTAAACTTTGCTTGGTCGGGGCGATTCCATTGAACAATGGCAATATATTCAGACATGACGCGCTGGCTTATCGTGGTCAAAGGGAGATGCTGTGTTTTTTAGTGTAGTCATTCCCACTTACAACCGGAAGCCTATTCTGGAAAAATGCCTGACGGCGTTAGAGCATCAGCTATTTGATCAGAGCCAAATTGCCGGATACGAAGTAGTGGTGGTGGATGATGGCTCTACCGATGAAACGGTGAAATGGCTGCAAACCAGTCCGGCTGAATTTCCCCATGTGCGCCTGTTTCAGCAAAATCATAGGGGTGCAGCAGCGGCGCGAAATTTGGGAGTCGAGAAGGCAACGGGTGACACAATCATTTTTATTGATAGCGATTTGGTGGTGACAGAGGTTTTTTTGCAATCCCATGCCGAAAAGCTGATGGAAGGGGCGCGATCGCTGGGTCACGATCGCCTATTCACCTATGGGCGCGTGATCAACACCTGCAACTTTGACGATCCCACCTCGGAACCTTTCAAAGTCACTGATTATTCTCAGGCGTTTTTTGCTACCGGAAATGTGGCGATCACTCGTACCTGGCTGATCCAAGCTGGACTCTTCGATACCCAATTTCAACTCTACGGCTGGGAAGACCTAGAACTCGGTGTGCGGCTTAAAAATCTAGGCTTACAGCTAATCAAATGCCCCGATGCCGTCGGCTATCACTGGCATCCACCCTTCTCCCTCAGTCAGATTCCCAAACTGATCGACCAAGAAATCCAGCGCGGCAAAATGGGTGTCCTCTTTTATCAAAAACATCCCACTTGGAATGTGCGCCTGATGATCCAAATGACCTTGCTACATCGCATTCTCTGGGGCGTTCTCTCCCTCGGCGGCTTCCTCAACGAACGCACCATGGCTCCCTTACTTCAATGGCTGATCGACCAAGGCAAACCCCAACTTGCCCTAGAACTTGCCCGAATCTTCCTCAACTGGTACAACGTCCAAGGAGTCTATCAAGCCTACGCAGAGATGCAAGACAATTTACAGTAAAGGCTTTTATGTGCCTAATACAGTAAAGGCTTTTATGTGCCTAATTTTGAAATTTCAGCTTGACAATCCCATCCAAAAGTTAAGAGATAAAGAGGTATGGGCAAGCTAGATGAGCGAGTGTAAGCTTCAAAGCTGCTGTTGCACGTAAACCTCATCTGATTTGGCATTAAGTTTATGTTCGAGGCATTATTCGTAATTGGTTCAATTATTTTCACCGAAATCGTCAGAGCTACGACTGTAGAAGTAATCCGAAATTGGACTAATTTCCGTAGGCAGAATAACACCGCTAATACAAACGCTCAACGCGCAAGCCGTTCAAGTAGAACAAAGTCACAGGAAGTAAAACAAGATCTTGAAACGGTCGATGTTGAATTTATTGATCTTGAACGCAAGGAAAAGCGTGATGGTCGCGTTTCTACTAAAGATCAAGAACGTAAACAAGAATTAGAACTTTTGCGAAATGAAAAATTCAAGGAATATCAAGACCTTAAATCAGCAGAGATTGCAGAAGAGCAAATTGCTAAACCAGAGGACTATGCAACGTCAGTCATAAATAATGACAAAGCTCATATTCTGCAATTTCACATGGGACAAGTTGTTCTAGAGAAGAAATGTAGTTGTGGGCAGCCTATGATTTTACAGTCTAAGCAACGCTTAGATGGGAGCCTCTACCAACTCAGTGATTTTTTCTGGTCTTGTATTAGTTATTACAATGATCTAACTCCAAACTGTAAAACTCAAAACTTCACCGCTAAAGATTTAGGTTTGCTTCACAAGGCAAATATTTTTGAGTTTCAAATTTCTAATCGAGAACTTTCCAAAATTTTCCATCAACCTTCTGTAGAAACAGCCATCGTTAAGCGAGTCAAATCACACTTACAAGAAAAAGATGACGAAGTAATGTGTCCGGTGCATCATCTCCCTATGATTTTACGTGAGAAACAAGATCATAAAGGTGCAGCTTTAGATATGTTCTATCTTGCTTGCCCTCATAATCCTGGTAGAGATTATCATGCTAGCTGTCCACAAAAGGTTAAATTAAAGTCGCCTGCTCAATTAGCTGCTTATCTGACTCGCAAAGAAGAACGTGGGATTTTGTAAAAGCACCAAAAATTGAATAGAGCGATGCCTTATAGAGACTTCACTAAGGACTTCTCCAAAGTTATTAGGCTTCTGAGAAGCTTTAGTATTCTACTGGCTACGCTATACTAGAAATGTTGTTTAAATTCGCACATCCGGAATTTCGGGTGTCTCAATTCAGAGATGCAGCCGGATGGAGGAATAACCCGAACAGGAGAAAAGTCAATATGCCAGTCGTTTCATTGGCTCAATTATTAGAGTCTGGGGTTCACTTTGGGCACCAAACCCGCCGTTGGAATCCCAAAATGGATACCTACATCTACACATCCCGCAATGGCGTTCACATTATTGATCTGGTGCAAACCGCCCGATTAATGGATGAAGCCTATAACTACGTGCGGACTGCCTCTGAGCAGGGTAAAAAGTTCCTGTTCATTGGCACCAAACGTCAAGCTGCTGGAATCGTGGCACAAGAAGCGAGCCGCTGTGGCGCTTACTATGTGAACCAGCGCTGGTTGGGCGGAATGCTCACCAACTGGGCGACTATCAAAACACGCGTCGATCGCCTAAAAGATCTCGAACGCCGCGAAGCTACGGGTGGTCTAGATTTATTGCCCAAGAAAGAAGCATCTGTCTTGCGCCGCGAACTCGAAAAGCTCCAGAAATATCTGGGTGGCATCAAAGCGATGCGGAAGGTGCCCGACATTGTTGTGATCGTGGATCAAAAACGAGAATACAACGCAGTTCAAGAGTGCCAAAAGCTCAACTTGCCTATCGTATCGATGTTGGATACCAACTGTGATCCTGATGTGGTGGATATTCCGATTCCAGCGAACGATGATGCTATTCGGTCAATTAAGCTGATAGTGGGTAAATTGGCGGATGCGATCTATGAAGGTCGGCATGGTCAGCTTGAAGCCGACGAAGAATACGATGATTACGATGGCGCGGATGGGGAGTACGACTATGAGGATGGTGGTGCTTTCCCAGACGAAACTGAGGAAACTGAGCAGTAAATATTAATGAGTGTTGAGTGGTAAGTTTACAGACCCTAACTTACCACTCATCGCTTATTACTTTAGACCGTTAGGAGTAAGGGCATATGGCAGACATTTCAGCAAAAATGGTTAAAGAACTGCGTGAAAAAACTGGCGCAGGCATGATGGATTGTAAGAAAGCGCTCCAAGAAACGGAGGGCAATATTGAAAAGGCAAGCGAATGGCTGCGGAAAAAAGGAATTTCATCGGCTGAGAAAAAAGCGGGTAGAGTGGCTGCGGAAGGGCTAGTAGGTCAATATATCCACATTGGTGGCCGGATTGGCGTGTTGGTAGAGGTAAATTGCCAAACAGATTTCGTGGCTCGGAATGAGGCATTTAAGGCACTCGTTCAAAATATTGCCATGCAAATTGCGGCATCCAAGGTAGAGTATGTCAAAATTAGCGACATTCCTGCCGCGATCGCAGACAAGGAAAAAGAAATGGAGATGGGTCGCGATGACCTATCGGGCAAACCGGAGGCGATTAAAGAAAAAATTGTGCAGGGGCGCATTGAAAAGCGACTGAAGGAAATGTGCTTGCTCGATCAGGCATATGTTAAAGATCAAAACATCACGATCGAAGAGTTAGTGGCTCAGCATGTAGCGAGTTTGGGTGAAAACATTCAAGTCCGCCGCTTCGTTCGGTTTGAACTAGGCGAAGGCATTGAGAAGGAAGAAACGGATTTTGCCGCAGAGGTGGCTGCTCAAATGGGAATTGCTCCTGCCGGAGACAGTAAAGCGACTGAAGCGGCAGAAGCAGTAGAAGCAGAAGTAAAGAACGAGAAGAAAAAAGACGGCAAAAAGGGTAAGAAATAGCTCGTTTTTTATGTTCTAACTGACTCAAATGAAACATTAGAGGGAGTCCGATGGGTTCCCTCTTTTTTAATTGAGAAATTGAGTTATCTAATTCAGGTAGAGTAAATGTTTAGACGTTTTATTAGAACTCAATAAAGTCTTTTTAACTTTGAAATAGTCTCGTTTGATTTAGCAAAAAGGTTTGGGATGTTCACGGCAATGACTGAAGATTTGACAATACTAACGGTTGTTTTTGGAGTTGGCTTGTTAGCGTGGGGCTTTTTTCGCGCTAGACCCTTTGGCAAGCTTGGCATTTTTGCGTGGTTGCAATCAGTGGCGCTGATGGTTCCCTGGCTGCTATTTTTTGGGCTTGCCGCCGCTGGCGTGATGCTAAATCTGGCGGTTGTGTTGCTGCTGTTGGTTGGGTCTACCGCAATTTACATTGGGTTGGGCAGTCAAGTGCGATCGCTCAAGCAAGAAGCAACAGCGGCTCGACGGGCAAGCGCGATCGCGCAAACTGATAATCTTGCTCACTCTGCATCAAACGACTCAATCCCCCCCGAATCTAGCCCAGTTGGATCTGGAGTAAGCTCAGCGCCAGAAGAGGATACCGATGCTGATGTCGTCCCGCTTCCCCCGGAAGACCTCAAAGCGATCCAAGGTATTTTTGGGATTGATACTTTTTTTGCCACCGAAACCATTCCGTATCAAGAAGGCGTAATCTTTCGCGGCAATCTTCGCGGTGACCCAGAAGAAGCTTATACAAAACTTGCCGAAAGCTTAAAAATTCGGTTGGGAGAAACCTATCGTCTATTTTTGGTTGAAAATCAGGATGATAAACCCGTGATCATTGTCCTACCAAGCAGTCGCGATCCCCAACCGCTGAACTTGACGCAAAATCTGTTAGCAGGCTTTTTACTCGTTCTTAGTGTGCTTGCCTGCTTAGAAAGCTCAGGGTTAATGTTGGGCTTTGACCTGTTTGAAAACCCTACCAGAGTCGTTGAAACCGTTCCGTTTGCAGCAGGCATTATTGGTATTTTGGCGGCTCACGAAATTGCCCATTGGGTCATTGCCAATCGCCATAACGTGCGTCTGAGCCTGCCCTTCTTCATTCCCACTCTTCAAATTGGCTCCTTTGGCGCTTTAACTAAGTTTCTCTCCATCTTGCCCAACCGCAATGTTCTATTCGACGTAGCATTTGCAGGACCCGCCGCTGGAGGGTGTGTTTCCTTTTTTGTACTCCTTCTCGGCTTACTACTCTCCCACAAAGGGAGCTTGTTTCAACTGCCGTCAGAATTTTTTCAGGGTTCCATTTTGGTGGGCACTTTGGCACGCGTGGTGTTGCAAGAATCCTTAAAACAACCCATTGTCGATGTTCATCCATTTGTTGTTTTAGGTTGGCTAGGGTTAGTGATCACTGCCCTCAATCTGTTGCCCGCCGGACAATTGGATGGGGGACGCATTGTGCAAGCCGTCTACGGTCGCAAAATTGCCGCCCGAACCACCTTTGGCACTTTGATTGTGTTGGGATTGGCTTCTTTTGTGAATCCACTCGCATTTTATTGGGCGATAGTTCTGTTGTTTCTCCAGCGTGATTTGGAGCGTCCTTGCGCGAACGAAGTGACCGAGCCAGATGATGCACGGGCGGCGTTATGTCTACTGGCGCTA
This sequence comes from Leptolyngbya sp., assembly GCA_003249025.1. Lineage (GTDB taxonomy): Bacteria > Cyanobacteriota > Cyanobacteriia > Leptolyngbyales > Leptolyngbyaceae > ULC077BIN1. Next base: position 5,052 of record QBMH01000098.1, on the reverse strand, counting down.
TTTTTAATGATTGTTACGTTGCTGCCTCTAACCCCCAGCTTGGCGGGGCGATTGGGCATTGGGATGTAATCTACCTAAACCATTTACAGCACCGAAGCTAATTCTTGAGTTGATTCGTTCGATTCTTGAACAACTGTGTTGATTAGGTGACTCGGTTGCTCCTCCTGTGCAACAACCGACTCAGCACTGGCAACAACTACTGGAACTGGGCGAGTTAGGTTGGTCGGTATTTCTAGGGGCATACTGGCTACAGGCACCACCACAGGCGGCAAAGGTGCATTAATCCCATAAATCCGGTAGCCACTGTCTGCCAGCATAGCAAAATCCATTTCGGTGGGACCCGGTAAATAGTAAAGCCACTGGTAAGACAGAATGGATGAAACTCTGGCAGCCGGATGCCAATAGTCATACTGCCCGGTGACTGGATTGGCTCCATCTTGAGACTGCAACGGAATGTCTTGTCCGCCATTGAGTGCTTTGGAGTACTCTCCTTGAAAGACAGCGGTTTGGGGGTTTGTAAAGTCTTGCTGCAAATAGCCTGCCCAATTCAACCCTAACAAGCCGAGGGTATGCCCCAGTTCATGCGACACCGCATTGTAAAGGTAAGTATTGCTGACTGCTTCGTCGATCGCAATCTGCCCAACACGAGGCATCAGATCGGCGGAGGTGATCCAGCCCCCATAGTCATATTCAATTCCGCCATAGCCTCCTGCGGTGCCGTTAGAGTCTATGGTGTTCACAAACACAACCAAATCATCTACATAGCGCCGAGTTTGAAACGCCGTAGTAGTGGAGCCAGTTTGTAATTTGTTAATCGTTCCATTTAACTGCAAGCCAGTCCACTCATTAGCAATTCGGCTTGACCAATCCATGGATGCTTGTTGGGCGATCGCCCGTCGCTCAAGTGTCCAAAAACCAGACGTATCGTTACGAAAGTCGAGGTCAATATTAAACCGCGAGGTATCAGGAGCATAGGTATTGGTAATTGAGCCGAGATCATAGGTGCCGCTGGCTACTGCCTCACCGCTTAGCTGGTAGTCGATAGTATTGCCAATCGCGCGATCGGTTCCAATTCCGTCCACCTCAGCAATAAACCAAACCGTTTGAATTTGATTCCAGGTTTGCGGTGTAAAGGTCACAAAATTTTGAGTGCCGTTTTGCAAATTGTTATCTGCATCCACGACCAAAAAGTTACCCGATGTCAATGCCAGCGTAATATTTGAGGTGGGCGCTTGCTCTAAGTTAAGCTTCAGTTGAAAGGTGCCTGTATCGCCTTCTTTCCCACTAAAAAGCAGATTGCTAAGGGTCACCAAACTAACCGGAATCGGTGCAATGGGCGGAGCAATCGGTGCAATGATTGGTGGGTTGCGATCGACTGGATCTATCAGCAAGGTTGGTCGGAGCGAACGTTGAAAAGCGTTATCTTGCTGGTTGTTTAGTTCAGTGATAATGGCTGCTTGAAGCGCAGGCGCGATCGCGGTTTGTCCCAAACCCTTCAAACGGGTCAAAGCGTAATCAAACAGATCTGAAACATGCTTTACCGGGCTTAGATCGATAGTATCCGCGCCGATTAAAGAGCTAGAAGATCCGAAGAGATTAACTGAAATAGAATCTATTAACTCTTGTTTAGAATCAATATTGAATTGTGATATGGATTTAGTCACTAGCTCTTCGAGAGAGACAGATGAGCCAAGACTAAATGGAGACTCATGGGGGCAATACATACAATTTATACACATAAACTAAAGTCAGTAGTATTGAGTATTTATGACTCAGAAAAGTATTAGGCATTGCTATCTTTAGAGCTGATTTGCAGATGCTTCTTGCGACGATAGGGGCACTTTGCAGTCTATTTGTAGAGTCATTTACCCGATCTGGAATGTCAAAGGTTAATGCGCTACATCAATGCCCCAAACAATCAGGCAAATTGCACCATCAAAAACACATCGCGCTAGAGTCTAGAGAAAAGTCAGTATATTTTCTAGTATTGCATTGCAGCCTTGCGTGATGACTCTTACATAAACAGAGTGAGCATCCCTAGCAAAAATCATAACTTAATCGATTCTTCATAAACATCAAAAAATGATTAAAAGACACAACTTTAAACAGGATTTGATGCAAGCCGGATGGGGCGATCGCTCCAACTTTCCAGTAAGTAGGGCGATCGCTACCTTATTCCAGCAAACTTCATCTCCAACCGGAATCTTTACGGTTTCTTTATGCAAATCTACGACGGTTTTAAACTTTTCTGGGTAATTCCTCGGAACCCTTGAAACCGCTTTGTTGCGATCCTTATAGATAGGCTGGAGTAGCTTCGGACATTTCCTGGCTGTCGCTCATAGGCTTGTAAACTCTGGAATATTGGCAAGTTATGCTGGGCAAAATTCTTGGAAGCCGGTACCAAATCAGGCAACATTTGGGAGGAGGAGGTTTTGGGCAAACCTATTTAGCTGACGACTTGCATTTGCCTGGACAGCCGACCTGTGTGGTCAAACAGCTAAAACCTAAAAAGGTTGACCCAGAAACGTTTCAATCTGCAAAACGCCTATTCGATACAGAAGCTCAGGTGCTTTATGCGTTGGGCAGTCATAGCCAGATTCCCAGGCTATTTGCTCACTTTGAAGAAGAGCAAAAGTTTTTTTTGGTGCAGGAATTTATTGAAGGAATCGTTTTTAATCAAGAATTACGGCAGCGGACTCAGTTTGCTGAGGCAGAGGTGTTGCAGCTTTTGCAGGATATTTTGACGGTACTAGAGTTTGTTCATCAGCAACAGGTGGTTCACCGGGATATCAAGCCGTCTAATTTAATTCGTCGATCACAGGATCATTGTTTGGTCTTAATCGATTTTGGTGCCGTCAAACAAATTGGCTGGGCTAATGGTGAGCTTACGCACTCAACGGATAGTGTGGCGATCGGCTCCTCTGGCTATATGCCGAACGAACAATTGGCAGGAATGCCTTGCTTTAGTAGCGATATTTATGCGGTTGGCATTCTGGCGATTCAATGCCTGTCAGGCACTTACTTACAAAAATTGCCGAAGGATTTGAAAACAAGCGAAATTTTGTGGCGCGATCGCGTTCAGGTTAGCTCAGAACTTGCTGCCATTTTGGATCGGATGGTGCGGTACGATTTTCGCGATCGCTATCCCTCTGCCACAGAAGCACTGGCAGATTTGAACGGTTTGATGGGAGTCACTTCGGTTGCTGACTTATTAACTGAGCAAACCATCGTCACCTTAGAGGGGCATCTCGTTTGGTTAGAACGGGGAGACGAATTATTCCATCAGCAGCGCTATCGGGAAGCTGTTGTTGCCTACGACCGAGTGATTCAAGCCAGTTCCAGTGATTATGTAGCCTGGTTTAAGCGGGGAATTGCCTTAGAAAATTTGGAGTGCTACGAAGAAGCGGCTGATTCCTATGAGCGCGTTCTCCAGCTTCAGCCAGAAGATTACTTGGCGTGGTACAAGCGCGGTAATGCCTTTGAACGGCTTCAGCGATCGCCAGAGGCACTTCAAGCTTACGAGCAAGTGGTGCAGCTAAAACCCGATAACTACTGGGCATGGCACGATCGCGGCAAAATGTTAGAAACCCTGAATCGGTTTGAAGAAGCAGTTGCATCCTATGATCGCGCGGTGAACCTCAAGCCTGATTTTCAGGTGGCAATTGTCAGCCGCAAGCAGCTTTTGAGCCGATTAAAGCAGGTGGATACGCTGTACCATTTGCAGCATTATGATGAAGCGATCGCCTCCTGCGATCGCGCCATTCAAGACAACCCCAATGACGGTCTTGCCTGGTTTATGCGCGGTATGGCAATGGAAAATTTACAGGAATGGGATCACGCGATCGCGGCGTATCAGCGTGTAGTGGAAATCCAACCGGATGATCACCTTGCCTGGTTTAAGCAAGCGACGTTACTTGCCACGGTGAAAAAAACGCATGAGGCTCTGATTGCATTTCAACAGGTCGTTCAGCTTCAGCCAACCAATTTTTGGGCATGGCACGATCGCGGGAAACTGCTGGAAAAACTGGGGCAATCGGAAGCGGCGATCGCCAGCTATGACCGGGTTTTACAGCTTAAGCCCGATTTTCAAGCCTCAGTCGATGCCCGCACCCGCATTCTCAAACAGCTTCACCAAAGCGTAATTGCGCCAACGGTTGATGAAGATGTGACCATTTTTTCGGGAACGACTGAAAAAAACTGCTTTACCTCCTCAAACTTGGGATTACGCCAAGCGGCTTCTAGCAAAGCTCAGCAACCACAAGAGTATGCAGCGGCTTTGAATCTTGATACATCCAGTGACTTTTTTGAAGAAACTTCCATTATCAACTGCACCCCAAACGCACCAGATACAGATTTAATCCACCTGATTGAAGAAGAGGAAACTCAGATTAATTTTTTGGTTACCAGTCTCACAGGTGCAGATCTTGCGCCTGAACCTCCAAACACGCCAGCACCAGACACCCACCACATCTGGTTTAATCAAGGGCGCACTTTAGAAAAGTTGCAGCGTTATGGAGAAGCCCTAGCTGCGTTTAATCAAGCGCTGCAATACTGTTCAGATGATCCAGAATTATGGCGGTGTCAGGCGAATGTGTTGACACTCTTGAGTCGTCATGATGAAGCGGTGACTGCTTATAACAAAGCGCTCCAGCTTAATCCACAGCATGTGGAACTTTGGTGTTGTTTAGGGGCTAGCCTCATGCGATCACAGCGTTACAAAGAAGCGATCACCGCATTTGAGCGGGCAATCCGGTTGAAGCCTAAACGCCATATCCCGTGGTATTGGCGGGGTCGGGCATTAGCCGAACTGAAGCAGTATTTAGAAGCCATCCGGTCGTTTGAAAACGCGATCGCATTAAAGCCAGACTTTCAACCGGCGATCGCCGACTGTAAACGCATCCAAAATCGTCTGAAACAATTGGAGCAGAGCGCGGGTTGTCGAGCCTAGTACGCAATGATGTACCCGACATTCCGCCCTTTAAAGTGTCACAGGGAGAAATTAGAGGCATAATTTTCTAGAAGCATTCGAGAGCAAGGGGAGGTAGGGATTAG
>QBMH01000097.1 GCA_003249025.1 Leptolyngbya sp. | reverse complement strand
CCTTCTATCTTACCCTCCTCACCCATCATCTAATAATTGGAAAGCCACTAGTGATATCAGCGGAATGTTTATTGATAGGCTAGATGTCAGGGAGCATGTCCACCCGCTCTGCCTGCTTGTATTAGAAAACAAATGCTCAGTCAGTTTGGGTTAAAAGGGACTTTTTATTCATCCAGCAGCTACCATCAATTCTTCTTTAACATGTCAACCCCATCTTTAGAGCAAGAAATAAAAGCGTTACGTCAACAAAATGCTCAATTAAAACATCAGCTTCATACCATCACGCAAGCGAGTTTAAAATCAGACGAGAACGCTGAACACATAGAAACAGAGCGTTTAACCGAACAGTTAGAACTGCGGATTGAAGAACGAACCCAAACCTTGCAAATGGTGATTGCCCAGCTACAGGCAGAAATTCGCGATCGCAACGAGGCAGAAATTGCCCTTGCTGCCAGTGAAGCAAAGTTTCGGAGTCTAGTTGAACATGCCAATGGCGTAATTTTTGAGTTAGCCCTGAATGGCACTTTTACCTATCTTTCGCCCCATTTCACCGATATTTGGGGCTTTGAAATTTCTGAGGTGTTGCACCAGTCTTTTACCCACTGCATTTATCCAAAAGATTTACCTGCCTGCCAAGCGTTTCTCAAAAAGATTGCGGCTACGGGTAAAAAGCAGTCTGGGCTAGAGTTTCGAGCGCAGTGTAAAGATAGCAGCACACCTTGGATGATGAGCAATGCTTCTCCTATGTATGGCATCCAAGGGGAACTTGTTGGCTTTCAAGGCATTGCATTTGATATTAGCGAAGCAAAGCGTGATGAAGTCATTCGCAAACAAGCGGAAGCGGCTCTGCGTCAAAGCGAACAGCGGTTTCGAGATGTGAGCGAAGCCGCTGGAGAATATCTCTGGGAACTCAACCTAGAAGGGGTTTATACCTTCGTTAGCGAAAAAGTAAAATCTGTCAAAGGCTACACACCCGCCCAACTGTTGGAGCGATCGCCATTTGAGTTTATGCCTACAACCGATAGCGTCAAGGTGAAAGCAGTCTTGAAAAATGCTTGTGCCCACAAAAGAAGCTTTACCTTAGAGCATCGCAACATCACCCCGTCTGGAGAAATCGCTTGGGAAAAAGTGAATGGGCTGCCGCTGTTGGATGAGCAAGGTGAGATTGTCGGCTTTCGCGGCGCAGGGCTGAGCATTACTGACCAAAAAATTGCAGAAGAAGCCCTGCGGTGCAGTGAGCAGGAACTTCGGCAAAAGGCTCAAGATTTAGAACATACCCTCAAAGAACTCCAGCATACCCAGTCTCAGTTGATTCAGAGCGAAAAAATGTCTTCCTTGGGACAACTGGTGGCTGGCGTTGCCCACGAGATCAATAATCCAGTGAACTTTATCTTTGGCAACCTCTTCCACGCGAATGAATATGCTCAAGATTTGATTCGGCTAATTCAGGTTTACCAGCGGGCGTATCCCAACCCGGTCAGCATAGTACAAGGCGAGGCAGACGCGATCGACCTGGATTTTGTGCTTGAAGATTTACCGAAGCTGCTGTCATCCATGCGGGTAGGGGCTGAACGCATTCAAAAAATTGTTTCTTCCCTCCGAACGTTCTCCCGCATGGATGAGTCAGATTTCAAAGCAGTTGATATTCACGACGGCATTGATAGCACGCTGATGATTTTACAAAGTCGGCTCAAAGGACGCAGCGATCGCCCCGAAATCACCGTCACCAAGCACTATGGCACCCTGTCTCAAGTAGAATGCTATGCCGGACAACTCAACCAAGTATTTATGAATCTCTTGAGCAACGCGATCGATGCGATCGATGAGAAGATTGAAAACAGTGCGTCAAGCTCTGCACCGAATGCCACAGAAACCCTCTCGCCTCTTGCCTCTTGCCTATTACCGCTGATCACCATCCACACCGAACTGACCCGTTCTAATCACATCCTTATCCGCATTACAGATAATGGAGCAGGAATTCCTGAAGCAGTGCGCGATCGCCTGTTTGATCCATTTTTCACCACCAAACCTGTGGGTAAAGGCACGGGCATGGGGTTATCCATCAGCTATCAAATCGTCACAGAGCGCCATCACGGAACCTTGTCCTGCCATTCATCCTTAGGGAAAGGAACTGAATTTGTGATTGAAATTCCTGTGAATCAAGAAAACGTTAAGCCTGACTATTCCATTCGGTAGCAGCATCATTGATGGCTTGATCAACCGTTTTTTGTTCCAACATAGCAGCTTGCAAATTGTCGTAAATCACTTTTTGCAGCTTTTTGACATTTTTCATTGCGGGAACTAGCACTTCTGCATCCTGCATTTGCTTCGCGCTGATTACCCTGGCTTTGTCTACTGGCGTAGCATTGGTTGGAGTCGTACTGAAGTAGGAATCTTGCAGTGCTTTTACGGTGGAAGGCAACACGTTCGCAGCCTTGGCAAAAGTAAGCTGGTTTGCGTCATTGGTGACATAAAGGGCAAACTTAAGCGCCCCTTCCGCCACATCCGTATCCTTGGGAATAACCAAGTTCATCACCGCCACGTTTTTTTTGCCCGTGTCACCCGTAATTTGAGTGGATGAGCCAGAAGCTTTGGCGATCGTCGGCGCGTTGGTGGCGATGTTATTCAAAAATTCAGCACCCGATGCCAAAACCGCCGTGTCTCCCCGCTGGTATAGATCGATCGCGTGGCGGTGTCCCTCCGTCAGCACTTCTTTAGGAATCAAACCATTTTTGTAGAGATTCACCCAATACTCAAATGCCGCTTTGCCTTGGGGCGTATTAAATGCCGCCTTGCCCTCTGCATCGGTCAACGTCACGCCCATCTGCACAAACGATTCCAACACTTCGCCAGAATCCTCAGGCACCACGGTAGCAAAAAAGGCATATTTCCCCGTTTTATCCTTCAGCGTCTTGGCAGCCGTTGCCAACTCTGCATAGGTAGCAGGTGGCTTATTTATCCCCGATCTCTGGAAAGAATCCGTGTTGTAAATCGTCACGCGAGTGGTTAAGTACCAGGGCAAGCCAAAGGTTTTGCCATTCAGCGTGCTAGCCTTCCAAATATTCGGCAAATAAAGCTGCTGCACCTCCGCCGGAACCTTGTCCTCCAATTCCATCCAGGCATTCCGCTCTGCCAACTGGGAGGCAAATCCAGGATTCAAATTCACCACATCGGGCGCAGTTTTGGCAGACACGGCAGTGAGAATTTTGCGCTCCATATCCGCCCACGGCACATCCACCCAACGCACGGTATAAGCCGAATTTTCTTGCTCAAACTGGGCAATTAGCTTGTTGAAATAATCGGTAAATTCTGGCTGAAGCTGCATCGTCCAAAATTCAATTTCTTGCTTGCCGTTCGCTGTGGTTGCTTGAGGGCTATTGGAAGGCGCACCTCCACAACTGACTAGCCAACTGAGCATGAACCCACAGAGGGCAAACAAAAACGCTTTTTTCCAACGAGAAATCCAATTCATTGTAAGTAGGGGCTAGGGGTCAGGGGTCAGGGAATTAGGGTGTAGAAGGGAAAACTATGGGGATTAAGACTTAACCATAATAGCGGATGGGGGTGTGGGGTTGAGTTTCTCACCGCTCGCCCCTCGTCCTTCGCCCTCCCTATGTGTTTCCTATGGCACTCTTAGGAGATTGCGGAATGGGGTAGTATTCTTTAAGCAAAAACCGCTGCTGTTCAGTGCTTTGTTTAGAAGCAGGCGATCGCATAACCACTCGGATTGTAAGGAGGATTTCCTATGTACATTGAGGACATTATTGCCAGTGAAGTTTTGGACTCGCGAGGTAATCCGACGGTTGAAGCGCGGGTGATATTAGAAGATGGCACGGAAGGATCGGCGATCGTGCCGTCTGGGGCTTCAACGGGTGAAAAGGAAGCAGTAGAACTGCGGGATGGCGATCCGAAGCGTTACGGCGGTAAGGGCGTATTGCAGGCAGTGGACAATGTCAACGAGAAAATCACGCCAGAGTTGGTGGGCATGGAAGCCACTGCTCAGCGCGAAATTGACATGCTGATGATTGAAATTGATGGCACCCCCAACAAAGCGGATCTCGGCGCAAACGCAATTTTGGCGGTTTCGATGGCGGTAGCAAAGGCGGCGGCAACCTATATGGGAATGCCGTTATACCGCTATTTAGGCGGCGTGAATGCGTCATTGTTGCCCGTACCTTGCATGAACGTGATTAACGGCGGTGCCCATGCAGACAACACGGTTGATTTTCAAGAGTTTATGATTGCGCCGCACAATGCACCCAGTTTTGCGGAGTCGATTCGGATGGGAATCGAAACCTTCCACGCCCTGAGGTCGATTTTGAAAGCGAAGGGCTATAGTACCGCTGTGGGCGACGAAGGCGGGTTTGCGCCGGATCTGAAGTCGAACGAAGAAGCAATGGAGGTGATTGTGGAGGCGATCGCCAAGGCAGGCTACACACCGGGCGAAGATATTTCAATTTGCCTTGATCCGGCAACCAGCGAAATGTGGAAAGAGGGCAAATATCAATTCTTCAAATCCACCCAGGAAGCCAAAACTTCAGAAGAAATGGTGGCGCTGTGGGCAGCTTGGGCAAAGCAATATCCAATCGTTTCCTTAGAAGACGGCATGGGCGAAAATGACTGGGATGGTTGGAGCCTGCTGACGAAGGAGATTGGCGGCACGGTGCAACTGGTGGGCGATGACTTGTTCTGCACTAATGCCAAAATTTTGGCAGAGGGGATTGAGGCAGGAATTGCTAACTCGGTGTTGATTAAGGTGAACCAGATTGGCACCTTAACCGAAACCCTGGACACGATTGAATTAGCCCAAAAAAATAACTACAGCTACATGGTTTCCCATCGATCGGGCGAGTCGGAAGATACGACGATCGCCGATATTGCAGTCGCCACCGGAGCCGGACAAATTAAAACCGGGTCGGGCTGTCGCGGTGAGCGCGTCTCCAAATTCAACCAACTGCTGAGAATTGAGCGGCAGTTGGGGAAAGCGGCACGGTTTGCGGGTAAGTCGGCATTTGCTTAAACCTGTGAGACTCTGAAAAAGACTGGGTAACCTGAAAGAACGCGATCGCACAACACTGCGGGACTGCTTGAGCGATCGCGTTTTACTTATTCATATGGATGATTTCATGCAACAGATCATTAGCGCTGTCATGGTTAGTGTGAGCTTAACCATAGTTGGGTTTGCGGGAGCAACGAATGTCGGCAATCAATCGCTTCTTCAATCTGCCAAGGCTACTCCTACCGCACCAACCTTGCTCAGCCAACTGAGCAGCAAGGTAGATCTAACTCTATTGGCAAAGGCAAGTGCAGTCTTTGTTCAGAGCGATCGCTACCAAACAGATTCAGAAATTCGAGTGAAAGCAACATCTGGCGGCACCGATGTCACTAGCCTTGCCAAAGTGACGACAGTGGTGCAAGCGCCAAACAAGTTCCGCGCTGAAATCACCTTTCCAACCGATGCCGGAAAAACGGTGACAAGCAGGGTCATATCCGATGGCAAACGGATCTGGCTGTATCGCCCAGATTTGCAGCAATATGCCATCACCTCGGTTGAAAAATTTGATGACTTGAATGATTACTATTGGGTTGGCATCTCGTCCTATTGGTATTCAACAGTCACACCAGATGTCCGCAAATTGTTTGCCAGCGGCACTTTGGCTGATCCGCAAGTATTAAAAGAATTGGGCATCACGGATACCTTACCCCTAAAAGGAGCCAGCCAAACCTTAGACGGGCGATCGCTCTACCGTTACGAATTCACGGATAAAGAAGGATTCACCATTTCAGCCCTAATCGAACCCGCCACCGCAGAATTCAAGCAGATTCGTCTAAATGGCAAGTCAGATGGCTTTAACGTAGACATCATCGAACACATTCTCAGCCGGACTCCCAACCCCGCGATCACCGCAGATACCTTCAAATTCACGCCTCCCTCTGGAGCCAAACTCGTCAAATCTGTCGAGATTGGACCTTTGTAATCTAAGAGATCAAGAGGTACGGCGTGAAGATAGATGAGTGATATATGCCGCTGTGTTTGAAGCACGAGCGATCGCATTTCTATCCGTCATTCGCCAGTAGGAAGCATCGGGGTTGCTGTAGCTTCAGAGAAATACGCGATGTTGCAATGAGGGCATTTGACGACGTACCTGTTCTAAACGAGAAGGTTCGATCGCCGCGATCGCCACACCGGGTTTATCGCCTGCATCTGCTAGCACTGTGCCCCACGGATCAATAATCATCGCGTGTCCATGAGTTTGTCGCATCGCATAATGCCGCCCCGTTTGGGCAGGTGCCAGCACATAGCAGGTGTTTTCAATTGCCCGCGCTTGTAGCAAAATCTGCCAGTGATCCTTGCCCGTGTAGGCAGTAAACGCCGCTGGAATGAATAAGACCTCCGCGCCCATTTGGGACAGGTGGCGATAAAGCTCCGGGAACCGCACATCATAGCAAACGGAAAGCCCCAGATTGCCCAAGTCTTTACTAGGGTAAACAGGCGGCATTCTTAGCCCTGCTAACACTGTGACCGACTCTTGATAGGTATTGCCATCCGGCACATTAACATCAAATAAATGCACTTTTTCATACCGGGCAAGCTCTTCTCCACTGGCACCCACCAACAGCGCCGTATTGTACACTTTGCCATTCCCCACCGGAACCGGGAAACCGCCGCCCAAAATGGTGACCTGAAAACGCTGCGCCATTGTTTTGATGAACTTTTCGCTTGCTTGGGCGATCGCCTCCGCCTGAGCCATTTTGTCCTGTTCTTCTCCTAAAAAGGAAAAGTTTTCTGGCAACCCAATCAGTTCCGCTCCCTGGCGCACTGCCAGGTCAATTAGGTCTTCTGCTTCCGCCAGATTTTTCTTCAAATCGGGCACACTTGTCATTTGAATGGCAGCCGCCAAGTAAGATCTCATAAACTCCAACCCCATTGCATGGATGACTTTGAACGGTGACTACATAAAACGTCAGACTTGCACCATTCAAAGATTACCCAGTCGTAACCCGTTTTCACCCCTTAGTTTAATCCCAGTTGAGTCCTTCCGATTGACTGAGCTTGGGAAATTCCATAGGGGGAGTTTGGCAGCGCGATCGCGTTATCCCAACCTAAGCTTTTGACTTGGCGCTTATCGCGATCGCCTTTGAGATGGGGCGATCAATCACTCGTACTACACTACGCTGTATGTAGTACGAGAACTATATATCCAGATTTTGCCGTCTATGCTAATCGAGATAGAATTTAGAGAACTGCTAATCTTATTGATATGTTCTAACTGATTCCCTTACCTCAAAAGCATGAGTGATTTTACTCCCAAGCTAGTGTCTGCCCAAATCAATAACTACAAAAGCTTAAGTAGTGTGAATTTAAGCTTTAGAAATTTGACTATTTTAGTTGGGGCTAATTCAAGTGGTAAGTCAAACTGCTTAGAATCTTTAAGCTTTCTAAAATTTTTAGTAGCAAATGGCTCGGCACCCCCAACTAACTTTCTGGAGATGATGCATCGAGTTGGTGCAGGTGAAGATATTCGTCTTACCGTGAAGATACAAGATACGAAAAAACAGGTAGAATACTGCGTCTCTGTGGCAACAGATTCTGAGGACTATACTGATGAATCTCGTATTTCACGAGAAATCTTAACAGTAGGCAAGACCAAGGTTATTGATTTAACTAATGGGATTGGAGAAGTGCGAGATGAGAACAGAAAAAATACTCAAGTATATCGAGCTAAACCAGACAAATTAGCTTTAACTTCTGCTGGTAACTTTGGTGAAAAACCAGTTACAGCAAGTATCACTGAGTTTATTGAAAATTGGGAATTCTACGATTTAGATCCTGACTTTATTAAAGAAGCATTCGTTGCTTTCAAACTTGAGGAGGATTCAAAAGGTGATAAGCCTGTTTTGAGTTTAGATACGTATGGTCGAAGAGTACAAAGAATGCTGAGGTATTGGGCAAAGGAACAACAAGATAGGTTTCAAAAAGTTAATGAAGATCTCTTTAAATGTCTAAACGTTAAGTTGAAGTTGGTTTCTTACAACGATGATTATTTGCTCAGAGTGCTGGAGGCAGATGGCTCGGAAATTCCTTTCTCAAATTTATCAGACGGTACTCTTAGAAAATTGCCTATTGTACATTACTGCATACACCTGAAGGTCCTACTTTAGTCGGGATAGAAGAGCCTGAGAGAAACCTTCATCCTGGAATCTTGAAAGATATAGCAGCTATCATCAAAAGGCTATCTCAGAAAATTCAGGTAGTTATAACTACTCATAGTTCTCAATTACTTGACTGCTTTAGTCTAGATGATATAAACTCTACGACCTCAGTAATATTGCTAAGAAAAGGTAAGGATTCTGGTACAGAGGCTTTTCTCTTAGATGATTTAAGCTTATGCCGTGAAGATTTAGCAGATTGGATGGCTAGTTTTGGGGTAGGTAGTGCAATTTACCACAGTAATCTTTTGCAAGATATGCTAGAAAATTAGAATGAATAGCATTCGTATTTGGGCACCTGAATCAGATACTGATACTGATAGTAAAGCAGTTAGATGTATAGCCGAAAAGATAGTTAGCCATTATGGGAGTGATTTTAGAATCTTAGAAGGTACGAAGGAAGCTTTCAATCAAGCATCAAGACAACCTGATGGATTGGTCAAAGCGGTTAATACATATCTTAAAAGTAGCCGCTTAGTTATCTTCTTACTGGATGCAGATGGTGTTCAATCACAGGCAAAAAGAAAGGAAGAGCCGAACTCTCTTATTAACAAAGTTACTAGAGCTGTACAGCAATCTCAGGGAAAAGCTGTTTTAGTGCTTATTCAGCAGGAGCTTGAAGCTTGGTTATTAGTTGATTGCCTTGGTGTTTGCTGCTTCTTCACTAAAGATTCAAAGATTAGAGAAAAGCAGAAATGGGTTAATTTTTCTAAGAAAAATCAAGCAGGAAAAACAAACTTGATAACTGAAGCAGAGTTAGGGGGAAAGAACGCCAAAGAGCATTTAGTTGAGCTTTCTAAAAAGATATTGAAAGTTGCTAACCCAAAACTCAAGCCGAGTGACATCACACAGAATCAATACAGTGAGCAAATCTCTGATCAAGTGGCAAAATGTATAGAGATCACTCAAGGAACTTTGATAAGAAATGATTCTCTACTTGAATTTTCTCAACACCTTAAACCTCCAGAAGAAAATTCCATAAATTAAGAAAGTGGCTCAGAGCTGAGTTGGCAAATTGCTTGATAGTAAATCCATTTTTGGTCTGTTTATTAAGCTGAATCAACAGTACCTATTTTTCAGTTATCTGATCGCACTGGCAGCGGCATGTGTCGAATCTCCATCAGGAGATCCAGATGAGAAGGGCGTGTTAGGGATTTGATTAGCTAGCAGATGCTAAGTCATTGTCAATATTGTTCTCCTCAAGCCCAAATCTTTTGTATAGTTCATCGATCGCATGTGGTTGAATCATTCCCACTTTTGAGCGTTCTAATGCTGCGGTTAAACGAGTTGTATTAAGGTCAAGGCGCACTACAACTGCCGCATGGTTTTCCACGCTTTCTCATATTGCTCCGTTGCGGCTTTAGATAAGGGTTGCAAAAATTCGCTGGTTGCCACCACTTTAGGGTCGGGAAATAGCGCTGGGGCACGGTGCAGTTCGGTGGGCAAGTCAGCCAGGGCTTTACCAAACAACAGCGGGGATGCGCCCCAAGTGAGTAAAGAGATTTGCTGAGCGATCGCGGGTTGCAGGCAAAACGTCAGCCACTCCGTCACGGCTGGTGAAAGGGTTGGGCTTGCTGCCGGACGCACCCATAAATCTGCCCACAGTGCCGTTCCAGAACTCGGCACGACGGCAACCACGTTGGGCGATCGCTGCCCACTTTGCAGCACATCCTCCGACCAACCCACTGCCACCCAGGTATCATCCAGCAACAGCGGTTGGAGATAGTGGGTAGAGCTATACAGCTTTGCCTGTTGATTCAGCGATCGCAGTTCCGCTTCTAGAGTTGGCACTGTTGTTAGATCTTGAGTGTTGTAGGACTTGCCCAGCTTTTTCAGGGTTAGCCCAATCACCTCTCGCGGCTGATCTAATAAAGAAATCCGTCCTTTCAACTCTGGTCGCCATAGATCTGTCCAATCCGTGGGAGGTTGCAAGCCCTGCTGCTTGAAAATATCTTGGCGATAGGCAATCACCGTAGTACCCACCCGATAAGGCATTGCCCACACCTTGCCGTTCGCATCGGGTTTTCCTTCCCCATTCCGAGTGACCAGCGCTTTCCATTGAGGATTTTTCAATAGGGCTGCCCTGCCTTGTGCCGTAGCCGCATCTAAAGGAGCCAACAAACCCTGAGAAATCGCCCCCGATAGCCAATGGTCGCCCAAGGTAACTAGATCAACTGGATTGGCAGTGGGAGATTGACCGAGGAAGGGAACCCAACTGGGCAGCGCGAATTCATTGGATTTTTTGGAATTATGCGAGGATTGCGATCGCTGCCAGGTCTGTAACAGAGCAAAAAGCTCCTCTAATTGACGGTCTGCGCCATAGTCCAGTTTTACCCCTGCCGCCTGCTTGCGAAATTCATTCAGCATTTGCGGTGGAATTGACCCCTGCAAGGCGCGAATTTGCAATGAAGACGATTGCCCCCCCGCTGCACAGCCTTCTAAGATCACGCTCAGGCTGCCAGCCACCGCCCCAATTAGCAGCGATCGCCGACTCATTGTGAATTGCTCTTCTGTCATTGCCATGCTGTCTGTTTTACAAACCTGCCCACTTATCGTTCTCACTATTCTGACATCATCGTCTCTGCAATCAACAAGGATCTATCAGCATTGGTCATTAACTTTTTTTTAATACTCAATTATTCAATTGTCTGTTAAACGTTAAATGATTCAGGAATAATCAAGGGTGAATCAACATCATTGCCTAAAATGCACACAAGAACTATTCAGGTAATTTGGGGCAGACATGGACACCCTGCAAAAGCAGCTAAGCGTTTTGAGTCATAAAGTGGATGGATTGTATCAACTGATTGAACAGTTGAGCGATCGCGTCGGTGAAGTGGTGTCAGAATGTCAAAAACCAGATCAGGCAAATCATTCTGGCTCTGAAACGACGTTAGGGCAGCGCTCTTATCGGATTCAAAGTTATTTTGAATCAACCATGGAACATAAAGATGTATTGATTGATCAGGATAGTTTAGATGCTTCTTTTCAACTCTCTGAACATCAGGTTTCTCCCGAAATCCAGATTCAACGGTTAACGGCTCAACTCACTGCGGCATATAGCCGAATGGCTGCGCTAGAAGATCAATTAGTTGCGAAACGAATCCATTAAGATCAGCCTACAATTGTCCTTGCTCTCTGACTTTATCTGGTTATGCGATCGCAAAGACTTAAACAGGTTGAAGGATTGTAAAGCACTACTCCACAGCCCGCACCGTCTGATAGAAGCCTTAGAATGGTAAAGGTCTTCCTTCGTTGAAATCTTCATGGTTACGCTGTCGCCTGCTTTGCAAAAACGCCTTGCCGTCCCGCTCCAAATTGGGCATGTTGAGGTGAATAGTCGTGTGTTGCAATCGCCCTTATCTGGTGTGACGGATATGGTGTTTCGGCGGCTGGTGCGCCAGTATGCACCCACTTCGATGATGTATACCGAAATGGTCAATGCAACCGGGCTGCACTACGTGAAAGAACTGCCCAAAATCATGGAAGTTGACCCCAACGAGCGACCCATCAGCATTCAGCTATTTGATTGTCGCCCCGATTTTTTGGCAGAAGCAGCCCAAAGAGCAGTCGAGGAAGGTGCAGACACGGTGGATATCAACATGGGCTGCCCGGTGAATAAGATTACCAAAAATGGCGGCGGTTCCTCTTTATTGCGGCAACCGGAACTGGCAGAGGAGATTGTGAGATCGGTGGTAAATGCAGTCGATGTACCCGTTACCGTCAAAACTCGCATTGGCTGGACTGATCAGGAAATCAACATCCTCGATTTTGCCAGTCGGATGGAAGCGGCTGGAGCAAAAATGATTACTGTACATGGACGTACCCGCGCTCAAGGCTACAACGGCAATGCTAAGTGGGAATGGATTAAAAAAGTGAAGGATATTCTCTCGATTCCGGTGATTGCCAATGGCGATATTTTTTCGGTGGAATCGGCGGTGAAGTGCCTGGAAGAAACCGGAGCCGATGGCGTGATGTGTTCTCGTGGCACGATGGGCTATCCGTTTCTGGTCGGCGAAGTCGATCATTTTCTCAAAACAGGGGAATTAAAACCGACTCCCAGCGCGATCGCTCGTTTGCAATGTGCCCGATCGCATCTACAAATGCTGTACGACTACAAGGGCGATCGCGGGGTGCGGGAAGCCCGTAAACATATGACCTGGTATGCTAAAGGCTTTGTGGGTGCTGCCGATCTACGCGGGCAGCTTAGCCTGATTGAAAATGTGCAGCAGGGTTTGGATCTGATTGATCGGGCGATCGCCCGTCTAATGACCAGCCATGAACCCGATTTGCAAACCGAACTGGAAGCTGAAATGGCTCAACTGGTCACGCTATGAAATTGGCTAGCTTACAACATGACTAAGCGAATCTGCTTCAAAATTTGTAGCACTTCTCGAAGCTGATTCCGACGGGGAATCGGCAAGTAAAACACATTCGACAGGTCATATTGTGGAACGTCTTGAGTCAGCATTTTGACGAATAAAAACTCATCTCCGCTCGTCACCATGCCATACACTGCTTGATCCGGGTTTGGATTTCCCATCATATATGCCATCAACTGGGGCAACCCAAGCGTGAACGACAGCGAATCCTTTGATTCAACCACCAGCACCCAGAGTTGCTGCTGAATCACCAAGGTATCAATCCGCCCTCGCAAAATTTCATCCCCCGCTTCTATCTCTAGCGTCAAGCTAGATTCAGTGGTCACAAAAAATGGCTCATCATACAGCCCAGCCAAAATTAGTAACGGAGACACTAAGAGTTGGTTCACAGTTCCTTCTGCAAGGCGGCTTCTTTCGCGATGACGTTGGTAACGAGAATAGATTTGATCTAACGTGTCCAGTTCCACTGGAGACAATTCTGGCAAATCCTGATGCCACTCTGGAAAAAAATCATCCCTCGCGGTCGGAACGACATTGAATCGTTCTTTTAGTTCCCCTAACGTGGTAATTGCTTTGGAAATTGCCTGAATTTGAACCATGCTTATACCAGTGATTCGGCTTCTATCGTTATTGTAAACAGCTTGATTAATCCTTTATAAGACTGTGCGTTTCAGGTAAGGCTGCAATGCTTCCGGGATATGGACTGAACCATCAGGCTGCTGGTAGTTTTCCAACACCGCCGCCATCGTCCGACCTACAGCTAAGCCAGAGCCGTTTAGCGTGTGAACAAACTGGGTGCCTTTTTGTCCCGATTCCTTAAAGCGAATATTGCCGCGCCGCGCCTGAAAATCGCCAAAGTTAGAGCAGCTAGAAATTTCGCGATAGGTGTTGGCGGCAGGTAGCCAAACTTCTAAGTCATAGCATTTTGCAGCCCCAAAGCCGAGATCGCCGGTGCAAAGCTCAATGGTGCGGTAAGGCAGTTTCAAAGCTTGCAAAATCGCCTCAGCGTTTTGCACCAGGGCTTGATGCTCTGGTTCAGAAGTATCAGGTTTGACCAGCTTCACCAGTTCCACTTTGTTGAATTGATGTAGGCGAATTAGCCCACGAGTGTCGCGTCCGTAGCTGCCCGCTTCTCGTCGAAAGCAAGGCGTGTAGGCACAGTGGAGAATGGGCAAGTCGTCTGCTGCGATGATTTCGTCGCGGTAAAGATTGGTGACGGGCACTTCTGCGGTGGGAATCAGCCACAAGTCATCGTCTTTGCACTGAAAGCTTTCTTCGGCAAATTTGGGCAGTTGCCCGGTGGCGGTCAGGGACTGGGTATTCACCAGTAGCGGTGGCAACACTTCGGTGTAGCCTGCGGCAGTTTGGCGATCGAGCATAAAGGAAATCAAAGCGCGTTCCAAGGTTGCTCCGGCTCCCAGCAGCACCACAAAGCGGCTTTGGGCAATTTTGGTGGCGCGATCGCTGTTCAGAATACCCAGTTTCTCGGCAATTTCCCAATGGGGCAGAGGCTTTTCAGCTTGCAGTTTATACTCATCTCCCCAGCGGCGCACTTCCACATTGTCAGCTTCGTCTTTGCCCACGGGCGTAGTGTCGCTAGGCAGGTTTGGCAGGGTCAGCAGCAGCGCTTCAATTTGGGCTTTTAACTCTTTCTCTTGAGGCTCCAGTTCGCCCAGTTGCGCCTTAATTTGATTGCCTTCATTTTTCAGGGCAAGCACTTCCGCATCATCGGGTTTGCTGCCTGTTTTCAGCTTCTGCCCAACCAGTTTGCCAATTTCGTTGCTGCGGGCTTGCAGTTGGGAACGGGTTTTTTCTAGCTCTTTTTGCTGGCGATCGCGCTCCAAAATTGGTTGCACATCATAGCTACCGCTGCGCTGATTCAGCTTTTCTTGCACCCGTTCTGGATTGTCTCGGATTTGCCTTAGATCAAGCACGGATCAGTCCCATTCATTCAGTAAAACTTCCTAATCCAGAATACACGGAATTGCAGTGAGAGATGAGAGGGAGAGGCAAGAGGTGAGGGGCGAGAGGGAAGAGATGCCGAAAACTTACCCCGCACTCCGCACTTCGCATCCCGCACTTCGCATCCCGCACTTCGCACCCCGTACTCATCACTTTCTCACTGTTTTAATCACCCGACAGGGATTTCCCACGGCGATCACATTCGCTGGAATATCTTTCGTGACCACACTGCCTGCTCCGATCGTCGTATTGTCGCCAATGGTAACTCCAGGACAAATGATCGCTCCGCCGCCGATCCAAACGGTGTTGCCAATGGTAATTGGGGCGGCAAGTTCTTGCCCCGTCAGGCGGACGGTGGGATCGGTGGGGTGGGTTGCCGTGTAGATTTGCACATAGGGAGCGCAGAGGACATCATTGCCGATATGCACGGTGTTGCAGTCGAGAATCACTCCGCCGTAGTTCATGTAGAAGCGATCGCCAATGAAAATATTGCCACCATAATCGCAATAAAACGGCGGCACAATGCTGACAGTCTTGCCCACTCTGCCAAACAGATCTTGCAGAATTTGTTGCCGTAGTTCCGGTTCTTCTAACGTCGTTTGAGCATATTGCCGAAGAAGATGACTAGCGCGTTTATTCTCTGCTGCCAGTTCTGGATCGGTTGCCAGATATAGCTCTCCTGCCAACATCTTCTGTTTTTCGGTTTTCTCAAATTCGCTCATCGGATTTTTCTATTTCTAAGAATAATAGAGTGAGATCGGTTCATCCTATGCAAGAAATTGTAAAATTGACTACCTGGTGAAAAAAGGTCAGTGAAAAACCCGTGGAAACCATCAACAAAAATCCCCATCCGTGGAGAACCGAACTCAACGACTTAATTCGAGGAGCATCAGGCGGATTTTTGTTTGGGATGCCCTTTCTTTACACCATGGAAGTGTGGTGGATTGGCTCTTCAGCCCACATGATTCGCTTACTAATGGCGCTGTTGCTGACCTTTGTAATTGTCTTCATGCTGAATCGAACCGCTGGATTTCGCCAGACGAGTGATATTCGTGCGATCGATGCAGTAATTGACAGCGTAGAAGCTCTGGCGATCGGGATAGTGTGCGCGGGCTTAATGCTGATATTGATTCAAGAGATAACGGTACAAACTCCACTCAATGAGGCGATCGGCAAGGTGATTTATGTCAGTACCCCCTTCACTTTGGGAGTGGCGCTGGCAAGTCAGTTTTTGTCTAGTCAAGAAGACGAAGCGCAAAAAAATGATGATTCTGCGTCTAATCAAGCGACTTTCAATGCAACATTTTCTGATATTGGCAGTACTTTAATTGGCGCGATTATTATCGCATTTAACATTGCCCCCACCGATGAGATCCCCACGATCGCGGCGGCGACTGGTGGACTGTGGCTGTTGGCAGTTATGGTAGCGTCGCTTCTAGTGTCCTACGCGATCGTTTTTGCCGCAGGGTTTACCAATCAGCAAAAACGGCAGAAGCAGGAAGGGATTTTTCAGCATCCCTACAGCGAAACATTGATCTCCTACCTGGTTTCCTTGCTGGCAGCCTGTCTGATGCTGGTGTTTTTCGATAAATTACATTGGCAAGATCCCTGGCATCTCTGGTTGAGCTACTCCATTATTTTAGGGTTGCCCGCCACAATCGGCGGTGCAGCAGGACGGTTAGCAATATGACGAATATTGAAACTAAAGTTGACCCAGAAGCAAAAAAACCGTCTCGAAGTTTTGCGGAATGGCTATCCTTTAGCATTGCATCCCTAATTTTAGGAACCACCGTAGGCTTGGTCATTTATAGCTGGGCAACCGGACGAAACAGTCCACCTGTTTTAGCAATTAATCGCACCGAACCAGTACGCGAAGTGGATGGACAGTTTTATGTTCCGTTTGAAATTTCTAATACAGGGGGTGAAACGGCGGAGTCCGTACAAGTCATTGCTGAGTTGAAAGTCAAGACAGCCGTTCAGGAATCGGGCGATTTACAAATTGATTTTTTATCGCGGGGGGAAACCGAAAAGGCAACGTTTGTTTTCAAAACAGATCCACGTCAAGGCGATCTGGTAGTGCGAGTAGCTAGCTACAAAGTGCCGTAAGGCATCAAATGAGCAATTTTGACAAGTAGAAATCTGTTTGAAGTGCCCTATGTTACCTTTTCAAAAAAGGTCAAAACGATCAATAACTTGAACCCAAAAGGGATCGTAATCTGCAAGAGACTCTAATATTGCTTTGCAGTAATCCTCTGGCAGACTCAGATATACTGCTTCGATTACAGGAATAAAGTCTACATAATCTTCTTCACGCCTAGCTAGCATAGCGTCAAATATGCTTATTATGACTTCTTGCTTTGGTAATTCTTCCATGTACTGAGCTATCTGCCGCAGGTGTGAAGTCGTGAGACTGTTAAGACTATAAAAATCACCCTTTAGCAAATTTAAAAAATAGGTGAGAAATGCATGTCTATCTCCTGATTGAAGAAGCTTCAAATGTTTTACAAAAAATCGACAGTAGGAGAGAGTTTCTCTAGGGGTTTTATAGTTTAGGTAGAACTTGATTCTTTCTCAGGGCTATTCCGTTCTAATTGAATAGTTGATATGCTAGGCAGGTAATCCCTCT
>QBMH01000096.1 GCA_003249025.1 Leptolyngbya sp. | reverse complement strand
CTTAGAACATCATCGGCATCCGTCGAATCAAGAGCGCGATAACTTCCTACTTGAGTGAATCCTGCTTGAGTGAATTAACTTGGGCTTTCAGCCCTTTAGGAACCTATGCACTTTCAGTGCATAGTGGTTCAGTTTGATAACTTTCCGCAAATTTAAGCAGGGTGATAATAGAAGGCGACACTGAGAATGATATAGGCAGCAAGGAGAAGAGTACCGTCGAGCCAATTGGAGCGTCCACCGGAAGTGATAACGTTAGTAATGGCAACAGCGATCGCCAGTGAAACCACTTGAAATGGGTTGAAGTTGAGATCAATCGGCTGGTTGAAGATAAATTGTCCAACAAACACCAGTACGGGCGCTACAAACAAGGCAACTAGTAGACTATCGCCTGTTGCAGTGGCGACTGTGAGATCCATTTTGTTTTTAATTGCCATGCGGATGACGGTCACAAATGCAGCTACGTCGCTGATTAAGGGCAGCAAAATCACTCCAGTAAATAACGGTGTGAGTCCTAAGCGCTCAGTTTCAGTGTCCACCACGCCCACGAACAGTTCTGATTCAAATGCCACGGCGATCGTGGAAACTAGCAAAACAATGATCCAAACGATCAGTTTGGAGCGCTGCTGTGTAGGAGAAATTTCTTCCGAAGTTGGCTCTTCATCTGCAACACCCACATCATATAAGAAGCTGTGAGTGCCCAAAGAGAACAACAGCGTTAATCCATATACAACGATCAAAACAGTCGCAGTAATCAGCGAAAGATTGCGAATGGCGACTTCATCTACGACATTAGATGTGTAGATTACTAAAGTCGGCAGAGCGATCGCAGCAACTGCTAGAGTCATCGACGAACCATTTACCCGCGTCAAGATTGGCTTAAATGTTTGCTCTTTGTAGCGTATCCCCCCTGTTAGCATGGCAAGCCCCATCAACAGCAGCAGGTCGCTGAGTAGGGTGCCTGTAATGCTGGCTTTGACAATATCCACAAGTCCTTCTCTTAAAGCAACTAAAGCAATGATTAACTCTGTGGCGTTGCCAAAGAAGGCATTCACTAATCCACCGAGGGTCGGTCCAGTAACCACTGCCACCTTTTCAGTTGCCGTACTGAGCCAAATAGAAAGGGGAATGATGGCAAAGGCAGAGGTGAAAAAAACGGCAGTTTCGCCCCACTCAAACCAGTCTGCGGCGATCGAAATTGGGACAAAGACTAGCAGAATCAGCGGAATTAGATTTTTAATTAGCATTACGAACGATCGAGAAGGGAAGAGAGAAAAAGGAAAGCTAGACTAGACGGCTGCTATTACGATACTCCTCATCGCCACTCGGTACTTGTCATTCGCGATTCGCCACTCGCTATTCTTAAGGACTGGTTAAGGACTGGCTGGAATCTGGTAAAAGCTTGGGTCTCGTGAAGGGGGGCTGTTGTTGGGCGGCAGTTCTTGAGCATATTGGCGATCGTAGAGTTGGCGCACTTGTGCTGACCATTGATCAATGTTGGCTTGCGCTTCCCGGTAGAGTGTCCTACCAAAATAAATACTATTAGCTTCAGTGATAGCGGCTTCGAGTGAGGGAATGTCACCTTTGTGGGCTAGTGCGATGGCTCGATTCAGGGCAGGGCGATCTTCAACGCTTTCAATTTGATGGCTCCAATCTTTAATTAACTGCTGAGCTTGAGTGTATTGCACACTGCCCGACAAAACCATTTGAGCTTCGCCGATAGCATCTCGGAGCCGATTCACTTCACCCGTTGCGGCAAGCGATCTCGCTTTTTGCAGATGAATGACTGCCTCTTGATCCTGTTCTTTTTGCCAGCGAGACATTAATTCATCAGTGGTCAGAGGACGTATTCTTTCAAATGGGGCGTTAGCAATTCTCTTTTTACGATCCGTGGCTTGGGCATTTTTATTTTCTTTAGCCGCTTGAATCTGGTTAGCAATGTCTTGAAAGCGCGTAGTTCGCCAGTATTCATTATTAATTTTCAACAGAGTTCTGGCTTCGGCAGAGGCGATCGATAAATTATCCGCCGCGATCGCATCTTGGACTTTTTGAACAATGTCCTCGGCTGCTTTCCAGGTTTCACGCCACTGGTCTATTCGCTGGGTGGCAGAATTATGCAATGTCGTGCTGTCTGGAACGGATTCCAGGATGGTGATGGCATCCTCCAGTTTGCCGTTTTGGAACGCAGCATCACCCAGTTCCAGCAATCGATTAGACCATTGTTGAATTAGGCGATCGCCATCCTTTCGGAGCGGGTGACTGAGGGAAATTGAGTCTGCCAATTTTATCGCTTCTGCTAAGTCGATTGCAGTCCGGCGATCGGCGGTCACTTGGGCGCAGTACAGACGCGTTGATTCCGTTGCCAAGGGAGACAGCCAAACGGTTTGGCATTCTACATCATCCATTTTGCTCAAAAGCCAAACCCCAAGCACGCCAGTTCCAAGAGGCAACAAAACAATCAATCCAAGCCAAAGCTGGGCTGGAAGTTTCTGCATTTGGGTAAAGATACGAGCAATTAAGGGAGAAAATTCCATAGGTGGGCAGTGGCGATCGCAAGCGTCTAAGAAATTGGATAGAAAACGTCTTGATTCTATTGAGACAGCGTATCAGATCGGTCGATGGCTACGATGGCAGTAATCAACAGTAATCAACAGCAAGATGGCATTCTGTAGAGGGAATAAGGGAAACTGTAGAGATAATCCTTCAATAGCGCGGTATGAATCAGGAATTGCGTACACCGGCAACCGCAATGCCAAGTACAGATGGAAAGCAAGCCCCGGAGTTAATCAAAATTGCTGTGATTGGGGATGTTCACGATCAGTGGGAAGCTGCTGACGGAGTGGCGCTGCAACAGCTTGGGATTGATTTAGCTTTGTTTGTGGGAGATTTTGGCAATGAATCTGTTGAGATCGTTCGGGCGATCGCGGCGTTAGAGATTCCTAAAGCAGTAATTTTGGGAAATCATGATGCCTGGTATAGCGCTTCATCTTGGGGTAGACAAAAATGTCCCTACGATCGCTCCAAAGAAAACCGCGTTCAGCAGCAGCTTGATTTATTGGGCGATCTGCATGTCGGCTATGGTAAACGAGATTTTCCTGATTTGAACTTAACTGTTGTGGGAGCGCGTCCCTTTAGTTGGGGCGGCTCAGACTGGAAAAATCCTGAATTTTATCAAGAACACTATGGCATTCATAATTTGGCTGAATCCACTGCTCAGATTGTGACGGCAGCAAGCCAAGCAGCCCACGACACAATCATTTTTTTGGGGCATTGTGGACCCTTAGGATTGGGCGATCGCCCAGATGATCCCTGTGGCAAAGATTGGCAGCCAATTGGCGGCGACCATGGTGATCCCGATTTTGCAGCGGCGATCGATCAGGTGCGGCAACAGGGTAAAGCTATCCCCCTAGTTGCCTTTGGACACATGCATCATCACCTGCGCCATACCAAGCAATTCCTTCGCACACCGCTCTTGGTTAGCCCAGAAGCAACCGTCTACCTTAACGCCGCTGCCGTCCCCCGCATCATTCAAACTGATAACAGTCGTCAACGCAATTTTTCGCTCGTTTATCTACTCAACGGTATTGTTTTACAAGCTTCTCTAATCTGGGTAGACGCAGATTTCACCATCATCACCGAGCAAATTCTTTACAGCCGAACTGCTTTAGCGATCGAGGCGTGAGTAAGAGATGTTTCAGCGATGAATGGAAGTCATCAGCAATCTTCCTCAAACTGAAGCCATCTAGCATTTCAACTGTAAATGGCAGGAAGGCGCGTAGAATTAAACTTTGTGCTAAATAGATTTAGGAGCATTGAATGCCACTTGCTGTGGGCGTGATTCAAACAGATGGGTTTCCTCCAGCGCTTGCCGCTGCGGATGCACTGGTGAAGTCTGCGGGCGTAACATTGGTCTACTTTGGTTTGGCAGAACGGGCGGAATTTTTGGTTGCTGTACGCGGAAAAACAGCAGAAGTACATCGGGCAATGGAGGCAGGGATTGCAGCAGCGGATACTGCCCCACCGGGTGGCAAGCTAGTGTCTCACTACATTATTCCAAACCCGCCTGAAAATGTGGAGTCGGTGCTGCCGATTGATTTCACTGACCAGGTTGAGCGGTTCCGCATGTGATGCTGCCAAGATGTGGACACTGCCAAGCTAAACCTAAAGATGGTGCTGAACCACAAAAGATAGGTAAGTGGCTAACCAGTTTTATTTTAAGTTTTTACACGTTTTTGAATTTGCATTAGGAGATTTGGAATGCCACAAGCGGTTGGATCGATTGAAACGAAGGGATTTCCAGCGGTATTGGCTGCTGCCGATGCCATGGTCAAAGCTGGACGAATTACATTAGTGGGCTATTTAAGGGCAGGAAGTGCGCGTTTTACAGTGAATATCCGGGGCGATGTATCGGAAGTGAAACGAGCAGTAGAAGCTGGCTTAGAAGCTGCAAGTAAAGTCCAAGGTGGGACGGTAGAAACCTGGGTGATTATTCCAAACCCCCATGAAAATGTGGAAACGGTGCTGCCGATCGGGTTTAGTGATGAAGTTGAACGGTTCCGCATGGCAGTAGAAGGACGACCGCTACTGGGTTCTTAGGGCGCTTTCACGAGTTCTCTCTCAAACGGCTTGGGCAAGGATGACTGGATTCACAACATTAACTCAGACCCAGTTAGATCGCTGGGTCGCTGAGGCAAGGGCGATCTCACACACAGGGCGCATTCCTGACTATATTCCTCGGTTAGCAGAGGTAAACCGCGATCGCATTGCGGTACAGGTTCAAGCGCCTAATGAGCGATGTTTCTCGGCGGGTGATTCAACGCATCGGTTTGCTTTAATGAGCGTGATCAAGCCGTTTGTGCTGCTGTTTTTATTAAAGCAACTGGGGCAACAGTCGGTTTTTCGTTATGTTGGCAAGCGTCCATCGGATCAGGTGTTTCATTCGTTGGCACAGCTAACCGAAGATGGCGGCTTTCCACGCAACCCAATGATTAACAGTGGCGCGATCGCCCTTGCCGACCTACTCCCTGGAAAGGATGGCAGTGATCGCTGTGAAGCGTTGCGACACTGGCTAAATCATTCATCGGGGGCATCCCTAACGCTGGATGAAGCAATGTTGGCATCGGTGCGATCGGTAGGCAATGAAACCAATCGGGCGATCGCTCAGTTGCTCAAGCAGTCAGGCTACTTAACCTCAATTGAAACCGCATTGGACACCTATAACCATATTTGTTGCTTGTCGGGCACGGCGATCGATTTGGCGCAGCTTGGTTTACTGCTAGCATCCGAACAATCAATGGCTGACGATCAGCGTACAGTTAATGCTTTAATGCTCACCTGTGGACTATATGAAGCATCAGGCGAGTTTGCTGTGCGCGTTGGGGTGCCAACGAAATCAGGCGTAAGTGGAGCTTTATTAGCGGTCATCCCCAAACACGGCGCGATCGCCTGCTATAGTCCCCCCTTGGATGACACTGGAAATTCTGTTGCAGGGTTATGGCTGCTTGAGCAACTGGTGCGATCGCTGAACCTGAGCCTTTTTGGTTAATCAAAAAGTTTTGGATAAATCTAGGGATGGGTCAAAAAATAAGAGTGGAGAAGTGGAGAAGTCATGAAGCATCTACTTCTATCTCTTTACCTCTTCATTTCTTCATCTCTTCATCTCTTTACCCCTTCACCTCTCAAATTTAAAGTTAACAGACTGCTGGAAGCACAAGCTTAACTTTGCATCAACCAAGCATTTAATCCCGCTGGTGCTTGTACCTGAGCCAAGATCGACTGTAGTTTTTCGTCTTCTAGCACCTCGGTTTCCAGCAAAACTTGGGTGGCAGACTCCAACAAATCACGATTGAGTTGCAGAATTGACAACGCCATATCGTGGGCTTTATCGATACTCTGCTTGACTTGCCGATCAATTTCCACCGCCACTTCGGTACTAATCGCTCGGCGATCGCTGCTGCCTTCCAGGAATTGGGCAGAGTTTTGCTTAGGTCTGCAAGAAGCTCGTTTGTTTATCCAAAATAATTCATACTAAAGAAGTTCGTTAGGAACTCTATTTAAAACCTAGAGTGGTAATGAAAGAGGAGAAATAGAACGGATGAAGTCTCCTCGCTGTGCCGTAACTGTTAATACCTAATGCTTGATTTCAACAGCTTGCTCCACTTTTCCCATGCGTACTGCGTTGCTATTTGCGCTGCGTTGGTTCCGTTAAATTTGCTCGCTACTATATTGACGCTAATTTTGACTGGTTTACACCGTCCAACAGCCGAGATTGTCAAGGTTTCAGGAGTGGCGATCGCTTTCGCTGGAATTATGGTACTCCATGTGCTGACCTGGTTTGTGATTGGGGTAGTGATGATACCAACCTACGTGTTGCTTACGTTGGGAACCGTTTGTTTTGCGATAAATACTTGGGCAATTATGCATTCATCCAGTCTACAACGCTTCCTAAATCGCCTGACTGAAGCAGCTAAACAGTCTTTTCCAGTGCTGGGTTAGGAGATTTTTGCATGAATGAATTCCCCCAAAGCCCTGAGCAGGGTAGTCCTTCATCAGTGCCTAGTTTGCCGATAAGTCCATCTGAGGGGAAAGATGTAACTTGGGAGGATGTTGAGCAGGAATTGGCAACGCCGAACACATCGGTTGTCGTGGGTGAAGCAGAGTTTTCAGAGAATTTATCGGCGCGATCGCTCCCGTCGTCTAGTCCATTAATGCTGGTCGAAACCGCATTTTTAGCTAGCGCCGCCAGCTTAATTTGGCTCGTGAATTTTTACTTTCCCATGGGACCGATCTTGCGGCTGTTCTTTTCCGTGCCGATCGCCCTGATCTATCTACGCTGGGGCAATCGTGCCGCCTGGATGGGAACGTTAGTTTCTGGATTGTTGCTCAGCGTACTCATGGGACCGCCTCGCAGTTTGCTCTATGTCATGCCCTTTGGCTTAATGGGCATATTGCTTGGGCTTCTGTGGCGGCGAAAAGCGAGTTGGGCAGTGTCGATTAGCATTGGCGCTCTCTTAGGCGCGATCGGGTTTTTCTTCCGAATCTGGCTGATTTCACTGCTCCTAGGCGATGACCTATGGCAGTACACCACCATTCAAATTACTGATTTAATTACCTGGGTTTGCGTTCGGCTTAATCTTGCATTTCAACCTAGTTTGTCTTTAATTCAAGCCCTAGTGCTGGTTATGGTCTTTATCAACAACTTAATTTATCTATTTGTTGTGCATTTAGTCTGCTGGTTCCTGTTCGATCGCCTCCGCAACCCCATACCTCGTCCGCCTAAGTGGGTGCAAGTGATGATGGAGGATGAAGAGGAGTAAGGACGAGTGGCGAATAGCGAAGGACGAATGTCGAACATCGAATAATGAATAGATGAATGCCACACAACAAGGGAAGGCTAATAACCCACCTGCGATTCGAGTCTATACCCAAATACCTCAGGGACAGGCTTGGTTAGAATGCTATCGGGGAAAGTGTCCAGTTGTGGCATGTGTATTGGGTTTTACGGAAACAGGATTGATTCCAGGGATCTCGGCGGCAGGGGCAACACCGGACGATCGCCGGTATACCGCGATCGCCGATGCAGAATTTTTGATGAATGGAGTGCAGCTTCAACCTAGCTATCCATTGCCACCGTTACATAGGGGCGCTTCGCCAGTGTTAATTTCACGCGCAGTGATTGAGGGTCAGCAATTGCCTCTTTACCTGTTTAATGCGGGATTGCCTCAGCCGCCTGCCGTGCCTGTGATCGATTTTCAGGGTGTTCCGGCTCGTTGCCTCAGCACAGGGCAGGCAATGGAACAGGCAACGGTTGAACATTTATTTGCCCAAGGACTGCTGTGGGGTGAAAAATTGGCGATCGCAGCGGCAGACAGCTATGTGATTTTGGCTGAATGCGTCGTGGGGGGAACCACTACAGCATTGGCAGTGTTAACAGGATTGGGGATCGCCGCTGCTGGCAAAGTCAATAGCAGCCATCCAACCTGTAACCATGACCAAAAATGGAAATTAGTCAAAACTGGACTGACGAGTCTTGATTCACGCGATCCTTGGTCACTGTTAGCAGCAGTAGGGGATCCGATGCAGGTAGTGGTGGCAGGGATGGCGATCGCCGCGAGTCGAGTGGGGGGCGTGTTGCTGGCAGGCGGCACCCAAATGTTGGCGGTGTATGCTTTAGCACGGGCGATCGCCCAGAAGTCCGCGCTTCCCTGGCAGCCCCAAAATATTGTGGTGGGAACAACGCGCTGGGTTGCCGACGATCCCACTGGGGATACAGTGGGTCTAGCGCAATTTGTGGGAGAGGTGCCATTGATTGCAACGCAGTTAAGTTTTGTCGATTCTCAATTTGCCCAATTGCGCGCCTATGAGGAAGGCTATGTGAAAGAGGGCGTTGGCGCGGGAGGATGCGCGATCGCGGCAAATTTGTACCTGGGCTGGACAAACTTAGATTTGTTCCATGCAGTTGAATCAATTGCAGCTAGATATCAGCAAAAAAGCAAGAAAACTTCTCGTAGTAGTAATGATTAAATGATCCTGAAAGCCATAGCAAATCTGCTTTTTCGCCACACCTTACCCGTAAATGGCTTCTTCTCCAAAACTGTGACATCTCGAAGCAATGAACAACCAATCATTAAGCAATACTCCGGACAGTTTTTGAGACAGAGGCTGAAACCCCCATTTTGCCGTTGGCATTTGACCTCCCTGAGGAGGCTAAAACCGGCATTCTACCGTTAGCGATTTAAAATTGTCCGGACTGTTGATTAAGTAGAAAGCAGTTCAAATAAACCGTCATCTAACTCATACCCAAACATTTGAGCCATTGCTTTCAAACTAGAACGTCCCTCTAAACTGTGGATTTTCATCCAACGGGTTAGGACAAAAATTTTGTGCATCACAAAGATTTCTAGGGCTTCTGGGTTGTATTGAATTCCATTTTTAGGATGAAAATGATGGGGTACGAGCATCGCTGCATATCGTGCCAGTTCGCCGGCTTTCCAGTCAAGTAGGTAAGGGAGCCAAGGATAAAGCGCATCCAGTCGGACAAACCACAGGCGAATTTCAGGGATTTCAGAGAGTTCGCGAGGATCTTGTGGATCGCGAGGAAAAGTGATTTGAAACGAAATTTGCTGCTCATGGTTAGCCAGAGAACCTATCTCGATCAACGGGTCAAGAATTGACTGAACAGGGCTGAGATCAAGGATATTAATTTGGTTGGCATTGAGCGCAATCACAAGAGACATAGTAGCGGTGATACAAAAGGTCTTTTCATTTTCCTCTGAATTGCTCATTCAAGAACTGAAACGATCAAATCAGAGATTTCGCCCCTCTACAAACTTTCGGACATGGATACGCGATCGCCCTCAAGCTAATCCAAACCGTTTGCAGAAAAATTACCCATTCGCCCCTTGTTTTGGTAACAAATACTATAATTAATAGAATCTTGTGGATAGATACTATTGCTGTGTTTACAACAACTCGACCCAACCTCAATGCTCAGGCAACAACTTCTTTGCCCCGCGACCTGTTTGCTGCCATTGCCGACCTGAAGCAGGAACTCAACGCCGTCATTTTGGCGCACTACTATCAAGATCCAGATATTCAAGATATTGCCGACTACATCGGCGATTCTCTGGGGCTTTCACGGCAAGCCGCCAACACCAGTGCCGCAGTCATCGTGTTTGCTGGGGTTCATTTCATGGCAGAAACTGCAAAAATTTTGAACCCGAATAAGTTAGTATTGCTGCCTGATTTGGATGCGGGCTGCTCCCTTGCCGATAGCTGCCCACCCGCAGAATTTGCCCAATTCAAAGCCACCCATCCCGGACATTTGGTAATTTCCTACATAAATTGCACAGCCGAGATTAAAGCCTTGAGCGACATTATCTGCACCAGTTCCAACGCTGTCTCGATTGTTCGTCAATTGCCCAAAGACCAGCCGATTATTTTTGCGCCCGATCGCAACCTGGGCAAATATGTGATGGAGCAAACGGGACGGGAGATGGTGCTGTGGCAAGGAAGCTGCATGGTGCATGAAACCTTTTCGGAGAAAAAAATGGTGCAGTTAAAGGTTCAATATCCCATGGCTGAAGCGATCGCCCACCCCGAATGTGAACCCGCTGTGCTCCGTCATGCCAGCTACATCGGCTCAACGACTGCTTTACTCAACTATGTGCAGCAAAGCGCCAGCACAGAATTTATTGTGGCAACCGAACCCGGCATCATTCATCAGATGCAAAAAGCTGAACCCGCCAAGAAATTCATTCCTGCGCCGCCGATCAATAACTGCGCCTGCAATGAATGCCCCCACATGCGTCTAAATACACTAGAAAAACTGTATTTGTGTATGAAAAACCAGACTCCAGAAATCACTTTGTCTCAGGAGATTCAAACGGCTGCACTGCGACCCATTCAGCGAATGTTGGAGATGAGCCTTTAGGCTGATTAAATCGGCAATCAAAAGATATAGGGTTGATTCAAATCATTGATTATTGCTATCTATCCACCCTAACCTTTACCCAATGGGAGGTTGGGAATGAATTGCTCGATCGTCTTTGCAAATTAATTTGGCTTTAGCTCGATCGCTTAATGTAAATTTCAGTACTTTATTAAGAACTGGAAGCAAATTTAAAAAGCTTTATGTTCTAAACAGAATCAGGGAATACTGAAAATAGCATTTTCTTAAGGGAGGTTGAGCGTGAGCCAGATTGGATTAGTTGCCATTGGACGCAACGAGGGCGATCGCCTGCGTCAATGTTTACAGTCAGCCCTAGGTAGCATCGATCGGATGGTGTATGTCGATTCGGGTTCTACCGATGGCAGCGTTGAAATGGCGCGATCGCTTGGAGTGGAAGTAGTCCAACTGGATCTATCGATTCCGTTTACCGCTGCTCGCGCCCGTAATGCTGGACTGGCACGACTGACAGAACTAGAACCTCATATTCAGTATGTTCAATTTGTCGATGGCGACTGTGAAATTGCTTCAACTTGGCTAAATCACGCCCAACAAGCGCTAGACACTCATCCCGAAGTCGTTGTCGTTTGTGGGCGGCGACGCGAACGCTTTCCTAACGCCTCTATTTATAACCGCCTTTGCGATATCGAATGGGATACCCCCATTGGAGAAGCCAAAGCCTGTGGTGGAGACGCTTTGATGCGTGTTTCGGTACTGCAAGCAGTGGGTGGATATAACCCTAACCTGATTGCGGGTGAAGAACCCGAAATGTGTGTTCGCCTGCGGCAGAATGGCGGCAAGATCTGGCGGATCGACTGTGAAATGACGCTGCATGATGCTCAAATGACCCGTTTTGAGCAATGGTGGAAGCGGTCTGTGCGGGCAGGACACGCTTTTGCAGAAGGGGCATGGCTCCATGGCGCACCCCCCGAAAAACACTGGGTGAAAGAAACCCGCAGCATTAAACTTTGGGGAATTGGAGTTCCACTTGTGATTCTGTCAACCGCATGGCTCACACAAGGGTTGAGTTTGGTACTGTTAGGCGGCTACGGACTAATGGCTTATCGAGTTTACCAGTATGCTCGTCGGTCGGGGTACTCTCAGCCCGATGCTCGCTTGTTTGCCCTGTCTTGCACCTTGGCAAAATTCCCCCAAGCTCAAGGATTGCTCCGATTTTATTGGGGCAAGGCGTTCAAAAAACCGTCCCGATTGATCGAATACAACGCAGTGAGTTCCGAAACTCTAGCTGGATAAATAAGCTCTACAAGCTCAGTCATAACGGTCACTTAATATTTTTAGTCAAACTGCGATCGCTACACAATCACACAAACCGCTATGTCCACCAACCAAAACAGCCAAGTTCATATTCTAAATGTCTCTTTTGACAACCTTTCCCTCAAGGAGCTTTTAGAACAGCTACAGCACGGGGTTGTGTTCACGCCTAATGTTGACCACTTAATGAAGTTGCAGCGAGATGAAGAATTTTTTAACACTTATGTGGACGCAGACTACCGAGTGTGCGATAGCCAGGTGTTGATGTATTCTGCCTCACTGTTAGGCACCCCCCTGAAAGAAAAGATTTCTGGTTCAGATTTGTTTCCAGCGTTTTGCAAATTTCATCAGTATCATGATTCCATCACCATTTTTCTGCTAGGTGGCAAAACAGGAGTCGCCGATCGCGCAAAAACCAAAATCAACCAGAAAATTGGTCGGGAAATTGTCATTGGTGCCCATTCTCCTTCCTTTGGTTTTGAAAAAAGTGAACAGGAATGTTTGGAACTGATTGAGATGGTCAATCGCTCGAAAGCAACGGTTCTAGCGGTTGGGGTTGGCGCACCCAAGCAAGAGAAATGGATTCACAAATATCGAGATAAATTTACCCATGTCAAAATCTTTTTGGCGATCGGGGCAACGATTGACTTTGAAGCAGGAACCATTAAGCGGGCACCCAAGTGGATGAGCCAACTTGGACTAGAATCCTTATTCCGCATTTACTCCGATCCGAAGCGGCTATGGAAACGCTATCTGGTAGAAGATTTGCCTTTTTTCTGGTTGCTGATTCGGCAAAAGCTTGGCACCTACAGACCACCCGCCTTTTCGCGCTATGGGCTTTCCAGCGCTAGATGAGTGATTTTTCTGATTCAATCGCCCTCATCTGGGCAAATTGGGAAACTGATGTCAGCTTTTTCCAAGCTCAACCGAATGTTTTGAAGGTGACTGTACCATCTGAACCAAACAAAATATCATCTTAGAGTGATATCAATCAGAATGCTATGAGCGCTTATGCTGCCCGTCGTTACACTCTTTTGTCGATCGCCGCTGCAATTCTAACCATTGGATTAAAAACAGGGGCTTATCTGCTGACGGGATCTGTGGGGTTACTGTCCGACGCAATGGAGTCGGGGGTAAATTTGATGGCAGCGATCGTGGCGTTTTGGGCGCTCTCCTATGCTGCCCAGCCTGCCGATGACGAGCATCCATTTGGGCATACCAAAGCAGAGTATTTTTCCAGCGGCATTGAAAGCATTTTGATTGTGATCGCGGCAATTAGTATTGCGATCGCAGCTTGGGGGCGGCTATTTAACCCACAACCGATTGAACAGGTTGGGCTAGGGTTAGCCTTATCGTTTGTTGCCACTGCAATTAATGGCGGTGTTGCCTGGATTTTGCTACGCGCTGGAAAACGGTTGCGCTCCATTACCTTGCGTGCCGATGCCCATCACTTGCTCACCGACGTTTGGACATCCTTTGGCGTGGCGATCGCCATTTTGCTAGTCAAGCTCACGGGTTGGCTAATCCTTGATCCCATTGTTGCCCTATTGGTCGCGGCAAACATTGTTTGGGTAGGGTTTAGACTCTTGCAAGAAACGGGCACCGGATTAATGGATAGCGCCATTTCAACCGCCAACCAAGCCCAAATCGTAGAAATTTTGGCACCTTACAAGCAACGAGGTATTCTATTTCACGCCCTAAAAACCCGCAATGCTGGCTCCCGCAGCTTCGTCACCTTCCATGTACTGGTGCCCGGTGAGTGGAGCGTTTATACCGGACATGACTTGTGTGAGGAGATCGAACTGGCAATTATTCGAGCCTTGCCTGGAACCTATGTGATGACCCATTTAGAACCTCAAGAAGATGCCAGTTCTTGGCGCGATCAGGATCTCGATCGCGCGCCTCAAGATATATCGCCAACAGCTCCCTAATAGTTCCAAAACACAGCACTATATTTCTTTCCGGTAAATGGCGCAAAGCCGACTGGGTTTGAAGATTTTTGCTTTAAACATAAAATTGGGCGGCACATTGATGATGATATGGTCTGGGGAAGTGTGGAAGGGTTCAAATTCAGCAGGCATTCCTCTGGGCGTGGTGGCAGTGTAGGGAATGGGTTGAAACAAAAGCTGAGTGAACTCAACCGATGAGCAACTAGCCGTTTGAGCGATTTCTTGTAAAAAACGTTCCGCCGTCAAAAGGGCAACCAATGCGGCTTTCGCATCGGGTTCTAAAGAAAAGCTGCTGTCAAAATGCTCAATGATTTTAAGCGCCATAGGAAGATTAGGAGTTGTGAATTAGGGCTGCGGTGGAGTAAGAGTTTCGGGTAGGGTTTGTCCAAGCTGAGGTTCGGTGCCTGCCATCAATCGCTGAATATTCGTGCGGTGTCGCCAAATTACGTAAACGCCGCCAGCTATGCCAAACAACAGATAAGGAAGCGGTTGGCGGTTGGCGACCATTAGCCCAGAAACCGCGATCGCGCCCAGAATCGAGCTAATCGATACAATCCGCGTCACGCCTAAAACTGCTAAGAACACCGCCAATGTTCCTAACCCCACAATCCAGTTCAGCGCCAACAATACGCCTAAACTGGTTGCCACCGATTTTCCCCCGGTGAAGTTGAGAAATAACGATTTGCTGTGACCCAACAGCGCTAGCATTCCTGCTAAAGTAACGATCCAGGGTAGCCACACTTCCGGCTCAACGGGGATTGGCATCAACGGCTGAACAAATTCGGGAGTATAAAGCCAGCGAAACAGAGCGATCGCGGCTGATCCCTTGAGAATATCCACCAACAGCACAATCAACGCAGGCAGCTTGCCCACCGTTCGCAACACATTCGTCGCCCCTGTGGAGCCAGATCCTTGCTCTCGAATATCAAACCCTTTTATCAGGCGACCCGCCCAATAGCCACTGGGCAATGATCCCAGCAGGTAGGCAACGAGCAAGAATAAACCGTTGAGCGTCAGCCAAAGAAACATAGGAGATAGGAAGTAGGGGCGGTTTGCTCAGGAAAACTTACCCGATAATATCTTGTTTCTGGTTCTGAGTTTCTAGCCTTGGCTTTTTAAAATTAGTAATTGCTGTAGCTAGGAGTTTGGGGATTGGGGGCGAAGGCTAACCAGAGTGGATATTGCAGCAGGGTGAGATCAATCTGCTCTTCGGTTTCATCGATTACTACAAGGGGAAGCAAGCCATCTTTGACCATGCGATCGGCTTTTTGAGACAGCACAAAGGGATCTTCAAATAAGGCGGCACCGCGATCGGGTCCAAAATCGCTGCGAGTGATCCCCAAACAGTCTTGCAGTCCTCTACGCCATTCGCCCAAGCGTTCGGGAGAATCGGCTAAGACTAACGTGGTTTGGCGATCGCCATATAGCTCTTGCAGCACTGAAACAATGGCAGAAGTAATCAAAATATTTTGCAGCCGACTACCCATAGTCCGCAGGGCACCCCGTCCCCCCTGGGTAAAAAACCAGTTAGAAACCCGCTCTGCATGAATTGGCTCGAAGGTGCGTCGTAGCTGCCAGGGAGGACCGTAGTAATCTGGGCGACTGCGATATTGATCGATCAAACTGCGGATCTTTTTGGTTTGACTTTGAAAGCTCTCCTCGGCAAATTTGGGCGTAGGTGGCTGGAGCGATTTTGCCGCGACTGTTGCAATTGGAACGGGCGGCTTTTCGGGTTCTTTAAATTTGGTTAGCTCCAATTGGTCGGCGGCAAGTGCTAAATCTTGCAGGCTACCGACCAGATATTCTTTGAAGCTTTGAACTCGAATGGCAAGATCTTGAGAGGTTCCGGCAAACGTGGTTCGCATTTCAGCCCGAATCCGTTCTTGACGGCGCTCTAGCTGTTCTACTGTAATTTGTAAATCTCGTTTCCGCTGTTCCAGGTCTTTTAAGCCTTCCTGTAGCAAAGACGCGATCGCCCCCTGAGTCGTTGTCACCTGTCCCTGCAATTCAGACTTCATTCCTTGCAACTGAGCAATATCCTGCTGCAACGTCCTCTCTTGCCGTTGTAACTCCGCGATCCGCTGCTCCAAATTCACCGGGGCGACTCCGCCAAACGGCACTTTTGCAATTACGGTATCCCCAGGAATCGCCACTGGAGCCGTGTCATCCAGTTCAGGTAGAGAGGTGACTTCTTCATCGCTCAGCGATCGCAGAGAGGCTTCCTGAATCCCCAGTGATTCTTCGGTTTTTGCAGTGTCAAGGGGGAGTTCATTGGGAGTCATAACCAGTTCATTTATATAAGTACAGGACGAAAAGCGAGGATAAAAGAATAGGGTCTAGGAAAGACGCGGGCAGCGGGCTTCTAGACAGGTTTGCAACATTTTAGGATCAAACAAAACGGGCAGAAAGTGAATGCTGTTGACTTCCTTGAAATAGAACAGGATGGGCACTGGAGTCCAAAAAATCCGCCAATTTTGCCACTCTTGGTAGGGGAAGCGACGGATTAAGGTTTCGCCTCGATAAATATCTAAATCGGATGGGGTAAACCGCAGTCTTAGGGTAGCCGCCTGAATAAACAGAAACAGACCAAAGAGGGCGATCGCGCCGCTGACCCAAACCTGCACCAAAAACAGTGGCAACGCTAAAAACACTAAGGCGATCGGCAACCAAAAACTCGGCAGCAGTTCAACCGTTGAATCAGAGATGGGAGCAGGAATAGTCGTCACGGTAACCACGATTTATATGGATTGACTCTTTTATTGTATTGGGTTGCCCAGATGTCAGCAGCTAGAAGATCGCCAAGTCACAATCCAGGAATCGTAGACGTGCCCAATCCTTGAAACATAATCCAGGATAGAAGAAAATCGCTAATGAAAATTGCCAGCAGAGAGGTTACCACAGCAGTAGTCGTGGATTGCCCCACACCTTTTGCGCCTCCTGTGGTCGTGAGTCCCCAGCTACAGCCAATAATCGCAATCATTGACCCAAAAACGAAAGATTTAATCGGGGCGCTAAACAAATCCCATAGCTTGAGAAAATCTTGGATTGATTCCAGAAATAGAGTCTGAGAAATACCGTATACATTGGTTGCCACCAGATATCCGCTGCCTAATCCGATGAACAGCGAAAAAATCGTCAGCAGCGGCAACATGACGCAGCAGGCAATCACTCGCGGAATGACCAAATACTCGATCGGGTCTGTTTTGAGGACATACAGCGCATCAATTTGTTCGCTGACGCGCATGGTTCCCAGTTCGGCTGCAAACGCTGACCCAACCCGACCTGCCACCACCACGGCTGTCAGCACGGGAGACAACTCGCGACTGAGGGCGATCGCCAATACCCCACCCACGGCACTTTCTGCGCCCAAACTAATAAACTCTCTAGAAACCTGAATGGTGAAGACTAAACCAATACAAATGGCAGTCATCAACACAATCAATAAGGAAGCAGGACCGACGATCGCCATTTGCTCTAGTGTGTTGCGACGATGAATTCGCCCAGTGAATAAGCGAACGACAACCTGCCCACCGAGCAAAATTGCTGCCAAAAGCCGTTGACTCCAAATCCCCAAACTACTAATAGAACCCGTTTCACTCACCGAAAGTACTCAGCCAATAACCTCCTGTCAGAATAGCTGAATTATGGGGTAGTCGATCGCCATCAATAGTCTTTAGATTACCGTTGTGGGTTAAGTTGCCGTAAAACAAGTAAGTAGGTCGATCTTGAAAAGCTCAGGTAAGTGAAGTTAAATAAAGGCATCAAT
>QBMH01000095.1 GCA_003249025.1 Leptolyngbya sp. | reverse complement strand
ACGGGTGAAATTACATCGTCTTTACCCATCAACTAAAGATTGATACAACACTAGTGACCAGCGCACTTAACGTTCAACTGACTTATATTCACAATCAGTAAACAATCTAGCCCCTAGCTCCTAACTCTTTGCCAGACTGCTGCTCTTTCCGTTTTGGTAGAAATTTCACTGTGTCGTAGGCAAGGGACGCGATCGCGGGAAGAAAATCGGGACGCAGCAGTTCTTCAGGATATGCCTGCATCCGCTTAGCGTTTTCCGCAAGGCACATTTCCAAAAAGGATTCTAGGGTTAAATCAACCTTGATTGCTTTGGCTCCCGCCGCCGTGAAGCCTTTTTGATTCGCCGATTTCTTTTTGCCTTTGCCCATACTCATCAAATTATCCAGTCGCCGAAAGGCTGCCCCAGTATATTGCTGCAACGAGGAGAAGGGACGCAGCGCTCCCCGACCTTCGATGATCTGCTTATGGGCAATCCAGTTGACAAAAAACACCATATGACGCGCTTCTTCGTCTACCAAGGTATTGAAAATCGTGAACAGAGCATCGGGAATGAAGCCACCCTGACGGGCAATGCCAAACAAGCCAAAGGCAAAAAATGAATCAAAGCATTCGCCATAGCCAAATTTTATAAAGGCAGGCTCTAAGTCTTCAGGCAAAGGTTTTTCAGCCCGTTCAGCAACTTGAATGCCGTAGTGATTGATCATATAGCCAATCACACGACCATGACGGGCTTCTTCTGCCGCTTGCAGGGCGATCGCCGCTCGAATCTTGGGGTCTTCCACGGTTTCGGCATAAGCTTTTAGCATCACGCCCGCTTTCCGCTCGGTATATAGCGCTTCATCCCAAAAGGGAATCCGCTGGAGCCGTTCAACCATGGCGCTGTCGAGTTCGGGCCACGCAAGGGTTTCTGGTTCATATAGCAAATGGCTATCCATAAAGCTTTGGCAAAACAGATCTTTGTGAGCCTCAGACCCAATTTTCATCATTCACTCCCCTGTATCAGGTGTTAGGTGGCGGGTGGCGGGTGTCAGGTTTTGATGGACACGCTTCTTCACTGTAAGCCACGACCTAAAAAGAAAACCAGTATTCCATCAGGGAAAGCAACCGCTTTTGCCCGACGAAATTGGAGATTCCACAGACAATTGACCCAGAAATTTGGAACTGTTGGGTACTATGGCAATACGCTTGTTACTTATCACCAGTCGATTCAATGGATAATTCAAATCCCGAACCTGTGCGATCGCGCTTTAATATTTCCAAAATTGCCATCCAGCGCCCAGTTTTAACCCTCAGCTTTTGGCTGGCAGTGGTGGTGGCAGGAGTACTGGCATTTAGCTCGCTTAAATATGCGCTGTTTCCAGATGTGACTTTTCCGGTGGTGGTGGTGAATGCGTCTGCACCCTTGACAACCGCCGTAGAAACTGAGCAAAAGCTGACCAACCCGATCGAAAAAACGCTGAGCGATTTGAAAAACGTGGAAGGAGTCGGCTCCACCACCTATCCAGGGCAATCGGTAGTGCGACTGCGGTTTGCGGTGGGCACCAACTTGGAGGAATCAAGCCGCACGGTGGAGGCTGCGTTGAAAACGGTGGCGCTGCCTGCCAAAACAACGACAAAGGTGATCCCGGTTAATTTGAACGAGGCGGCGGTGGTCAGCTATGCGATCGATAGCTCATCTCAAGATTTAAAGGCATTGAGCAAAACGGCAAAGGCTCAAATTATCCCCGCGATCGCAAAACTACCCGGTGTGCTGAAAGTGACTTTGTTGGGTGAGCCAAGCAAATTAGATTTGACTAAACCACCCAAGCTAGAAGATTTGACTAAAAGTGGCAACCTGATTCGATTTAATGGGCAGGAAGCACTCGCGTTTCAGGTCGTGAAAAAGAGTGATGCTAATACCCTGGAAGTGGTGCGAACCGTCAATCAGGAAGTGGTGAGGCTGCGAACCAAACTGCCTGATGTGCAATTTTCTCTGGCAGCGACCCAAGCGGATTATATTGAAGCTGCCACGCAGGAAACGATTAAAGCCTTGATTGAAGCGATCGTTCTTTCAGCGATCGTCATTTATCCCTTTTTGTGGAATTGGCAGGCAACGGTTATTTCAGCGCTGGCGATCCCCATGTCTTTGTTGGGCACTTTTATCGTCATGGCGTTTTACGGGTTTAATTTTGAAACGATTACCCTGCTGGCGTTGGCGTTGGTGATTGGCAATGTGGTGGATGATGCGATCGTCGATGTGGAAAACATTGCGCGTCATTTGGAAGAAGGGGAAACTCCCAAGCAAGCGGCAATTTCGGCAACTGACGAAATTGGCTTAACGGTAACTGCCG
Organism: Leptolyngbya sp.; assembly: GCA_003249025.1. GTDB lineage: Bacteria > Cyanobacteriota > Cyanobacteriia > Leptolyngbyales > Leptolyngbyaceae > ULC077BIN1. The sequence continues at coordinate 15,220 of QBMH01000095.1, read as the reverse complement.
CAACCTTAACCGCGATCGCCGTTTTTCTGCCTGTTGGCACGATGGGCGGTGTATTGGGACAATTCTTCAGACCTTTTGGCATCACCATTTCGGCGGCAATGATCACATCGCTGCTGGTTGCCCGTACTCTATCTCCCCTGCTAGCGGCAGCTTGGCTAAAACCACCCAAACCGCGCAATCAGAACCATCCCAGCATTGCCGATCGATTTCAGAATGGGTTCGATCGATTAAATCGGCAGTATCAACGGCTGTTGCAGTGGTCGCTGAAACATAAAAGTATTGTTGTGGCGATCGCCCTAGCTAGCTTTATTGGCGGATTAGCGCTGATCCCTCTCATTCCCAAAGGGTTTATTCCCAAACTTGATCGCGGCGAATTTAATATTTCCTACAGCGCCCCCAAACCAGAAATTCCAGAAGTGCTGAAGCAGGCATTATCCGGGCAAGCATCGGGTCAGGCGAACGGACAACGTGCGATCAATCCCCGTCAACTACCATCCGGCATTTCCCCGGAGCAACTGGCAGCAGCGCAAGGTCAATCGACCCAACCTCTACCAGAATTTGACCCACTCAAAGATTCGCTCACGGTTGCCAAAAAACTGGATGAATTTATCCAGCGATCGCCCGATGTTGCCAGTACTTTTACCGTGGTTGGCTCTCGGCAAGGCGAACCTAACAAGGGCACGATTTATGTGAAGTTGAAAGAGAATCGCACTGCGAATACTGCCGATATACAAGATCGGTTTCGGCGAGATTTGCCCAAAATTGCGGGTGTAACCACCAGCATTGAAGACATCCAGTTCGTGGATACGGGCGGCGATAAACCTGTGCAAGTGCAGATTCAAGGTAATAATTTACTAACCCTCGATCTCGCTGCTCAAGCGATTCAAACTCGCCTGAACAAAATCCCTGGCTTGGTGGATGTGTCTGCCACAACTCAGGCGAATTCCGACCGTGATATTCGCGAAATTCAGCACGATAATCAGCAGCGGGTTGCCACCATTAGCGCCAATTTAGGGCAAGGATTGACGATCGGTGAAGCGGGCGATCTCGCCACGGCAGAGGCAAAAGCGGTACTTCCCCCAGAAATTTCTCTGCGCTTAGGCGGCGATTCTGCCAGAATTGACGACATTTTGAGCAGTTTTGGCAAAACTCTAGCATTATCCTTGCTCTGCATTGTCATCGTGCTATTCGCGCTGTTCCGCCGCTGGACGGATACCCTGGTAATTTTTCTGTCGTTGCCGTTGTCAATTGTCGGTGCCATGGTGGGCTTGCTGATTGCTCAAAGCGACTTTGGCATGATTTCCTTAATCGGCATTATCTTTTTGCTGGGCTTAACGAGCAAAAACGCCATCCTGATCGTGGATTACATCAACCAACTGCGGCGATCGGGGCTGAAGCGAGATGATGCCATCCTCAAAGCGGCTCCCGTTCGGCTGCGTCCTATTCTCATGACCACCGTTGCCACCCTTTTAGGGATGATGCCGATCGCCGTTGGTTGGGGCGCTGGGGCAGAACTGCGATCTCCCATGGCGATCGCCATCATGGGCGGCTTAATCACCTCCACCCTGCTTAGCCTGATCGTGATTCCCGTCCTCTATGCCTTGTTGGATAACCTGGAAATGCTGCTCAAAACCACCCTCAAAAACACAGTACGCAATCCAAAGCCATAGCCACATGAGCCTGGGTTTTGTCGAGTTAGGCTAACTGTCAAAAAGCAATTGTAAAGAAAAGGAAAATCGCCATGACTTTTGATGAAATTAGAGAGGTCTTAGCGCAAGTTGCTTTACAGCAACAAGAAACCGCCAAGGGTTTAGCAGAAACCAGGAAAATCGTTGATTCTAACGCTCAAGGCTTAGCAGAAACCAGGAAAATTGCTGATTCTAACGCCAAGGGTTTAGCAGAAACCAGGAAAATCGTTGATTCGACTGCTCAAGGTTTAGCAGAAACCAGAAAAATCGTTGATTCTAACGCTCGTGCAATTGAGGCAAATGCTAGCGCGATCGCCGATCTACGAGAATTGATCGCAGAAGAGCGGCGCGATACTCGTGCAAGCATTGAAGACTTGGTTCAGATGGGCGTTGAAACCTATGAGTTGGTGATGCAGAACAGTACCGATATTAGAGGGATGCAGGTAGAGGGTCGCCGAATTTTGCGGGAATTGCGCGATCGCCGCCGAGGTGAAGGGTAATCATCCGCGATCGTTTTAATGGTTGAAGACATACATCCACTCACAGAACAAGAACAAAAAATAGAGATGAGCGGCACACAGGTATTTGTCACAGGGGGAACGGGGTTTGTCGGTGCTAATCTCGTGCGGTTGCTTTTGCAAGAAGGCTATGCCGTCAAAGCATTGGTACGCCCCAACAGTCGGCTGGATAACTTGCAAGGGTTGGATGTGGAACTGGTGCAGGGAAGTCTCACCGATCGCAACTTAGATCAAGCCATGGCTGGCTGTCAAGGATTATTTCACGTCGCGGCTCACTATTCTCTGTGGCAAAAAGATCAGGACATTTTGCATGAATACAATGTGCTGGGAACACGCAATGTCTTAGCAGCGGCGCGGATTGCTGGAATCGATCGCACGGTTTATACCAGTTCAGTCGCAGCGATCGGGGTAAAGCAAGGCGCTATCGCGGATGAAAGCTACCAAAGTCCGGTCGAAAAGCTGATTGGAGCCTACAAGCAATCTAAATACTGGGCAGAACAAGAAGCCGTCAAGGCGGCACAATCTGGGCAAAACATCGTCATTGTGAATCCCAGTACGCCGATTGGTGCCTGGGATATTAAACCCACCCCTACCGGAGATATTGTCTTGCGATTTTTGCGTCGCCAAATGCCCGTTTATCTGCACACGGGTCTAAACTTCATCCATGTGCAGGATGCAGCATGGGGGCATTTACTGGCATACCAAAAGGGAACAACGGGAGATCGCTATATTTTGGGACACCAAAACATGACCCTCAAGCAACTGCTTGACCAACTAGAGCAAATAACCGGACTCCCCGCCCCCTCGCGTTCCATTCCTGCCTGGATTCCGCTGACCGTCGCCTGGATCGATGAGACTCTGTTAGCCAAATTAGGCAAAACGCCCTCTGTCCCAGTCGATGGCGTACGGATGGCAGGACAACTCATGTACTACGATGCTTCAAAAGCGGTGCAAGAATTAGGGCTTCCCCAGACTTCAATTGTTACTGCTTTGAAAGATGCCGTAGAGTGGTTTGTAACCAAAGGTTACGCATAAATCCTAGTTTACCCAGCGATAGGTAGCCTATCCCCTAAAACCCGACCCCTGAAACCTGACCCCTATTTCCCGTTCCCTATTTTTCCAGTGAGGAGTAAATCGAGCCATGGCAGTTAGTTTTCAACAAGCAATGGATATTGGCAAATATATCGTCACCCAACGATTGAAAGGACGCAAAAAATATCCCTTGACCTTAATGTTAGAGCCGCTATTTCGGTGCAATCTTGCCTGTTCTGGCTGCGGCAAAATTCAGCATCCAGTGGAGATTTTGAAGCAAAACCTGTCGCCCGAAGACTGTTTTGCAGCCGTGGAAGAGTGCGGTGCGCCAGTGGTGGCAATTCCGGGTGGCGAACCCTTGCTTCATCCTCAAATTGATGAAATTGTGCGCGGGTTGGTAGCCCGACGTAAATACATTTATCTCTGCACCAACGGCATCTTGCTAGAAAAGAGCCTGCACAAGTTTGAACCATCCCCCTATTTTTCCTTTAGTGTGCATCTGGATGGGTTGCGAGAGCTACACGATAAATGCGTCGATCGCAATGGGGTTTTTGATACTGCCGTGCAGGCAATCAAGGCTGCTAAAGCGAAAGGGTTCCGCGTCACCACTAATACCACGGTGTTTGAGGGGTCTGATCCCAAAGAAATTCAAAACTTCTTTGATTTTGTCGCCACTCTAGGCGTGGATGGCATGATGATTTCTCCAGGCTATGGCTATGAGTGGGCACCGGATCAAGATCATTTCTTAAAACGGGAACAAACAAAAGCATTGTTCCGCGATATTTTGGCTCCCTACACAGCAGGCAAAAAGAACTGGAACTTTAATCACAATCCTTTGTTTCTAGACTTTTTGACGGGCGAGAAAGACTATGAATGCACCCCTTGGGGAATGCCTAGCTTCAGCGTGTTGGGCTGGCAAAAGCCTTGCTACTTGCTGAATGAGGGACACTATAAAACCTATCAAGAGCTAGTAGACGGCACCGATTGGAGCCAATATGGTCGCGCGAGTGGCAATCCTAGTTGTGCAGACTGCATGGTGCATTGTGGCTATGAGCCTACGGCAGCGGTGGACGCGATGAATCCTCAAAACATTGGGCGATCGCTGGGTTCGGTGTTTAGTATGAGTCGATAAGGCGATCTGTTGGGCTGAGAACATCATCTTTGTTTTTAGCCCAGCTAGCTTTAAAGCCGATCGCTCTTGATCAACGTATTGAGAATTACATCTGTTACAAATGTTTCAGTTTTACAATTCTCTAATTAGAAGCAAGCTTATTTTCCGGAAACTCTAGCATTAGCAGTGGAGAAATAATAGTGATTGGGAATTTATCAGGCGGTTTTCTAAGTATTTAACTTCTAAATTGACTTACTAAAATTACGAATCTAGTCCTATTTTAATTCCTAACCAATATCAAGCTCTAACCTAATTAGATTTTTTGGTGCAGATTATTCCTGGGTTACTTTAATGAAGTTTCTTCCTCCTGAACAAACTCTTTTACTTTATTTAAGTTTTAGCGTGATTGTGTTCCAAACACTAGCCCCTAAGCTTTAGTCTCTTTCTAATTTGTAGAGACTACTTGCATAAAAAAGTTTTTTCTAATGAAAGTTTCTAATTTAGAAGATGCAAAAAAATGATTACCCTCAGTCAATCACCTTCAATGAAAACATTGACAAGTAGAATACTTTTTAGATTTCAAACAGCATTAAGTTCTTTCAAAAAGAAAGGATTTCTAGTTGAATAAGGCATTTTCATCTTAATGAAACGTCTTTGCTGTATATTTGAAGCCAACCTGGTGTAATGACTTAGAGGAGTGAATCGATGCAGCTATGCAAAAGTGCTTTAGAAGTATTAGAAGAGACAAGTCGGACGTTTTATATTCCCATTAGTCGGTTGCCAGCGGGGCTGCAAGAAGCGGTGGCTTCTGGCTACTTGTGTATGCGGGCGATCGACGAAATTGAAGATCATCCAACCTTAGATAATGCGCTCAAAGCACAACTGCTTCAAATCATCAGCCTGAGCCTACAGGCAGGTACGCACGAAATGCAGGCAAGCGATCTGTCTACTGCACTTAGCGATTACAAAGATATATTGCCAGAAGTGTCTTATCGGATTGGAGAATGGGCGCTGTTAGCACCGGAGTCGATCGCGCCGCGAGTGTGGGATGCGACAGCGGCAATGTCCGATCGCATGGCATATTGGGCGCGCATCAATTGGAAAATTGAAGACCGGGCCGATCTAGACCAATATACCTTTGGAGTGGCTGGAGCCGTTGGCTTGCTGCTATCGGATCTGTGGTCATGGTATGACGGCACCAAAACCAATCGTTCCCACGCGATCGGCTTTGGTAGAGGGCTGCAAGCCGTCAATATTCTCCGCAACCACAACGAAGATAAAACCCGTGGCGTGGACTTTTTTCCAACCGGATGGACGGCTGAACAGGTTTATCACTATGCTCGTCAAAACCTTGAACTGGCAGATGTTTACACTGCCGCCCTTCCCATCGGTCCAGCCTTAGACTTTTGCCGCATTCCCCTTACTTTGGCTCATGCCACGTTGAATGCGATGGCTCAAGGAGAAGCCAAATTGAGTCGCAGCACAGTGATTGATTTGGTTAGCCAACTCATCGGCAGCAGTGTCGGCTAAAAGAAATGCGATCAAAAACGGTGGATATAGATTAAGACTGAACTGAGAGAATAATTAAGACGTTATTCTCCTTCAACCTGCTCTCGATATTCATCGGATGACAGCGTATCGTCTAAATTGATGTCATCATCAATTCGCACTTTCAGCAGCCATCCTTCACCGTAGGGATCATCCCCAATCTGTTCAGGAGCCTCTAATAAAGCACTGTTGATCTCAATCACGGTGCCGCTGACGGGAGCATTGAGATCTTCAACGGCTTTGACGGATTCGATCGTGCCAAATTTCTCGCCTTGCTCGATCGCGTCTCCCATTTCAGGCAACTCCAGAAACACGATATCACCAAGTTGGTCGATCGCAAACGCAGTAATGCCGATGGTGGCGATTTCGCCATCTAGCCGCGCATATTCGTGGGTGTCAAGATACTTCAGATCGCTAGGATATTCCAGTGTCATAGGTCTTCAAATTAAAGTGAGATTGCATGAGCGTTAAATTCCAACCCTTATAACTCATACCTCAAAACTTAGAATTCCTGGTGGTTTTTGTGAATAACTTCTAAGAATTAGTTTGGATTCCTGTTAAAAGGATGATGCTTGAGCGCGGCGATAGAAAGGACGCTTGACCACGATCGCCGGATGGAGTTTGCCCCGAATTTTGACCTCCAATGGCTGACCCGGCTTGGAAAACTCCGTGGGTACATAGGCAAGAGCGATCGGCTGACCCAACGTCGGCGATTGGGTGCCACTGGTCACAATTCCTGCAACCTTGTCCTCTACGATCACCGGATAATCATGCCGCGCAATATTGCGCCCTTGCATTTGCAAACCCACCAAGCGCCGCTGCACTCCATCCCGCTTTTGGAGTTCTAAAATGGGTCGCCCGATAAAATCTGCTTTACTATCCAAGTGAACCAACCAGCCTAGTCCCGCTTCTAATGGCGTAGTCGTGTCGTCAATATCTTGCCCATAAAGCGCCATTGCTGCCTCTAGCCGCAGTGTATCTCGACAGCCCAAACCGCAGGGCACGACTCCTAACGCTAGTAGCGCTTTCCAGAGTTCTACTCCCACTTCTGGCGACACCATCACCTCAAAGCCATCTTCTCCGGTGTAGCCCGTTCGCGCCAAAAAACCAGGTTGCCCCAAAATCGTGCCCTCTAAATGCCCAAATGCTTTGATGAGTGAGAGGTCTTCCATGACTAGGGTTTGTAGTTTGGCGATCGCGTCTGGTCCTTGTACAGCAATCAGCGCCTTATCTGTGGAACAATCCTCAAACGTCACTTCAGCTAAATCCAAATGGCTCAGCATCCACGCTTTATCTTTGTCAGTGGTGGCAGCATTGGCGATCGCCACCCATCGCTGCATCCCCTTTTCATCTGTACCCTGATAGTAAAAAATTAGATCATCAATAATCCCAGCCTGGTCATTTAGCAACACCGTATATTGGGCTTCTCCAGGTTGCAAGCGGCTCAGGTCAGAAGGCACAAGGGTTTGAAGCTGTTCTAAAACAGTTTTACCTGTTAAGCGAAATTTTCCCATATGGGAAATATCAAACATGCCTGCCGCCGATCGCACGGCATGATGTTCATGAGTAATGCCAGAGTACTGCACGGGCATTTCCCAGCCAGAAAACTCCGTCATCCGCGCATGGAGTGCTTTAGACAAGGAATAAAGCGGTGTGCGGGAGAGTGGTGGGGTGGAATGGGGGTCAGTCACAAAACCAGTGTAAAAGGAACACCCTTTATCTTACCGGGCTAGTTCTTGCAAATGCTTACAAGAATAGGATCACCAACAGCAAAAAACCAAACATAGTGACTGCTGTGGCGATGAAAGTACCCGCGATCGAAGACTCTGGAAAATCAATCTTCTGCCGAGAAGTCTCGGAGATAGAAGAACGCTGAATCAAAATTGAAGACTGTTTCACTGGAACCTCTGGAAATTTGCCTTGATGAATAACGAAATGGAGCCATTCAATCTTCTACAATTATACAAAACTTTACATACTCCAAACGGGGTAACCAGGAGAACCCTCACAACAACCTCAACTGAGTTTGCTGAGCTTCTACTGGCTCTAGGTTTGCAGTTTCATCTGGCTCCTCTAAATCCGCCCAAGTGACGATTTCGGTAGAAAGCAGTCCCTGTGCCGCTTCTACAATGTCGATCGCGATCGGCTGCAAATCGTCGCGGCTTGCCAGGTAGGTTTTCAGGGCATCCATCGGATCAAGTGTGTTGCTAGCGCCCAATTCGGGCAGGCGGGGGCGCGCTAGTTGGCTGACCACTTCTGGGTGAATCGTGTAGCTGTGGGCGATCGCTAATGCTTCTTGCAGTTGATTCCCATCAATTTGCTCAAGCTGATCGGTGCGAAATTGGTAGATTAGGCGGACTACGGCATCTTGAATGCGATCGGGCGGCAAGGCTTTTAATAGCGACAACTGGGGATCATCCGACTTGGACACATCCACGGCGATCGTCCGAAAAGAGCGTACTGGCACTGGGCAAAATTCAAACTGGGCAGCACCTTTTTCTAGCTGCACCATCACGTAGCCTTTGTCCTCCTTTTCCTCGCTAAAATCAACTCGTTCAATACTGCCGGGATAGACAATCGGCGGTTGTTCGCACAGCACTTGATGGCGGTGGACATGTCCAAGGGCGACATAGTCAAAACACGGACGGGCGATCAGCGACATGGGAATGGTGAAACCTTTGCCCACTGCCAAAAAGCGTTCGGCTCCAACCATGGCGGTATCGAGCATGGCATGGGCTAACAAAACAGTAGGAATGGCAGGATCTAACTGGCGGATTTCCCCTTCCAATGCGACTCGCAGGCGATCTCCCAGCAGTTGGTTTACGTCGCCCATGGATAGCCCTTCGGCATCGGGGCGAGTCAGCAGGGTCGATCGCGTCAGCCACGGCAAGGTAATCACCTGAATATCACCGTTTTGGGTGGCAATGCGATGGGTTTCCAGGCGATCGCCCACTACGAAACCCGGCACCCCCAAAGTGCGATAGATACATAAACTCGCGCCCCCTTGTCCTTGGGAATGCTGATCGTGATTGCCAATCAGCAGCACTGTTGGAATGTTGGCATCGGCAAGGCGGCGAAACTGGCTGGCAAAGGCTTGTTGCACATAGGGCGGTGGTGTCGCATCGGGGAAAGCATCCCCGCCAAACAGCACCAGATCCACGGGTTTGGCAAGGGCGCGATCGATACAGCGTCCCAATGTCTGGACAAAATCCTCTAGGCGCGTATTCAAGCCCGTTTCAGGATTGACTCGCCCATGGACAAAGCCACTGCCCATATGAATATCCGAGAGATGCAGAATTTTGATCATGGTGCAGTTTTGATCATGGAACAGGCGCGATCGCGGTTGCAAGAACTTCCTCAATACTACCCGCGTGGGGACTGCGGCGTACTGCTTAATGGTGTTTTGGTAGAGAAGTCCCCGATTCTATAAGGATTTCAGCAATGTTCCTTTCCTCTTTTGAACTGTTGGTTAAACCGATAGCGCCCCCACCCTTTGACCCAGCAGTGTCTCGTCGAGCAGTACAGGCTTACTTTTTGACACTTTCAAACCTGAATCCCGTGGGCGCTGCTGATGTGGCGCTGTCCATTCAATTCACCGCCACTCCGGGACTCAACAACGATGAATTGATTGCCATTGTTGATGTAGGCGCAGGCAATATCTTCAGCGATCTGGTGCCCGATCCGGTGACTGGCAAACCCAGCCAACAGCTAACCCTGCCGTCTGGCGTGACGGCTCTAGTATTGCTGCAACCTGATTTGAGCAAAGCAGCTCCCAACCGAGCCAGTCTCGCCGTGGCAAATCTGGAAGTGCGGGGTTATGTGGAATTGAGTCTATCTCCCTTTTCTGCCAATAAAACTGCGGAAATTTTGGTCACGCCTCAAATTCGCGGCACCTTCATTCCAGCGGCTCCAGCATCTCCTTTTGCTGATTTTGATCAACAGTCTTACACGCTGCCCACCGCCAATCCTGGTGCAATCATCAAGTTCTAGTCACCACTGACAGGTGTAGAGATACCGCCTGTTGTGTCTCTACACCTGTTCAAATTATTACCCCAAAAACCATGCCTACTCACTTTCAACCGATCGCCCATAGTTGGGTTGCCAAACATCCAGACCCAATTGGTGTTGTTGAATTCATTGGTGGGGCGCTGTATGGCACATTGCCCCATCTCACCTACGCCTACTTTCTGAGCCGTTTGCATGATGCCGGATATACCGTGATTGCGGTGCCGTTTCCCATGGGGTTGAATCATGCTGCGCTCGCAGAGCGGCTTTTGGCAGAACGGGATTTCATTCGAGCAGAGCTTACCTATCCACCCGAAATCCCTCACCTGTGGGTGGGGCATAGCCTGGGATGCAAATACCTCGCTCTGCTCGAAGCCAAAGGCAAGATCATGAATCAGCCCAGTTTGCTGATGGCTCCTGATATTTCAGACACCCGCGATGCCTTGCCCATTACCGCCTTGGCTGATTTGCTCGATCGCTACCATCTCGGTGTCACGCCCACCCGCCGCGAAACTCAACGCCTGATTTGTGACAGTCGCCTGTTCAACTTGACGGCGCTAATTTCTTTTCAGCAGGATGATATTGCTGGAAACAAAGATAATACGGACAATAACAGCGATGTTGCCTGGTTGATCCAAGAGTTGCAAAACCGTCAGGGTGCCTATTTCCCTTGGGCTGAAATTCCCGGTGGACACCGAGAACCGATTGGCATTCGGCTAGAGAATGTTGTCCTCAACCCCAACTTGCAGCAATTACTAGACCCGATCGCCCTGCGGCAGCTAGAACTACTGGCGATCGACTTTCTCGCGAAATTGATGTGCCGAATGCATGACTAACCTGTTTCTACTCCTGCAAGTCCTAAGCCGACGATCGCCCCCTTTTCTTTGCCCCGTAACGCACATTCCAACGCTCGATTTTGCAGATGCGGCTGATGACGGGAGATACTTGCAATAAACTGGACGCGGCTACCGTACTTGATTTCACCCGTTCTTGCTCCAGTTTCCAAAGCCTCGATTAATTCATCATCCGAAAATTTATTGAGGTGAAGCAAGGTTCCAAAATGGACTTCACTGTACAAGATATTCTGCTCTGATTGATGTTTCAGAAATTGCTCCACTATCAGCACGTAATCCTCTGGCGTTTGAATACACTGACTGGCGATGGTGTAAACCTCAACAAAATGTGCCAGATCGCGAAACTGATAAAATAATTTCCATTCGTCTAGTGAGGCTACAGGCAGTTCAACCCGATTTTTTTTTGCCATTTGGTAGACAATTTCAGCAGCGATCGCCCCAACCAAGTGAACATGAATCTCTACTTTGGGCATGGCTTGCAGACGATTAGCCAGAATCTGATCCATTGTTAGAATACCTAGTTAAAGGGTGGCTTTTTGAGGGGTTGATAGTGAGTACAGCGATCGCAAGGACCATTGGGATTAATTGCACACCGAAGGATTTCAGAACGAGCATTGTACAAACAGGTGCTATCCCCGATTACCCAGCGTCCTTCTATTAAGCTGCGTTCGGTTGGAATAGAAGCGGTTTGAACATAGAGCGCAATTTGATGCAGTTGATAGCGCCCTGATTTCAGCATGTAGCGATGCCTGCGCTCTAGAACTAGATAGGTTTGTCCTGCGATTTCTAGATGGGTTCCGGGTTCCGGAGTCCAATCTAACTGAAGCCGACATAGGGTAGAACAGGACTGACTCAAAATGATGTCTGTGAGCGGAGAATTCAACTCCATAGAAGCGAGTAAAAAAGAATAGAATTCACGCTGCACTTAAATTTTGCGATCAACCAAAATTATAGGACGAGATAGTCGTTCAAAACACATGAATTTGGTGCAGGATTGTGACCATAAAAAACAGCGATCGCAGTCAATTAAACACTGATTGCGATCGCTGATGTTAATTAAAACTAGACTGCTAAGCAGCAGCCTGACGTTCTTTCGCTTCCTTGATCACTTCTTCCGCCACGTTGCTAGGGCAAGGCGCGTAATGGGAGAACGACATGGAAAACTGTCCACGTCCAGAGGTCATCGTGCGGAGATCACCAATGTAGCCAAACATTTCGCTCAAGGGCACATCAGCTTTAATCCGGGCACCCATGCCACCGGTTTCTTGAGATTTCATCATGCCGCGACGACGGTTGAGGTCACCAATGACATCGCCCATATAGTCATCCGGCGTGAATACGTCTACGTTCATGATCGGCTCAAGCAGTTGAGGTCCCGCTTTGGGGATCGTTTGGCGATAGGCAGCTTTTGCCGCAATTTCAAAGGCGAGCGCAGATGAGTCAACCGGATGGAACCCGCCTGAAAGCAAGGTAAACTTCAAATCTACGCAGGGGAACCCAGCCAATACGCCCTTACCAATGCTGCTTTCAAAACCTTTTTCAACCGCAGTCCAATACTCTCTAGGGACACTACCACCCACCACTTTCGATTCAAACTGGAAGCCAGTGGTAGGTTCGCCCGGTTCAATCACATAGTCAATTTTGGCATATTGACCCGAACCACCGGACTGTTTCTTGTGGATGTAGCTATCTTCGAGGCGCTTAGTAATGGACTCGCGATAGGCAACTTGTGGCTTGCCCACTTCCACTTCAATGCCGTGCGTCCGCTTGAGAATATCCACTTTGATATCTAGATGCAGTTCGCCCATCCCTTTGAGGATCGTCTCGCCGCTCTCTTCATCCGTCACCATATGGAAAGAGGGATCTTCTTGAACCATTTTGATCAGCGCCATTGCCATTTTCTCGTCGCCCCCTTTGATTTTTGGCTTCACGGAAATGGAGATCACGGGATCAGGGAAGACCATCGGCTCCAAAGTGGCAGGATTTTTGGGATCGCAGAGCGTGTGTCCCGTTTGCACATTCTTCATACCGACGATCGCAATAATGTCACCTGCCTGCGCCGAATTGATTTCTTCGCGGGAGTCAGCGTGCATTTCCACCAATCGGCTAACTCGCTCAGTTTTGCCTGTGGCAGTGTTGAGAATCGTATCGCCTTTTGTCAACGTGCCTGAATACAGACGGGTGAAGGTCAATGCACCAAAGCGATCGTCCATGATCTTGAAGGCAAGCGCCCGCAGCGGTTTTTCTGGGTCAACGATCGCAAAATCTCCGGTCGCTTCGCCTTCCAAATCGACCTCCGGCTGAGGTTTGACCTCCATTGGATTGGGCAGGTAATCAACCACGGCATTTAACACCAACTGCACGCCCTTGTTCTTAAACGAGGAGCCACAATAAGTAGGGAAGAAAGCCAGATCGCGAGTGCCCTTGCGAATGCAGTAATTGATTTCTTCAATGGTTAGCTCTTCCCCTTCAAGATATTTCTCCATTAGGGTGTCGTCTTGCTCAACGGCTAGCTCAATCAGTTTCTCCCGCCATTTTTCCACGTCATCTTTCATGTCAGCGGGAACGTCTTTGATCTCATAGTTCTTGGGATCGCCAGAGTCATCCCACACCCACGCTTTGCGGGTCAGCAAATCAACCACGCCAGAGAAATTCTCTTCAACGCCAATGGGCAGAACCATGACCAGTGGTTTTGCGGCAAGCACTTTTTCAACTTGCTTGACAACCCGGTAATAATCGGCACCCGTGCGATCGAGCTTATTGATATAAATGATCCGTGCCACTTCAGAATCATTGGCATAACGCCAGTTTGTTTCGGATTGCGGTTCGACCCCACCCGATGCACAAAATACGCCAATACCGCCGTCTAGCACCTTGAGCGATCGATACACTTCGATCGTGAAGTCTACGTGCCCTGGCGTATCAATGATATTTAGCTGGTGGTCATTCCAAAAACAGGTTGTCGCCGCCGATTGAATCGTGATGCCACGCTCCTGTTCTTGTTCCATGAAGTCTGTGGTCGCCGCACCTTCGTGAACCTCACCAATTTTATGAATCTTGCCGGTTAATTTCAAGATTCTTTCAGTTGTAGTTGTTTTGCCTGCATCGACGTGAGCGAAGATGCCAATATTGCGATAGCGAGTGAGGTCTTTCATAATTGTTCTCTAGATTGAATGCGACAAACTGTTGATGACCACCTTCAAGCGTTACCCAAGGGGAGTCGTGCTGCTTTCGCCGATTCAGGCGAGATTTGTCGTGCAGAAGATCAAAAAATCCTTGTGCCGTGTTCTAACAACATTTCTAATTGTAAATTGTTATGACAGCGCAATCAAAAAGATTAAGGTGGATAGCGCAATTCTTCTGCCTATCTTGACAAAAGGTTTCTGTTTCAACCTCGCTATCCTCTGTCCTTTCCATCTTTACAATTTCGGCTCCCGTCGTTTTTTAGAATTTAGCTTGCGGTAAAGGTTGCTTTTATCCGTCAGTAGAGAAATTTGCTTGAGGCAAGTATTTTTGCGGGTCTCGCTGGGGCTACTCTTAACGTAGGATAGATCGGATCAACTTACTCCATCATACTCAAAACGACTAACTATGTGGGGGCATGGGTTCACAGTGAAATTAGATCAGATTTGATTTCGCTGAAAATTCAAATTGTCAAAGCAATACTCCAACTTTTTGAGCTTTAGCAACATTGGAGGGCTTTAGCAATATTGCAGTGGCGAGCTATCACGAGCGATCTATCACTAGAGACAGATTTCCATCCTGAGTAGAACTCACTAACCTAAAGTCGTGTTGTAAAACTTTACTATCCAGGAGATTCAATCATGGAAACTCGTACTCCCAACTCTCTACCTCCCGTTGCTAATGCGTATAACGGCAAAGACCGCAATGCATTCTTATTTGGTTTCACGCCCCAAGCTGAAGTTTGGAATGGACGGCTTGCCATGATTGGGTTTGTTGCTTACTTAGCTTGGGACATTGCTGGTTACAGTGTTGTTCGCAACATTTTTCACCTATTTCCTTAAGGTCAATCAATTCTCATTTCTCGGACCCCCTCTGCTATTGGCTAACTGCTTCAATCAGTCTTCATACCTATGTTGATGTTTGAAGTGGTTAGCTTTTTTGATGTCTGAGCTTAATTTTTCTGTTTTTTTTAATTGGGATTAGTCAAGTTCCTAATACGTCTATTTGAGTTGTATTAAAGATGCAGAAAGTGATGTTTGTCTATCTAAATTGAGTAGTTTTTAAGAATCAATTGGGGCGCTTTTAGAAACGCCCCTAATATCAGCTTAATCCTCTAATACTTGACGAATCCTACGTTCTAGCTGTTCTAGATCAAGTCCACCTTCGTCTCGACTAATGCGACGAACGGTAGGATTCACCTTCGTCAAATCTTGTAATAGATCTTGCAACCCACATTCCGCCCTTCGTACTGTCACAAGCGGATTAAATACCCTCTTCAAC
>QBMH01000094.1 GCA_003249025.1 Leptolyngbya sp. | reverse complement strand
CTGCTAAATCAAGGCGAGTTAATCATCAAATGGAATCGCAAGATAAAGAACAAGGGAAATATGCATATTGCAACTTAAATGCACATTAGCTTAAACGCTTGCATTTGCTCCGAGAGAGCAACATTTAGCACCATAACAGCAACTCCAGATTTAGCCTTAATCACTATTATGAACCGAGGCTGAAGCGATCGCCCACGCTCCACAATAAATTAAGCAAACCCATTGCAGAAGTTGAGTTCGTGGGTTCATGCAATGGGTTGAGAACCACGAAGCACAGGGCGATCGACACTCCTAGCGATCGCGCTACAATACTTCTACGAATTCACTATCGATCGTAGGTTCCTATGACCTCCCAACAACTTGAAGAACGTTCCCACCAACTCGAAGCGCGAGTCGCAACCTTGGAAGCAGAACTAGCTCAAATGAAGCAGATGTTGGCTCAAACTCTCCAGCAGAAAGAACGCTGGTGGTTGAAAGTCGCCGGTAGTTTTGAAAATGATCCTAACTTTGATGAAGCCGTTCGGCTGGGGCAAGAATGGCGCAAGTCGGCTGAATAGAGTGCCAGCCTGATGTACATTTTTGATACTGACCATCTCAGCTTGATTCAGCGCAATGGACAAGAGGGAAAGCGAATTCTGGCAAGGATAGAGACTATTGATGACCTTGAAATTGCTGTAACGGTGATTACCTACGAAGAACAAGCCAAAGGTCGTCTCAGTATTTTAGCCAAAGCAAAAACACTTGATGAACAGGTTTTTGCTTATCAAGGGCTACAGCAACTTGCTATTGATTATCACGGGATAGCCATTCTTCCTTTTAGCCATGCAGCCGCCCTAGAGCATCAACGTTTACGGAAAGCTTATCCTCGCCTAGGAAATATGGATCTGAAAATTGCCGCGATCGCATTGATCAATCATGCAATCTTACTGACCCGGAATGTATCAGATTTCGGACAAGTCTCAGAGTTGCGAACAGAGGACTGGTCAGGCACGTAATTTCCATATCATCAACCACTTCGCCTAAATGGACATTGAGTCCTTTGTGCAATAGGTCAAGACCCGCTATATTTTCACCTATTGCCTGATCCGTTAACCAGTTGCCTGCTTGAATTGATTTATGGGGTTTGCAAGATTGGCAGATCAACGATGAAACAGGTTTGTCCAGCACTGCTTTCAGCCCAGATAGAACCACCCAGATAAGTAACCATTTTTTTGATCAGTGCCAAGCCTAAGCCAGTGCCGCCCTGCTGCCAGCGATCGCTCGTGGGAATCCGGTAGAACTTATCAAAAATGTGGGTCAGTTCATCCGCAGAGATTTCGACTCCAGAATTGCAAACGATGAGTTGAACTTGGTTTTCCGGTTGAACGCGAACCGTCACCGTGATTGCTTCACCGGGAGGCGTATATTTACAGGCATTCGTCAACAGTTCCGTGAAGATGCGCGTCAAAATTGCCAGGTCTGAAACTAACACGGGAAGATCAGGCGGAACCCGCACTTGCAAGTCTTGTTCCCGACTGCGGGCGCGTTCCTGAAAAACCTCAACTGCTTGGACAATCCATTCATTTAGATCAATGGAACCCCGCTCTATGGGATGTTCTCCTGCCTCAAGCTGCTGTAACTCCAGTAAATCGTTGACCAGGCTCAATTCCCGATCGCACTGATCACGCAAAACGTTGATGTAGCGAGTCATGCGAGCTAACTTGTTTGCGGCATCAAGCCCTTCCTGTTGATTAAGGGTCATTTCCAACATCTTAATTGCCATTTTGATGTTGGTTAAGGGCGATCGCAACTCATGGGACACCGTACTCAGAAAATCATCCTTGAGATAGTTTAACCGTTCTAATTCTTCCTTCTGACGCTCCAAGACTTGAGTGCGTTCAAGCGATCGGTTGTGGGCTTCCTGAAGGCGACGTTGGGTATCATCTCGAAAAATCAAGACCGCTCCAGTGATCACGCCCTTCTGGTTTTGAATCGGGGCAACACTATCCGTAACGGGTAGAATCATCCCTGCTTTCGTGGTCAGCAGCATGGGATCGTCGAGAAGCACGATCACGTTTTGCTGGATAGCAGCGACCGCCACATTGCCGATCGGCTGGCGGGTGTCTTCATACACCACATTGAATACTTCGGTTAACGCTCGATCGCGCGCCTCTGCTTGCTGCCAGCCCGTGAGCAACTCGGCAGCGCGGTTCAGAAACAGAATGTACCCTTGAGTGTTCGTCACAATCATGCCGTCCCCGATACTTCTGAGGACGGTCGTCATCAGTTGCTCTCGTTCATAGCGACTGAGAGCCGTTTCGATCGCCACATACAGTTCCTTACTCTTCACCGGCTTGAGGATATAGCCGAACGGGCACGTTACTTTTGCCCGATCTAAGGTGCTTTTATCAGAATTCCCGGTGACATAAACGACCGGAATTTGGAGTTGAGTCCAGATTTGTTCCGCCGCCTGCACCCCATCCATCTCACCCTGAAGCCGGATATCCATCAGCACCAAGTCTGGGCGTACTGCACCTGCTGTTTCAATCGCCTCGGTTGCAGAACTGGCAATGCCTACAACGTCATAGCCCAGCGTCTCCAGATTTTCCTGCAAATTAGCAGCAATGACATACTCATCCTCCACAATCAGGATTTGAATGGTTTCCGAGGGAGGGCAGCCCACTGGGTCGGTGTCTAATAGGTTCATGATTGTCCTCTCGGAAACGTAATGGTAACGGTTGTGCCTGATTGTCCGTGAATCGCCCAGGTGCCCCGAAGCTGCTTCACCAACCCTTGAATCAACGACAGCCCCAGGGTGGTTGCTTGCTTGGGATCAAAATCTTCAGGTAAACCCACTCCATTATCTCGCACAATCAGACAGAGAGATTGGTCTGGCTGTTCGTCAAGCATCACTTGAATTTCACCCGCTTGCCGATTTGAAAAGGCATATTTTAGCGCGTTGGATACTAGCTCATTGATGATTAAGCCGCAGGGAATCGCGGTGTCGATCGCCAGTGAAATGTCACTGATGTGACTCACCAGCTTAATCTGATTGGCATGAATGTTGTAGGAGTCGAATAGGTGAGCAGTCAGATCGGCAATATAGTGAGCAATATTGATCTTTGCCAGATCGTCCGAGCTATAGAGTTTTTCGTGGACTAAGGCGATCGAGGCAATCCGATTATGGCTTTCTTTGAGCGTTTCGATTACCTCTGGGTTGTGCGATCGCCGCGCCTGCATTTGCAGCAACCCATCCACCACCCCCAGGTTATTTTTCACCCGATGATGAATTTCTTTCAGCAACACTTCTTTTTCCTTGAGAGAGGCTTCAATTTGCGCTGCGGTTTGCTTCAGTTCGGTGATGTCATAATTGATGCCAATCATACGATGCGGTATCCCTGCTGGATTGCGCTCCACCCGTGCATAGGCTTTGAGGTAGTGGACAGTGCCATCCGGATGGATGACCCGAAACTCAGGCTCATAGTCTTTCTCTCCGTCTAAAGCTTGGTGAATAGCGGCTTCGACAAAGGGGCGATCGTCTGGATGTAAGCGACTAGTCCAAGCGTCATAGGCATGGGTGAATTGATCGGGTGTGGTGCCATAAAACTCGTACATGCGGTTATCCCAAGTGAGGCTATTCGTAGTCACATTCCACTCCCAGATGCCAATTGCGCCGGATTTGAGTGCCAACATCAGGCGATTGGAGAGGTCGCGCAGTTGATTTTCGGCTTGCTTCCGTTCGGTAATATCGCGGGCAATCTTTGCCGCCCCAATCACCCGCCCGGTGGCATCTTTGATCGGTGAAATGGTAGCAGCAATATCGACGTGCTGTCCATCTTTTCGCACCCGCACCGTTTCATAACTCTGGACAAATTCGCCTTGTTTGATCTGTTCCAGTACTTGCGCCAATTCATCGGCATGGTTTGGGGGAAACAGTTGGGCGACCGGGCGATCGATCACTTCCGCCGCCGTATAGCCAAACAGCCTTTCTGCCCCTCTATTCCAGCTTGTAATCATGCCTTCCAAAGACTTGCCGATAATGGCATCACCGGATGATTCGACGATCGCTGCCAGTCGAGACATCGCTAACTCTGCCTGTTTGCGTTCGGTAATGTCGCGCAGAAATGCCGTAAAGATGACTTCATCGCCCAATTGCAGTTTAGAAATCGAAGCTTCCGCCGGAAACTCGGTGCCATCTTTACGGCGACCAAAGATTTCGCGGCGATCGCCCATCTTTCTAGACACTCCAGCAGTCTGGCTAAAGTCCACCACATGTTGGCGATGGATGCTGGCAAGCTGGTTTGGTAATAACAAATCGAGGGGCTGACCGATCGCTTCCGCTGCCGTGTAGCCAAAAATCCGCTCGGCTCCTTGGTTAAACAAGGTAATCTGCTGATTGGCTGCGATCGAGATAATGGCATCCTCAGCAATCTCCAAAATTCCGGCTAACCGAGCCTCTGATGCCTGTAGCGCCAGATTCATGTGCTGCCGCTCCGTGCTTTCGGCTTGTAGTGCCTGGTTGGCTGCATCGAGTTGGGCTGGACTGGGTAATGCCAACGCCTTTGGAATGATTTGCACCAGCGCGATCGCCGTCGTCAGGGAAATAACCGCTGTTATCAGTTTGATTGCTCCAGTCAGCCAATAGGTAGGGTGCCACAGCGTCCAAATTTCCATCAGGTGAGCCGTACCGCAGGCAACAATAAAGGCGCTGAACAGCAGAAAAACCCAGGGGAACGGCAGATCGCGCCGCTTGCGGACAATATAAAACAGCGTCAATGGCATGGAATAGTAGGCGAGGACAATGACCGCATCTGAGACAATGTGCAGCCCCAAAAGTTCTGGATTCCAGAGGTAGTAGTGTTCGTGGGGAATAAACACGTTCACTTCCAGGAGCGGTTGACTTAAGTTCATCATGATTCTGCCCTCGACCTGCAAGTCAAACTACTAAACCCATCCCTTAGTATTCCCCTTATGATGAGCGGCGAGAGCTATTTTATTTTTTATTTGTAAAATTTATTAAGCTGAAGCCAGTCATCGCGATCGCTCTCAAGCACCCCTAATGATGGCAATCCAAGACTCTAACCTGAAAAGCACAGTGAGGCAAGATGAATCGGCTGTGGTGGATCAGCGATCGCTGCTGATACCGATCGCATCCCCAATCTGTTGCAATCCAGCTTCATCTAGCTTTTGCAGCAGCCCTTCCAGCACTCGCCGCACCATCCAGGGTCCTTCATAAATCCAGCCGGTGTAAACCTGCACCAAGCTGGCTCCTGCGGTGATTTTTTCCCAGGCATCTTCAGCCGTGAAAATGCCGCCCACGCCGATAATCGGCAGTTTTCCCTGGGTTTCCTTATAAATGAAGCGAATCACTTCCGTTGATCGCTGCCTCACCGGAACGCCACTAATCCCGCCAGCTTCCTCTGCCACGGGGTTTCCAGTCGAGAGCTTCTGAGTCTGCAATCCCTCGCGCCGGATCGTGGTGTTGGTGGCGATGATGCCTGCGAGTTGATGGTGCTGGGCGAGGGCAATCACATCTGCGATCGCTTCCCATGCCAAATCCGGGGCAATCTTCACCAATAGCGGTTTGTGCGCTGTGTTTTCCTGTTGTAATGCCTGAAAGATCGGCTCCAGTTGGGCTTTGTCTTGCAGCGATCGCAATCCCGGCGTATTTGGCGAACTCACATTCACCACAAAGTAATCGCCCCAATCCTTCAGCAGTCGAAAGCTGTTCACATAATCCGCCGCCGCTTCTTCCAGGGGCGTGATTTTAGACTTGCCCAGATTAACGCCGATCGGAGAAAGGGAAAAGTGCGGAGTGCGGAGTGTGGAGTGCGGAGTTAGATTTTCTGCGTCCTTCTCCCTTTTCCCTTTTCCCTTTTCCCTAAGTTTTTCCGCCAACGCCGCCGCACCCTGGTTATTAAACCCCATACGGTTCAGTACTGCCTGATCCAATGGCAAGCGAAACAGGCGCGGCGATGGGTTCCCCGGTTGGGCATGAAAGGTGACGGTGCCCAATTCGGCAAAGCCAAAGCCAAAGCGCGACCACAAGCCAGCGGCGATGCCATCTTTATCAAATCCGGCGGCTAGCCCCATGGGATTTGCAAAATTTAAGCCCCAAAGCGGTTGATGCAGTCGGGGATCGGATAGGCTGAGCGATCGCTCCATTTGAGCCAAAACCCAGGACACTTGATTTGCCGAACCATCATCCAGCCAACCCAACACCTTTAAACTTTGCTGATGTAGCCACTCCGGATCAGTTTTCAGACCTGAGAACAGTAAAGGACGCAGCAGCGTTTGATATAAATCCATGGACATCTCAGCAATAATTGACGGAAGAGTTTAACAATGAATTCCCCTAATTGTCGTAACTTCCAAAGAGACATAGCACCTAAATTTAGGATGGTAGCAAGAATGTCATCAATGCTTTGGGATAAGGGTACAGTCTTTATTAGTAGCATTTCACTGAAAGCTGACATTCTACAAATGATTGAGTGATGATTTAGCTTAAATGCATTGCAAAACCTAGGGAGTTGTTGAAAAACTCCGCGCTGGGTGTGTTTTACTAGATTGCGCCCGTTATCTCATAGGAACCTCTAATCGAAATGGTTCAGCCTAAAGAGCCACAGTCTTACGATAAACAATTGGTTGCTTTAGGGAGAATTCTGCAAACATTGCGGGAAGAAGAAAATTCTGATGTCTTAATTGATACTGTTCTGACTTATCTTAAAACTGAGTTTGACTACAGCCTCGTCTGGGTTGGGTTATACGATCGCCTGGAGCATCGGCTGTTTGGCAAGGGCGGCATCATCCCTTCCGGTGATCAGTCCTTCTTAAAGCAGCGGTTTAGCCTGCAACCGGGGGATATTTTAGAGCAAGTGGTGATTCAGCAGCGAGCGCTGGCGGTGCCCGATTTGCGCGAAGAGATCCGCAGCGGAGAGTGGCGAAAAGCCGCCCAAAAGTCTGGAATTCAGGGCACTGTGATTTTTCCGATTCGCTACCGCGATGTGTGCTACGGCGTGGCGCTATTGGGTACGACTGCCTGGGGCATTTCTCCACGAGCGGATGAAAAGGCGCGGTTGTCCATGCTGTTGGGTGAACTGGCAGCCGCCCTATTCAAGATTGAAACCGAGTGGCAGCGCCAACAAACTAAACATCCTGATGTGCCACTGTTGCAGTTGTTAACTCAAATGCGATCGCTCTCTGGGTTAGGACCGCGATTGGAAGCAGTCGTGGAAGAAACTCACGCCTTCATTCAGCCAACCCGCACCAATATTTATTGGTATGAACGTGAACGGCGCTATTTTTGGCGCAGATTAGGCAATCGTCAGCGGACGGTTGGCTTTAAAGAAGCCAACCAGCTTACGTCGGGAATTACTGTGCAAGAGATTAACGGCTTCTATCAAGCGCTGATGGGCGATCAGGTCGTTGCCATCGGCGAGGCGCATAGTTCCCTTAAAGCCGATGCCACCAGCCGTTTGATGCAGCAAATCAAGGCGCGATCGCTGCTTGCTGCACCCATTTTGTATCAGAATGAACTTTTGGGCTTTTTAGCCGTAGAAGGCAACGCTCCCCGCATTTGGACGGAGAACGAAAAAAACTTCACTCGCGGAGCCGCCCAAATGATTGCCCTCACGGCTCCGCTAGATGAGATGGAAAACGCGATCGCCCAAATTCGGCTAGATCGTGAACTGACTGCTGAAATTGCCCGTTCCATTTACAGCGAAGAAGACTGGAAAAATACCCTAAAACAGGCTGCTGATGCGTTGTGCAAACGGCTCAAAGTAGAACGGTTTTTAGTGCTGCTCTATGAAAAAGACCTGAAAGAATTTGAAGTTGTATACCAAAACCATCCCAGTAATCGCCGTCCCCTCGCACCACTGCTAGAAGCCCTCAGCGACACTGACTTAAAGATGGTGCAAAAAAGCACAGAGGCAATCAGCATCGAAAATTTGGATACCGATGTCAAACTGCTGGCATGGCGCAATCACTTACTCGACGCAGGCGTGCGATCGCTCGTTTTGTGTAGCACCTCGATTGGGCACCCTTTAGAAGGGTTGATTGTGGTTGGACACGAAGCGCCCCGTGGTTGGAACCGAGTCGAGCGCGAACTCGTGCAAGTGGTCAGTCAACAAATTGGATTTATCCTGCATCAGTGGCAACTGCAACGCCAAACTGAACAACTGCAAACCTTGAGCCAGTCGATGCAATGGGGATTGACAGCCATGCAGCAAATCCATGATCCTAAACTGTTAGAGCAATCGGCTCTGCAACAAGTGGCAAAAGTGATGCAGGTGCCCCTAGCGCTGTTAGTTGCATGGATTCCCGGTCAAACTGCTGCCAAACTGACCAGTTCACCGCCGCCCAGCGATCGCTTTGCTGCCAATGTGGAGGCTGCCATCCCCATCCACACCGACTTTTTGGTGCAGTGGGCGCTAGAACAAGACGGTTTAGTACCCCTGAGTGTGGCAGATCTACCGGTCAACAGTCGGCGATGGCTTTATGGCACTGGCATTGGTCAGATTCTGGCGATCGCCCTACGAACCGCGCCAGAACATCAACCCACCGGGATTTTGATCATTGTCGATGAAGCTGAACGCCGCTGGGCAGAGCGTCACATCGCCACCTTCAGCATCTTTGCCAATCAACTTGCCTGGACAAGACGCTACCTTACCTTGACTCAACAATTGACCACCCAGCGACTAGAGTTAGAGCGGCTCAATTGGTATAAACATCGCCGCCTGGAGGATGTGCAGCGCTCGGTGCAGGTTGGGTTAAGACGGTTAGATGAACTGGGTGCGCCTAAAGAGCCTCTATTTGCCACACGTCAACAGCAGATTTTGCGACAGTTAAAGGATGCGATCGCGCCCTTAACTGAAGTCATCGCAGCCGAGCAGTGGCAATTTCAAACCCAAGCCGCCAGCATTACCCTAATTACGCTGCTCAAACGAGCCTTAGAGCGAGTGGATGGCTTGATCAAAGAGCGCCAACTTTGGTCACAGGTGCATGACGAAACGAATATCAATATTGGTGGAGATGTGCTCAAAATTGAACTGATCATTTATGAGGTGCTGTTAGATGCTTGTCAGCGATCGAGCATCAATGGACGCATTGATCTCTGGTGTCGCCAAATTGACATCCGCTGGTTTGAGCTATCCATCACCGACAGCGGACAGGTCGAATCACACCTATTTACAGAGTTGCAATCAGGTCGCACAGACTGGCTAGCCCCTTCCATTTTGGATCATCCGCCCGGTTTACACCTGCTGATTTGCCAAGCCTTGATGAAACAAATAGGCGGCGAATTTAATTTTTATAAGCTAGAAGATGGTCGCAATACCAGTCGATTAGTCCTCCCGATCGCAGGCACCGCTCACCCAAAATCGAAATCGCGTAGTAAACCTTGATTGGATCGTAGGTTAACTGAGGGTAATCACCGTCACTTCTGGAGGACAGCAAAATCGCCCCGGCAAATAGGTGCCCAGCCCCCGGTTTACATACAGTCGATTTTGTCCCACGATATGCAATCCTTGCGCCCATTCCCAATGTTTCATCGTATGGGCACATTGTTTGAGCAACGGTGCATATCGCTTGACTGGCTGCGGTAAGTTTCGGTAAACCTCTGAAAGGTGATGTGCCATGTTGCCGATGCCCGGAACAAACACTTGCCCCCCGTGGGTATGTCCTGAAAGCTGAAGATCGATCCGCCATTTTTGCAGCATTTCGGCAGTATCGGGATTATGAGACAACACGATTCGAGGAGTCGCTGGATCAAGTTGTTCCAGCACGGGCGCAGGGCGAAATTCTGATGACCAAAAGTCTGCTAGTCCGACGATCGCCAACTCTTGTCCCACTGGATAGGCAATTTGATTCCACAACACCCGGATCTTTTGGCTCTCAAGCGCGCTGGCAACCTCTTGGCGAGAATGTCGATAGCGAATATCGTGGTTTCCTAACACTGCATAGACTCCCGATTGGCTCTTTAAAGCAGTAAGCCGCTGTGCCAAATCATGAATCGGTGCCGGATTATCGGTGACGAAATCTCCGGTTAGCAGCACCAAATCGGGCTGGGCGGCATTACTAGCAGCGATCGCTTCATCTAACAACTTCGGTGATAATCGAATTCCATCAAAGTGAAAGTCTGAAAGTTGCACCAACCGCAATCCCTTGAGATGGGTTGGCAAATTGGCCATCGGCACCCGCAGATGTTCGATCGTTAGCGCTCCTGTTAGAAATTTGTGCATCATCCTCACCCTATCAAGCGCCTCTAGCCTAACAGAGGGAAGAGATTGTCTCTAGTTCAAAAGACGACACTTGATAGAGAAATAGGGGTCACGGGTCAGGAGTTAGGAGTTAGGAGTTAGGGGGATACCTATCTAGGTGTTAAATTTGCTTCAGAGAAAAGTTTTGCTTTCTTCTAAGATCCACGTCCTAAAACTTGAAGCTAAAGTTTAGGAATCGTGACGGTCAGAGTTGAGGGTGCAAAACGATGTTAAGCAGCATTTTTGATGCCTTTGTTAAGGAAAGTCCCATCAGTATAGCACTACGAATTTGTATCAGGACGTATAATTAGCTCATCAAAGAAGCTCAATAGAAACCCTATGCCAGCCCCCTATAGTGACGACCTTCGACAAAAAGCGATTCTCTTCGAGACACTTCGTGAACACCGCCGTCAAACGAGGAGAGCGCAAAACCAAAGTCAGCCGGATGATGAACATCAGCCGCAACACCTTAGACCAGTGGCTCAAACGAGAAGCCCAAACCGGGGAGTGCGGAGCGATTCGGAACTATCAGCAGGGGTGTAGACATAAAATCACGGACTGGCGAAAGTTCAAGGAGTTTGTGCAAGAGCATGGCGGTAAAACTCAAGGGCAAATGGCAACCCTGTGGGGAGAGGGTGTGACGCAGCAAAACATCAGTAGACTTCTTGCATAAGTCGATTTTTGGCACGAGTTTCTAATAGTTTGAACCTCCTAATTTGCCACTTTTGCAAGAGATCTAGTGATGCGTTGTAAAAGCTGGGAGTCAGTCGAAAAAAAAAGACTTACGGCTATCGAGAGCGCGATCCACTCAAACGCCAAGAGTTTCAAGTGCAATTGCAGACCAAAACAGCGGCTCAGATAGTGTATGTAGATGAAGCAGGCATTGATAACCGAGACGAGTATCCCTATGGCTACTGCGAGATTGGGGAACGCTTCCATGCCTTCAAATCGGGCAAACGCACCGAAAGAGTCAGTTGGATTGCGGCATTGAGGCAAGGGAAGGTGTTTGCACCGATGACCTTTACAGGCTCGTGCAACCGTGATTTGTTTGAAGTGTGGTTAGAGGAGTGTTTGTTGCCGCAATTGCACCTGGGTGATGCCATCGTCATCGATAATGCCAGTTTTCATCACTCTCAGAGCATTGAGGAGAGGGTAGCGCAAGCAAACTGTGAGCTTTGGTATTTGCCTCCCTATTCACCAGACTTCAACAAGATTGAGCGGTGGTGGTTTGTCCTCAAGAATTGGATGAGGCAAGGGTGGGATGGGTTTGATAGCTTTCGGGAGTGTGTCGATGCTGCCTTTAATCAGTGTCCTAACATATATGCGTAATGCTATACAACTCGGGCGCAAACGCTGGGCGATTGAGAGCTTTTTCAAAACTATCAAACATCGCTTTGGACTGCATCGCTTTGGTCAATCCACCAAGCTTGGGGTTTATCGCTGGCTTATCTTATCTTTGTTGGCGCAGCCTGCCGTAGGCGTATGCCTATCTCTTAGCTCATTGGATTGACCGATGGTCGTTGCTGCCGCTGCTGGACTGGAAAGCCGCCAGTGATTTAGCGTTAGAGATCTTGTTCCCCTCAGTCCTGTGGTTCCAGTTACTCAAGTTCATCCACAGCAATTCCAAAAACGCGGCTCAACATGGGTTTGATATTATCCTCAAACCTTTGCCCAAATCGCCTTATCGAGAATGCTGCAAGATCTGAGTTGGTCATGTTCTAGACTTGTGGAAATAAAAGACAATCAAACAGGTGTTATTGCTAAATTTACATCATGGTTTTGGAACCCGTTCATTGTCCAGCTTGGCAAACGGTGTATGGATACTTTCGCTTGTGGGTGCGTTTGGANGGTTTGATATTATCCTCAAACCTTTGCCCAAATCGCCTTATCGAGAATGCTGCAAGATCTGAGTCAGGGTATAGTTGATTTGGCTGACGAGCAGATATTGGCAATAGTCCAGCCGTGTGACAGGGTCTTTCATACTTTGACTCTAGCGACTCATTTATATATTTGGGGTAATTGCTCAACTGGGGTAAATTAACAAAATCTCAAAAGCGGATAAAGTGACGGTATGACAGAGCTTCCCGACTTAAAGCAACTGGTGGATGAGGCAAAAGATGCATTGATTCTAGCGCTGTGGGAAGAACTGCAAAAGTTACAGAAAAAGCGACCGAAGAAAACCTCGAAGAATTCCAGTTTGCCGCCTGCAAAAGGCTTCAAAGCCGAAGTCAAGAGCGCAGCGAAAGAAGGTAAGCAGACGCGAGTAGGAAGCCTGGGACGGGAAGGTGACGGTCGTGCTGTAAGTGAGAATCCAGACCAAGTCCTTGAGTCCACTGTAAAAAGCTGTTCAGACTGTGGGGCAGAGATAGCCAGGTCTGAACAACAGATGATGGAACGGTATGACAAGATTGAGATTCCACCGATTGCGCCAATCGTGACGAGAGTGGAACGCTATGGCTGTCATTGTCCCCAATGTGGAGCGGCGCAAATTGCAGCAGTCCCGGTCGGCATGGAGCCAGGTAGCCCGTTTGGGAATCGCATCGCTGCGTTAGTGACGACGATGCGCTACAGCCACGGGATTAGCTATGGTCGCATGCAGCAAATGCTCTGTGAAGTGTTTGGGTTAGAGATGTCGGAAGGAGCCATCGCCAACTTACTATTGCGAGTCAAAGGTCAACTGCAAACCGAGGTGAATGGGATGCTCGCTGCCCTCAGAAGTGCCAGACTAGTGGGGATCGATGAGACCAGTGCGCGGGTGAATGGCAAGAACTAATGGGTATGGGTGTTTCAGAATGAGCAGGTGTGTTTCCATATCATTCGACCCTCGCGGGGCGGTGATGTGATTACAGAAGTGATGGCAGACCATCGTCCTCAAGTGTGGGTGTCAGATTTGTTTAGTGCCCAAAAGACTCATCCAGCCGAATCATGGCAAGTGTGTCTAGCGCACCAACTCAGGGATTGTCAGTATGGCATGGATGCCGGAGATGCCATTTTCTCAGCCAGGATGAAGACGCTCCTTTTGCCGGCGTTTGTTCTGCAAAGACGGTGGTTAGACTTGGCGCAATCCACTCGGTATCAATATCGATGTCGATTATATCGAGACCTCAAAGCATTGCTGGCACTCTCACCCACCCAAGCAGATGGGATTCGCCTCTAAAATCGTTATCGAGAGTTACAGGGAAATTTATTTCTGTTCTTAGATGACACTACTAAGCTAATCGTCATTTATTTTTCCAAGCTGATCCCCTCGCTGTGTGGGTTTCAAGCCCGATTTTATGCAACTTGAATGCACATCAGCTTATCCCGCCCACAAATAATGCCAGCGAACAGGCACTCCGTTGGAGTGTGATCTTTCGCAAAGTCACCAATGGGTTTCGCTCTGATTGGGGCAGAGATCTGTTTGCGGCGGTGCGTTCTGTTGTCAATACTGGAAGGCGACAAGGTTTCTCTGCTTTTGAGTCTATCCTGGTTGCCTTAAATCCCCTGGAATCCTTATTCCCTCTGAGTTGAGCAATTACCTTATGATCTTTTGGAACGCCTGCAGGAATCCAATCTTCCAGTCAACTGGCAACAATTATCTAGCGTCATTGCACTGCAATTAGTTTGGCAGAGACACTATGAGGTCATCACCGATGATGCGACTGGATTTCAGCAGGTGCGCTTTAAGCCAAAGCAAGAATTAGCCAAGGCAACCGAGGGCATTGAATCTCCCTATGACATCGAAGCCCGCTATCGCCGCCGCTATGAAGTGAACTGGACCGGGTACATGGTGCATTTGAGTGAAACGTGTGATGATGACGCTTGCCATGTGATCACTCAGGTGATGACGACTCCTGCAACCGTACATGAAGTCAATTGTACGCAAGAGATTCACCAAGCATTGATGGATAAAGGCTTGATACCGAGTGAGCATTTTGTGGATTCGGCTTATGTTGATGCCCATCTACTGGTGGAAGCACAAGCACAAGGCATCACCCTTGTCGGACCCGCTCGCCCCAACGTCACTTGGCAAACCAAAACAGAGAATGCATTTGACTTCACTCAGTTCGGGGTCGATTGGGAGCAGCAAAAGGTGGTTTGTCCGCAGGGAAACCAGTCGATTTCTGGGTCTCCGTTGAGCGATCGCAACAACCGCCCTATTTTCAAAGTCAATTTTTCCAGGTCAGACTGTACAGATTGTCCAGTTCGTGCTCAGTGTACCCGTGCTAAACTCCCTGCTGCACGAAGTTTACTGCTGATGCCACAACTGCAATACGAAGCGCTCAAGAGCGCACGAGCCATTCACGCGAGTGCTGAGGGCCAGCAACGATACAAGCGACGGGCAGGGATTGAAGGAACGTTGTCCCAAGGAGTGTGAGCGTTTGGGCTTCGCCAAAGTCGGTATCGAGGATTGGCGAAGACGCATCTGCAAAATATCGCCATTGCAGCGGCGATCAACCTCGAACGCTTGGTCAACTGGTTGCATGAAGTACCGAGAGCAGCGAAGCGCGATACCAATCGCCGTTCGCCAACAGTATCGGGTCGTTTGATTGACACCTAACGACTAAAACAATCGGCGGCAAATAACTTGTCCAAGTTTACCAAAACAGCTTTTCCTCAAAATGAGAATTGCTGACAAAATCATCATCTGTGATTCGGACTATCCCATTTATGACTTAAGAGCGGACAATCCAAACCTACGGAGACTCAAACGAAGCAACCGCTGAAGAACTTATACATCAAGGCTTTTAGCCTAACGATCACTTTTTCATTGCTAAACTAAGCCTGATGCGATCGCCCATCTAGGCGAGAATACTTAAGATCTAAGTATTATGTCATCAGCCCGTTCCAGTTTATGAAACCCGCGATCGCCGATGAAACTTCTGCTGATTGAAGACGACCAACCTACAGGGTCTATACTGGCTGAGCTGTTGACTGCCCAGCATTACAGGGTTAGCCTAGCAACGGATGGGCAAATGGGGCTAGAGTTAGCCAGAGAATTTACCTATGACTTGATTGTGCTGGATGTATCACTGCCAAAACTGGACGGGTTGAGTGTCTGCAAGCAGTTACGGGCGGAGGGCTACCAGTGTCCAATTTTGCTGTTGACGGCTAACGCTAGCAGTAATGAGCGGGTTATGGGGTTGGATGCAGGAGCCAATGATTACGTGGTCAAGCCCTTCGATCCACCAGAGCTACTGGCGCGTGTGCGGGCTTTATTACGGCGGGATGTTGCCGCCACCTCGGTCTTGACCTGGGAAAATGTGCAGCTTGATACGGTCAGTAACGAAGTCACCTGTAATGGCGAGTCATTAAGATTCACCCACAAAGAATATTGCCTGCTGGAACTATTCTTGCTCAATCCCAAACGCATTTTTAGCCGCAGTGCCCTCCTCGATCGCTTGTGGGACTTTGCCGAACCGCCTGGAGAAGAAACCGTCAGCACTCACATTAAATGCCTGCGCCAAAAACTGAAAGCGGCAGGTGCCGCAGACTTAATTGAGACGGTTTACGGCTTGGGCTATCGACTCAGAACGCCCGCTCAGGCGGTAGATCCTCCCGTCTTAGCCTCCACGGGGAAGCAACGGGAAGTCGCTCTTCAAAAGGCTGTGACCATAACATCCAAAGTCTGGAACAAGTATCAGGACAAGATTTTGGCACAGGTCATGGTCATAGAGACGGCTGCACAAGCCTTGACGATTGCTCAACTCAGCCCAGCAGATCGACAGCACGCCCACCAGGAGGCGCATAAATTAGCTGGATCGCTCGGCATCTTTGGCTTCATGGCTGGGTCACAGTTGGCGCAAGAGTTGGAGGCGTTGCTGCAACCAGCGGTGACGTTGACGGCAGTACAGGTGCAGCACATCGCCAAGCTGTCGGCATCGTTGCGGCAGATGCTGGAGCAGCCTCAACCGACCTCTTCAACGGTAGAGACAAGCGCCTCCGCTCCGTTAATTTTGATCATTGATGATGACTTGATGCTGGCAGAACGGGTCAGGATAGAAGCGATCGCTTGGGGGCTGCGAGTTGAAGTCGCAACTGATTTAATAGTTGCCCGCAAAGCGATCGCCCAGTCTCCCCCCCATGTGATTCTGCTGGACTTGAATTTTCCGGGTGCGGAGAATGGGTTGATGCTGCTGCGGGAATTGATGCAGCGATCGCCCAAAATTCCAGTACTGGCATTCACGGGGCAGGGCGATTTAGCCAGCCGCTTAGAGGTGGTACGGTTGGGAGGCAGTATTTTCTTACAAAAACCACTGCCAACCTATGAAATTCTGAAAGCCGTGACGGATGTGTTGCATCAAACGCAGGTGTCGCATCACAACCGGGTGCTGGTGGTGGATGATGGCGAGATCGCAGCCAACCTGACGCACCGATTGCAACCCCTTGGAGTAGAGGTCACTGGCTTGAGTGACCCTCAGCAGTTTTGGCAAGTGCTGACAGCGACCATGCCCAATCTGCTGTTGCTAGACCTGGAAATGCCAGGTTTTGATGGCGTGGAGCTATGTCAGGCAGTACGAAGTGCTCCTGAGTGGCAGCGGTTGCCGATTTTGTTTCTATCTGCCCATACCGCAGCGGCGGCAATCGAACGCGCCTTCACCGCTGGGGCTGACGATTACCTGAGTAAAGCTATGACGGCTACAGAGCTAGTCACGCGCATCATCCACCGCTTAAAGCGCAGCGGGTTTCAAACTGAGTAGGAGTGGAGAATATCTATGCATTCTACGATCGACCGTCGGTTGGCTCCTTATGGGGTCGCGATCGCTGCTCCAGTGGTCGCGCTCTTGCTTTCCTGGTGGCTACAGCCCTTTCTGGAGCACACCCTTGGCGCATTCTTTTATCTCGCTGTGATCGTAACGACCTTGTATGGCGGCTTTCGACCAGGCATGGTAACGATCGCCCTCTCGACTCTAGCAATCAACTATTTTTTCATACCGCCCCTTGACCAATTCACAACGGCTGATTCCGCCGATATCGTGCAGCTAGGGGTCTTTGCGCTGGTTTCCTTGGTTCTCAACCTGCTCAACAGCAATTTACAGCACAGCAAAGCCACGATCGAGCAACAATCAATCCAGGAAGGTCACGATCGCCTGCAAATGGCACTCGCCGCTGCCCAGATGGGGCTATGGGATTGGAATCTTGTCACTGGGGAAATTGTTTGGTCGCCAGAGCATGAACAGTTGTTTGGCTTCGTGCTCGGCAGCTTTGACGGTCGGTATGAAACCTTCGAGGCGCGACTGCATCCAGACGATCGCGCCAGAATCAGTGAGGCGATCCAGCAAGCGCTTCAGCACCGCACTCTTTATCAGCATGAGTATCGCGTGATCTGGACGGATGGTAGCGTTCATTGGCTGGAAGGCAGAGGGCAGGCAGCCTATAACGAAGCAGGTCAAGCGGTGCGAATGTCCGGCACGATTATGAATATTGACCGGCATAAACAGGCGGAAATGGCGCTTACTCGTAGTGAACAGCAACTCCGCGCTATTTTTGATGCTGAACCCGAATGCGTCAAAATCATCTCAGCCGACGGTGTGTTAGAGCAGATGAATCCTGCGGGACTTGCCATGATCGAAGCCGATCGTCTAGAGCAAGTCCGTGGGCAGAATGTCTGTCCACTCATCGCACCTGCCCACCAACAGGCATTTCTAGCGTTTATCCATCAGGTCTCTGAGGGCAAACCACGCACCTTAGAGTTTGAAATGATTGGACTCCGGGGCACTCGCTGTTGGTTAGAGTCTCATGCTGTGCCGTTACACTTTCCAGGTGAATCAGCAACACAGGTGCTAGCCATCACACGCGATATTACGGAGCAGAAGCGAGCAGAAGTAGAAATCAAACAACTCCATGCTGATCTGGAACAACGGGTTGCCGAACGCACCTTTGAACTCCAACAATCAAATCTACTCCTGAATAGCTTTTTCGACGCTGCGTCTTCGGCGGCGATCGGTCTCTGCATTCATGACAACGATCTGCGCTTTCTGCAAATCAATGCAACCCTTGCTGCTATTAATGGGCAGCCTGTAGAACAGCATATTGGTCGTACCGTTGCCGAGATTTTGCCCCAATTGGCACCCATTGTTGAACCCATGTTTCACCGCATCCTTGCCACTGGACAGCCCATTCTCAATTTAGAAGTTTCAGCCGAAGTGCCGAGTAAACCTGGACTAATGCGGCATTGGCTAACCTCTTACTTTCCTATTTTGGATGAAACCAAGGCAGTAAAGGCGATCGGCGTGATTGTGATTGAAATTAGCGATCGCAAACGCACTGAGGCAGCCTTAACTGCATCCCAGGCAAGATTTGCTGGAATTGTAGATATTGCGAATGATGCCATTATCTCGATTGACGCACAGCAACAAATCACCTTATTTAACAAGGGAGCTGAGAAGGTTTTTGGCTACGCAGCGGCAGAAGTTATGGGTCAATCGCTGAGCCTGCTTTTACCAGAACGCTTTGCCCAAAGCCATCCCCGTCATGTCAGCGGTTTTACGCAAGCACCTGACGTTGCTCGACAAATGGGAGAGCGCAGTGAGCTTTCCGGTCTCCGCAAAGACGGCAGTGAGTTTCCTGCCGAAGCCTCAATTTCTCGCCTGACGCTGGGCAACGAACGAATTTTTACAGCCATTCTGCGAGACATTAGCGATCGCAAACAAGCCGAAGCCGCTCAAGCTCGCCTCGCTGCCATTGTTGCCTCGTCACAGGATGCCATCATCAGTAAAACGCTGGATGGCATCATCGTAAGCTGGAACGCCAGCGCCGAGAAGCTGTTTGGCTACTCAGCCGCCGAAGCGATCGGGCAGCCCATTACCTTGATTATTCCGGTTGACCAACTCAATGTCGAAACTCAATTTTTGCACTGGCTGCGGCAGGGAGAATCCATTCAAAGATACGAAACGGTGCGGCGGCGCAAAGATGGCACCCCGGTGGAGATTTCGCTCACCCTTTCGCCAGTCAAAGATGCCCAGGGTACGATTGTCGGCGCGTCCAAGATCGCCCGTGACATCACCGAACAACGCACCCTTGATCGGATGAAGAATGAATTTATCTCCATCGTGAGTCACGAACTCCGCACCCCGCTCACTGCCATTCGCGGCTCGCTGGGCTTAATCTTGCGGGGAGTCTATGACAAAAAGCCCGACAAAAAACACCGGATGATTGAAATTGCCGCTGAACAGAGCGATCGCCTGGTGCGTCTGGTTAACGACATCCTCGACCTGCAACGGCTAGAGTCCGGCAGTATGAAACTCGCTCTGCAAGCCTGCGATGCCGCTGCTCTGATGCAGCAAGCGGCTGACACGATGAGAGCCTATGCCGAAGAACACCAGGTTCACCTCAGCGTTACGCCCCTGCCCGTCGCCGTTTGGGCAGCCCCCGATGCCATCATCCAGATCCTTACCAACCTCTTAAGCAACGCGATCAAATTCTCTGATGCAGGCAGCCAGATCGATCTTGCTGTAGCCGTGATGGAGTCAGGCAAGCAGGGCGGTAGCAGCGTTGAGGTCGTAGGGCGAAAACCACCTTCAGCCGCTTTGTCCTCTCCACGCCCCCATCCTCAGGCTGTTTTCTCAATCCAGGATCAGGGGCGCGGTATTCCCACAGATAAGCTAGACACTGTGTTTGAACGCTTTCAGCAAGTCGATGCGTCTGACTCCCGTGACAAAGGTGGTACGGGACTTGGCTTGGCGATCTGCCGCCAAATCGTGGAGCAGCACGGTGGGCGCATTTGGGTTGAGAGCGTGTTAGGGAAAGGGAGTACATTTTACTTCACCCTGCCGCTGGTGGCAGAGGATGCAGGAGCGAAGGAAAAACTATGACAGCCAAACGGGTGCTCGTGATCGACGATGAAGCGGTGATTCTGGAAGTGATCCAGGGTTGCCTGGAGGAGTTGGGCGGGATGGAAGTCTTGACGGCAGCGTCCGGGGTTGAGGGTTTGCAGATGGCTCAAACCGCTTTACCCGAAGGCATTTTGCTGGATGTGTCAATGCCAGGAATGGATGGGCTAGAAGTGCTGCGGCAGTTGCAGGCAAATGCCGTCACGCGATCGATTCCTGTGGTGCTGCTGACTGCCAGAGTGCAACCAGAAGATCGGGCAAAATTTGCTCAAGCAGGCGTTGCCGGGGTCATTTCAAAGCCCTTTGATCCGATCGCCCTGGCCGATCAAGTAGCAGCAGTCTTTGAGTGGACGCTATGACGGTCATCCATGATGCGGGATGGAATTCATGACGGACTTCAAAGTTTCCTCAAACTCTTTCTCTAGGATGAAGTCAAATTCATCCTGTAGAGGCAGCGTGTGTCCACCAAGCAAATTTTAGTCATTGACGATGAAGCAGCCGTGCAGGAAGTGGTGCAAAGCTGCTTTGAGGAGTTGGCTGGGTGGACGGTCATCACAGCTAATTCTGGACGAGCAGGCTTAGAGCAAGCTCTGGCAAACAAGCCCGATGCGATCGTGCTGGATGTGCTGATGCCAGACATTGATGGCATTACGCTGCTGCGCCAGTTGAAAGCCAGTCCGACCACAGAAGCGATTCCTGTCGTGCTGCTGACGATCGCGAGTGATTTTACTGACCCTGGTGGCTGTGCTGCTCTGGGAGCAATAGGCGCGATCGCCAAACCCTTTGATCCCTTTGATTTAGTTGAGCAAGTGGCAGACTTGCTCGGTTGGGCGTTAGAGCAACAGGAGGACGGTCTGTGAATTTCTGTAAGACTCAGGTACAACCATTTGAAGACGATCGTCTAAAGGCAAGTATGAATCCGCAACCATCTGAGTACAGTGCCCATGAACTTGCCAGATTAGAAGCACTCGCCCGTTACCAGATTCTAGATACCGCGCCCGAAGCTGCTTATGACGATTTAACCCAGTTAGCGGCTCAAATTTGCGGAACTCCGATCGCCTTGGTTTCTCTGCTCGATCACGATCGGCAATGGTTTAAGTCGAGAGTCGGCTTAACGGTCTCCGAAACACCGCGCGCGATCGCCTTTTGCAACCACACAATTTTGCAGGCAGACCCCCTGGTTGTGCCAGATGCCCTCCTGGATGAGCGCTTTGCGACCAACCCGCTGGTAACTGGCGACCCCAACATTCGGTTTTATGCTGGTATCCCGTTAACGACCCCAGACCACTATCGCCTTGGTACGCTCTGTGTGATCGATCTAGTCTCCCGCCAACTAAGCGCTGAACAAATGCAAGCACTGCAAATGCTCAGTCGCCAGGTGGTGAGCCAATTGGAGTTACGCCGTCATTTGGTAGTATTGCAAGCCAGCGAACGGCGCTTACAGCAAAAAGCCCAGCAAGAAACGTTAGTGCGAGTGGTGACGGAACGCATTCGTCAATCCCTGGATCTGGACACGACCCTGACTACGACCGTCAGCGAAATCCGTCAGGTGTTACAGACCGATCGGGTGTTGCTGTTTCAACTCGAGCCAGATGGTTCAGGCTACGTCGTGCAAGAGTCGGTCGATGCCCGCTGGAAGCCGGTTCTAGGGCAAAATTTGGTTGATCCCTGTTTCCAAGCCAGCTATGTCCAGAAATATTTTGAGGGACGAGTCAGTGCCGTTGCCGATATTGATGACGGTAGCATTCAGCCCTGCTATGCCGATTTTCTCAGGCAGTTTGATGTGCGGGCAAATCTGGTCGTGCCCATTCTTCAAACGGGGCATCTGTGGGGGTTGTTGATTGCCCATCAATGCGCCCAGCCGCGCCAGTGGTCTGAAGACGAAACTCAATTGCTGAAATTACTGGCGGATCAAGTGGCGATCGCCCTTCACCAGGCATCCCTCTATCAAAAAGTCCAAACTGAACTCGCAGACCGCATCCACACCCAAGCCCAACTGCGGGACCAGGCAATGCTGCTGGATGTGGCTACAGATGCGATTGTCGTGCGGGATCTCAACCATCACATTACCTTCTGGAATCAGGGGGCAGAACGGCTATACGGCTGGTCAAGCGAGGAAGTGTCTGGTCGATCGGCGACTGAAGTGCTGTATCGAGAGTCGTCCCCTCAGCTCGAAGACATCTACCAAACCGTGCTCTCCCACGGATCATGGCAGGGCGAGTTGACCCAACTCACAAAAGCGCAGCAGGAAGTGATTGTTGCCAGCCGATGGAGCCTGGTACGCCACCCCAATGGTCAACCCAAAGCCTTTTTAATTGTGAACACTGACATCACGCAAAAAATACTTCTAGAGCAGCAGTTTCTGCGCGCTCAACGACTAGAAAGCATTGGTGCCCTGGCAGGTGGTATTGCCCACGATTTGAATAATGTGCTGGCACCCATCCTGATGGCGGTGCCACTGTTAGAAATGCAGCCTGAAAGTTCAAAACGCCAAAAATGGCTGAAAATGATTGATGCCAGTGCCAGACGGGGCGCGAGTTTGGTGAAGCAAGTGCTGACCTTTGCACGCGGCACCGAAGGCGAGCGATCGCTCCTAGAAATGAAGCACTTAGTTTACGAAATCAAACAAATTGCTGAGGAGACGTTTCCCAAAGCAATCACTATCATGACCCACATCCCTAATAACCTATGGACACTTTGGGGGGATGTCACCCAATTGCATCAGATTTTAATGAATCTGTGTGTAAATGCCCGTGATGCCATGCCCAACGGTGGCGTTCTGCGAATCAGCGGTGAGAATTGTCAGCTTGAGGAAAATGATGATCGCCTGCAAGTGAACGCACCAGCAGGGTCTTACATTGTGCTGACAATTGCCGATACGGGCACTGGTATTGCAGCAGACGTGCTTGATCGCATCTTTGACCCCTTTTTCACCACAAAAGAACTTGGCAAAGGCACAGGATTGGGGCTTTCAACCGTAATGACCATTATTCACCGCCATAGTGGATTTATGACAGTTTCTAGCCAAGTCGGAAACGGGACAACGTTTAAAGTTTATTTGCCAGCCTCACAAGACGACGAACACCAAGCATCTGGTATCTCGGAAATGGCTGATGGGTCAGGGGAATGGATTCTAGTTGCCGATGATGAAGAGACGATTCGGGAAGCAACCAAAACGATGCTGGAGGCATACGGATATCGAGTGCTGACCGCGAGTAATGGAATTGAAGCGATCGCCCTCTATACCCGACATCAGGATGATATCCAGATCGCGCTCATGAACATCATGATGCCTACCATGGATGGAGCTACTGCGATTCGCACCCTGCAAGCCATCAATCCGCAGCTTAAAATTGTCGCCACCAGTGGCTTAACCACCCATGAAACCCTTGCCGAAATGGGACTTCAGGTTGACCATTGCTTGTTAAAACCCTTTACTGCCCCAGAGTTGCTCCTCGCCATACAGCAACAGCTCACAACTTGAGACCCGTTATGCATCGAAAAGCATTGCCCACAGCGATCGCCTGACTTCAAAATTTCCTCAAATTCTTTCGATAACTTGAAGGTGTGGGAAAGCGGTTGTTCTAACCGATCGCTCCTTTATTCACTGCCTCGCTTTACTGAAACGATCGAACTATGACTCTCTGCCCTTGCTGTGCTCACTTACTACTACGCCACATCCGTCGTCAACAGGTGTACTGGTTTTGCCGCCAATGCTGGCAAGAAATGCCTGCTCTAATAGAGACTCCCCCTATGGTCCCAGCCGCTCCAGCACTACCTGCCTCCGTTAGGCTCTTTCCATTTGTGCAGAAATATCGATCTACTCTTACTCTCCGGTCTTCTCTTAACCAAGAAGAAAGAACTCCGACCCGCTTCAATTCCCCTTCTGCTACCTTGAGACAAGGGGTTAAAAAATGTAGTTTACTTCCTACAGAGTCGGTAGCTTAAATTGCAAAATCAAGCTACTTTCCTTGCCTTTCTCCTTCAAAGTTCATGTGAACGGATGACCTATTTAAAGATTAAAAAATCCTTGCCTCTTCGGATTTTACGCCTACTAATGTCGGCATCTAATTTGCCAGGAATTTAATTGATCAGCCTGATTGATTTCATATACTTTGGAGGTTTCACAAAGAATAGATTTTAGACAAATTTCAAAAGGCATACACTATCTTGATAGTTTCATTTTCTGAGCAAAATGAATCAAAAATAAAGTGAATTAAAAGGATGAACATCAGCTTGATATTCATCCTTTTTTATATGGAAATTTGAATACGCCTGCATCACCAATTTTTCTAGTTAAACTAAGACCAAAGAATGAGTTTTGCTCATGTCCATGCTTTTATCCTAACTTGCAAGACGACGATGTTAAAGAACCGGATCAGTACAATTACACATGACCACTCTACCAAGCTTAACTTTATTAAATACTTTACTGACTAAGACGTGACAAATTTGTGCATTTTTCCAATCTAGAAATTAGATTATCGTTCAATTTATTAGGTCATTAACACCATGATTTTACAAAGCTTAATGTGTTTGCAGCATGCTGGTTAGACAAAGTACATAAACAATGATTCTGTTGTTAAATCCGAAAGCCAAGACCTGCATAGGACAGGCATTTAAAGACTTAAGATTACGGCTATTCTTCGTAAGTAAAGTTAATGCTTAGCGCTCATAATTCAATTCATGCGCCAATTTTATATCTCTTGGAACTAGCAAATAAATGTAGAATTTTTATTTGAATTTAAAGACAGTTTTTAATTAAAAGCTACGTATTAATTCTGTTACAGTTGTACCCTTTTACTTGTTATAAATGGATTATCAAATGGATACCAAAACCTGAAAGGACTTCAAATAATGGCTTTAGATCCGCACGATTTTATGAGCAAGATGTCCGATCGCATCAGCTTTACTACTGCTGATCGAGAATTGTTGCAATCCAGTGCTAGCTGGGGTACTGAAATTGCCCCTGATATGGCTGATCATTTCTACACGTTCATGGGGCGCGACGAAGAGATGAACGCAATTCTGAATGCCTCGGAAGGTCGCGTTCATCGCTTACGAGAAACCTTTGTTGATTGGTTTGGCGAAATGTTTACCGGGATGGATAATTGGGGTCATAGTTATGCCGATCGCCGCTGGCGCATTGGTTTAATCCATGTCCGCATCGGGATTGGTCCGCAGCATGTAGTTCCAGCAATGGCAGTGGTGGTTCAAGCCGTGGGTGAGCGATTGCGTGCCGAAGGTAAGTCTGCGGCATTGCAAGAATCTCTGAGCAAGATTTGCATGATTGATCTCGCGTTTATTGAGCAGGCTTACGTTGAAGTGTCTGCTGCTGCGGTACTGAAAGAAACAGGTTGGACTGAAGGGTTGTTTAGACGGTTAATCACTTCTGGCGCAGGCGTAATGTAAGCACCATGCTCATCACTCAGAAGCGCTTTCAACTCAACCCATCCTGCTCACAATTCGGCAGTTTTTGCCACATGACTTGTTTGCAGTTTAGCTCGGTAAACAACGTACCTATTCAAGAACGGCTGTCTGAGCCTTGTATGCTTGCGGCAAGCCGAACAAATGCAGAGTCAACAGGCACTTTGTGTGACCAGACCTTAGCATTGCTGGTTAACCAATCTGATCAAAAGCTCTGAATCTTAGGCTTAAGCAAATTATCCAGCTTGATGGCAAAAGAGACGGCATTGTTCATCCAAGCAGCGAAATGGCGATCGCTCAGTACTTGGATTTATACCTCTAAAACTACCTGCTTTTTGTCCGTTAGAGGCAGTAACGTTGTTGCTCCAATTGTCTATTCTGAAAATCTCTCAGGTGTTTATTATGACTACTGTTGATATTCCTGTTTCTAACCAATTGCGTTCCGAGCTGGGTGACTTTAGCAGCATTATTTGTTTTAAAGCGGTGGTTGTGGGAACTGAAGAGGCGTTGGGTGAAAAAGCAGCAGCGATCGCCCTGATCTCTGCGGGTCGCCAACGTGGTAAACAGGTTGCAAAACAGCTTGACCTTACAGGCAAAGATCTTGCTTCTGAAAACATCATTACAGTCCTTCGAGCCGCATTGGGTAAAGAGGGCACACGCCTCTGCATCATTGAAAAGATTGTCCAATCTGGAGAATCAATCACAGTGCACTGCCGGGAAACAATTTGTTCTGCTGGTGAACCAGAAGGATCTCCCCGTAAACTGACGTTTACATTAGGGGCTATCCAGGGTGTACTGGAGCAAATTTCAGGGAAACGCCTACGCGGAAAGCAAATAGAGTCCGTTCTGCGTGGCAGTGTCCACGATGTCATTGAGTTTGAAGTAATTGGTTAGTTCTTCAACAGGTTAGTGCTGTCGAGTTAAAAACTTTTCACCACACCACGCGCTAGAAGCAGCCCACAGCATAACCCATCGAATTCATCTGCTTGTCGTATCCATTTATCAACTACAAACCCTACAAGAGGATCTCATCATGTCTATCAATATTGAAAAACTCAGCAGCGTACTCCAAAACTTTGTCAGCTCAACCAGCGATGTCGAAGGAGCTGCAATTGTTACCCCAGATGGCTTGCCCCTGGCAACGAGCTTACCCAAAGCCATTGACGAAGAACGAGCAGCGGCGATGTCTGCTGCCATGCTTTCGCTGGGCGAACGTATCAGTAGCGAATTTGCCAGAGGGGAAGTCGATCGCATCTTTGTGGAAGGCAATAAAGGGTATGGCATTCTGACTAGTTGCGGTACGGATGCGGTCTTTCTTGTCCTTGCTAATCAGGCTGCGAAACAAGGATTGCTCATGCTGGAAATTAAGCGGGCATTAGGCGAATTAAAACTGATTCTCGCCTAGCGATCGCACAACCCAAGTGACAGGCGAGTGCCGACAGCACCCAGAGACTAGAGCACCCGCCTACTGAATAAAACGCTACCTATTCGTGCCAACACCTCTCGTTTTCAGGCTAAGGAAACTTCATGGAGATTATGCGTCTGGTTGTGACGGGTCCAGTGGGCGCTGGTAAGTCCACCTTTATTCGTTCCGTGAGTGAAATCGCCGTGGTCGATACAGACCGTCGGGCGACCGATGAGACCGCTTTGCTGAAGCAAAAAACGACGGTTGCCTTTGATTTTGGGCGGCTATCCTTTGGACCCGAAATGGCACTGCATCTCTATGGCACCCCCGGACAAGCCCGGTTTGATTTCATGTGGGACATTCTGATTCAAAAAGCGCATGCCTATATTC
This sequence comes from Leptolyngbya sp., assembly GCA_003249025.1. Taxonomy (GTDB): domain Bacteria; phylum Cyanobacteriota; class Cyanobacteriia; order Leptolyngbyales; family Leptolyngbyaceae; genus ULC077BIN1. The sequence continues at coordinate 2,387 of QBMH01000094.1, read as the reverse complement.
TCTTAGTCGCCGCCCATCGACCGAGTGAATTTATTGATGCCCGTCGGATTCGGGCATTTATGCGCCAGCGATCACCCGTGCCGATGATGATTGGGTTGACCCACATGGATGCCCCAGAAGCCTGGGATATTGACAATGCAGCGATCGCGCTGGGGTATTTGAATCCGAACAGACGGCCCCCGATCATCGCGGTAGACCCCACCCAAAGCGCATCTGTAGCGCAAGCCGTCATCACCTTGGTGCAACACTCCATGCAAGACTGCTTAGTCTAGCGACCCGCTGATCCCCGATCCTAAAACCCACAACGTTGAAACTGTAAGGAAAAACAGTATGGCAGTGACTGGCTATTTATCAGAGTTCTCCCTAGCAGAACTCTTCAATTTTTTGGATCAGGGTAACAAAACAGGCTTACTCACCCTCTGTACGCTCTCAGGCGCTCAGCCTGAGAACCGCGAGAACCACTACATCTGGTTTAATCAAGGGCGGATTGTAGCAGCCGCCAATCGGCTCGACCAGCATGGGTTAGCGTACATGATTGGGCAACGGGGCTGGCTGGGTGAACATACTGCCTTGCGCGTTGCTCAGACCTGTGCTGCGACTACGCCCATCGGTCTGAGCCTGAAGACCCAGGGCTTGTTGACCGTGGAGCAACTCAAGCTGCTGTTTTACACGCAGGTGATGCGGCAGGTCTGTGCGTTATTTGCGCTCAAGGATGCCTGGTTTCAGTTTGACGGCAAAGCGCCGTTACCGTTTGCTGAGATGACGGGCTTAAATGCGCCGGCTTCAGAAGTGACTCTGACGGCTCTGCGGGTGTTGAAGGATTGGAGTGCGCTGGCGAGCAAACTACCGGAACCGACTTCAGCCGTGATGAGCATCATTGAGGGCAAACCGCAACAGAAACTGAACCAAACGGAGTGGCAACTTTGGGAGTTTGCGAACGGGACGATCGCTTGCAAGGAGATCGCCCAGCAACTGCAATTACCGTTGGAGAAGGTGCAACAAATCGCGTTTCGGTTAGTGACGGCAGGCTTAGTGGAGGAAGTCCCGTTAGTCACCGCTATGCCTGCTGCAAAACCACAAGTACTGGCAGTGGAGACGGCTGCGATCGAAACAACGACTGTCAGCCACTCTTTTCTACACCACCTGGTCGGGTTTCTGAAAGGCAAAGTTTAGCCATATCTCGCCTTTACGTAGCAACGGATGTTGTTGGCGAATTGTACTATCAAAGGTTGGGTGGGGCTAATGAAGCAAACCGAGAAATTCGGGTTTTGGCATGAGGTTGACCTTGCATAGCATTACGCATATATGTTAGGACACTGATTAAAGGCAGGGTCATGGTTCTAGACCTGTGGATACCTCTAAACCAGCAAGCCAAATTCATAGAGATTGATGAACAGTCCAATGACTACATCGTGTAACCAAATGGACTTAGAAAAGCAAATGATTTTGCGAGCCAATCGCTTGATCCGAGTCCGTAAAGTCAAATGCTTACGCTCAATCGTCTGAGTATTTAATTTACCAATGGTATGAAACGCTGGCTTCAGATGTCGCTCATAAGCACCCCAGCCATCCGTGTAGAACTGCATAATCCCAAATGGCTCCAACAATGACTTGAGTTCGAGAAAAGCCGTATCTTGATGGTTGGACAAGACCTATGCCAATACTTCGCCCGTTGCATGATCATAGAGCTTCGCTCCGCCAAAGGCATACGCGTGCCATAACCAACGGTGCTGTTGCTTAGAGTGGACAAAACGACCCATCTCATCCGCTTGTGCCTCTACATCCTGCCATTGGCAAAGCTTGACGATGGTTTGAGTGGGTTCAAGCTGGGCTAGACGAGCTTCATTAACTGCTTTGAGATGTCGATCTTTTTTTTAAGGTTTCAATCACCGTGGTCGGACTAATCTTCAACACTCGTGCGGTATCTCGTAGGCGTAGACGTGCCGCAGGCTATGCCACTACTATTGACTGCCATGTCTACAATCTGCTGTTTGACCTCGGGCATATAGCCTCGGTAAGCATAGTCTCGAATGAAGGTGCTGCGAGTGCATTCCGAATTGCGACACTTGTAGCGTTGTTTACTCTCCTGAGAGCGACCGTGCTTAACCACGTTATTGCTTCCACAGCCAGGACAAAGAACAGGTTCCAAAACCATACTGTAAGTTCAGGGGTAAAATCTGCCTGCATTCTCGCATTTCCACAGGTCTAGAACACTACCTAGGGCGGCATGTTTGGGCGCGATCGCTGCTTTGAGCAGCAATTTTGCAGCGATCGCGATCAGTACACCACCATCACCTGTCAATGTGGATGACATTAGGACGGGGCAATTGGGCAGGGTTAATTCAAGGTGGTGGTAGGAAATAGTAGGATAGCAAGCAACCTTGTTA
>QBMH01000093.1 GCA_003249025.1 Leptolyngbya sp. | reverse complement strand
CTTGGGCCACAATCTGACGAGCCACCCTGAAAATGAGCGAACCGTAAGTTAACAGTTCTTTAAAGGTCTCGTGTGTTGGGTTGGATATGACTGAAACAGATAGTATCTTCAAAAGAAATGGTACAGATGAGATTTACTGCGCTATTAAAGATGAAATAAATCTTCGTTGCCAAGAAGCCAAAATATTTGTTGAGGGGCTTGGAAAAAAGGCACATAAATATCTTGACCCAGATGTATTAAAAGAACTACCAATTCAGTTTCACCAGCGTTTCTGGGAAATTTACTTGGCAGCATCATTGCTTGAGGCAGGTTTAGATATTCAACATAGCAATGGTCGAGATGGTCCGGACATTTGTATTAAATCTAATGATGGATCGCAGGTATGGATAGAAGCTGTAACAGCGTCACCAGGAGAAGGAAGTGATGCCGTTCAAAAGGCAGAAATTGGTGCCGTAAGATCTGTCCCTGACAACCAGATCAAACTTCGCTTGCTAAATGCGTTTTCCGAAAAAAGTAGAAAATATAAACGCTATAAAGAGAAGAACTGGGTCGCTTTAAAAGAGCCATACGTTATTGCTATCAATGCCGCTCAAGTACCTTCGGCAATTCTTGAACTTGAAATTCCAAGAATTGTCCGATCACTTCTACCTTTTGGATTTCAAGTTTTGCATCTGAGCAAAGAAACTTTAGAGGTGATTGAAACTAGCTATGAATATCAAGGAGAAATTATTAAAGCATCTGGGACAGCAATAGAGACTACATCCTTTTTGAATCCTGAATATTCTGGAATAAGTGCTGTCATATATTCTTGTGTGGATGCTTTCAACTACTCAACTGAGATAAGTAAATCTCTCTTGTTGTTTCATAATCCTCTAGCCACGAACCCTTTACCATTAGGCTTCCTAAAAAAAGGCTATGAGTATTGGGTTGATGGCTCTCTCAAAAACAAAATTTGGGATTAAGAGCAATAATCGCTATCATGTCCGTCTCTGCATAATTCGATGAAACGAGCGGTTGAGAATCTTGGTGGTCTTACAAAAAGTCCTTTGCCGCCTTATCTTAGGTGCATTGCTCTAGGTGCTTTGTGAAAACGCTCCATGATCTTGCAAAGTGTCTCCCTATAGAAATCATCCTTTAATCTGGAAAGACATCCGATTTTTGGAAACTATGCAAATAAACTATTACTGTCACCTAGGACTATCGATTGAGCTTGACGACTAAAATTATTCCTGCGCTTAATGCCACAAGGGTAGGGAGCCAGCCTCCAAAAAAGGCGTTGATCATGCCAGCTTGATAGAGAATTTGCCCTGCAACCATCAGGGCATAGTAAGAAACCACAATAATCAGCGTTAATCCAAAACCCGCAGCGCGACCAGAGCGTTGAGGTCGAATGCCCAGAGTTGCAGCTACTAAGCCAAACGCTAAACAGGCAAAAGGCAAAGAGGATTTCTGTTCCGCTCGGAGACGCATTTTGCGAATTTCTTTTTGGTTGCCCGTTTGCCCAATCAACTCGATGTACTGGCGGATTTCGGAAATGGTCATTTCTTCAGAATCACGGGCAGTGTTCGCAATATCCAGCGGAGTGCGGGGAAGCTTAATCTGTTGGCGATCGAACCGAACGATATTGCGATAGGAGCCATTGGGGGCAACGACATAAATCGTCCCGTTAAAGAAATCCCAGGTTTTTTCCTCGGCGTTCCACATGGCAGAATCGGATGCCACAATTTGGTTTAAGCCCGTTTGGGAAAAATCTAAAATGGTCAGCCCTTTCATTTGCTGCCCATCAAATTCTCTCGCATAGAACAGGCGAGAAAGCAGCTCATCTTTTTCACCGCTGGGAAGACGAATTGTTTTAGATTCCCGATACAAAATGTTTCGCTCTTTGAACGATGGTTTGTTTTTGTTGACGGCTTGATCCAGCAATTGAGAAGCTTGCAGATTGGCAGCAGGAACCACGGCTTCATTAAAAGCAAATGTAATGCCGCTCATGATCAGCCCGATGAACACCGCAGGAGCCACTAATCGATAAATGCTAACTCCACAACTGCGGAGAGCAGTCAGTTCGCTGTCGCTGGAGAGCCGCCCATAGACCAATAGGCAAGACAAAACCATAGACATAGGAAAGGCAAGCCCTACGAAGTAAGGCAATCTCAGCAAAAAGAATTGCATGGCAATGCTCATGGGCAAGCCAGAGTCGCTGACTCGTCGCAGCAAATCTAGCAGTACGCCAGTTGAAATGCCAATTGAGGTGAAGGCAACGACTCCAAAGACAAAGGGCACAATTAATTCGGTGGCGATGTACCGATCCATCAACGAAAGCCCCGGAATTGAGAAGCCGGATCGAAAAGGGAGCTTGTTGGAGGTGGAAGCATCGGTAGTCATGAGTCTTGCACTGAAAAGTGTCCGGAAAGATGGGCAGGGGAAAAGTTGAGCACTTAGGGCTGAAAGCGATCGCCCAGATAATACTGGCGGACGGCTGGGTTATCGTAAAGCTCCTCAGAACTGCCAGAGGCAAAAATTTGTCCATCTCGCATGATGTACGACCGATCCGTAATTGCCAGGGTTTCGCGGACGTTGTGATCGGTGATGAGAATCCCAAGCTGGCGATCGCGCAACTGAGAAACAATTTGTTGGATTTCGTTGACTGCGATCGGATCTACGCCTGCGAACGGTTCATCCAACAGCAAAAATTGTGGACCCTCTCGTCCGGTGGCTAATGCCCTAGCAATCTCAGTTCGGCGGCGCTCTCCCCCAGAAACCCGAAGCCCTAACGTATTAACCACTTTTTCAAGCCGAAATTCTTTCAGTAGCTGATGCAGCCGACTATCCCATTCTGAGCGCGGTACACGGGTTTGCTCCATCACCAGAAGAATATTTTCTCTCACGGTCAAATGCCGAAAAATACTGGCTTCTTGAGCCAGATAACCAATCCCCATGCGCGCCCGTCGATGAAAAGATACGCCGGTAATGTCGGTATCGTTCAGCCAAACGCGCCCTTGATTAGGTTTTTCTAATCCTGTAGCAATATAGAACGTGGTCGTTTTCCCAGCCCCATTGGGACCTAACAGTCCAACAATTTCACCTTGAGCCACCGAAAGACTCACGCGACTGACAACTGTACGCTGCCCATAGGATTTATGAATATTCTCAAGAACAATTTTCAACAGCCCACTCCTGGCTACGGTCACCACAATTCGCAGTATTTATCTTATCAGAGGCTAGCAGGGCAACCATTAGCGGGTTGAGGGTGCCGCTGGAGCCGCTCCACCAGGAGTCGTTGAGGGAGAAAATTCAGATTGACCGAAGGGATCGGCAGTGGGTACGGGGGTTGGCGTGGCAACTGGAGCCGGAGCTTGAGCAGGGCTATCTTGCACCAGATAAATGGCTTCGACTTGCCTAGGAGCTTGAGGAAGGGCGACAAAGCGTCCTTCATCGATTAAGTAGGTAATGGTTTCACCACGGAGGCTGTTGCCTTTTTGCAATACATAAACGTCACCCGTGAGAATGATGCGGCGTTCACGACTGAAGTATTGGGCTTGGGCAGCAGTTGCCTGAATTTGCCGCGATGGATAGTAAATTTGGACGTTGCCACGGGCAGTAATCACTCCCGTTTTAGAATTCGCTTCTTGAATATCCGATCGCAAGGTCAGTGGTCGTGATGGTTCCGCAGTTTGGGCGTTTACTGTTTGAGTGCCAACTGGCGTAAACCCAATCAGACCCTCAAGCAGCAGTGTTGCGGCGATGGTGATGGGCGCGATCGCGAAAAGCGCAAGACGACGCAAGGGAACCCTGAGAAATTGGGAATGGCGCATAGTGCAAAAAAGACTATCTAAAAACTGTGAACTGATTACAACCCTGTCATAACATAGGGACTTTTGAATGTCGCGAAAAGTTTCTGCAAACTTTTAACTTAACCATACTCTAGAACACTCTCCTTACTATGATTCTCCTCGTCGATTGATTAAAGCAATTCAGGGTTGGGGTAGTTACTTTTTATGATCATTTTTTGTAAAGTGGGCAGTGTCCAGGCTGAGGTTGCAGCCGTGGAATTAGAGGTATAGTTTAGCTGTTGGAGGGCGATCGCCACCTGTTCGGCTCCTAGCTGCTGTAGCCACTTATGCAAATGAGAAGTATGACTGACAAAACTTTCTACATCTACCTCGGCATAGGAGGGCTGATAGCCATACAGCCGATTGATGCCCTCCCCCATTAAGATGACGGCTCCCCGCCAGTTTTCATTGCTTAGATGGTAAAGCGCGACTGCAATTTGCAAAATTCCTTGATAAAATCCCTTATCTGCTTGGTCCGCTTCAATCCACAGCGCTTCTAACGTGTCATGGCAAGCATAGTATTGTTGCTGGTTAAACTGGTCTACTCCAGTCCAAAATTCATTAGGAATTTCTTCCATCTGCTTGTCCCTTGCTTGAGTTATTTTTCCAGGCTTATCGAGTGGCTGGTAATTGTAGTTGCATCTGAAGGGTTTGGTCAGGTTGCACCAGAATGCCAGGATTGCGTTGCACAGTCAGATTTTGGGATGCTGGATTGAGAGGAGCGATCGCCTGCCACAAAATCCAGCGGCTACCGGAGGGTAAAGCGCTAAGGCTATAGGGGTTTTGGGTTAGCCATAAGACCGGAGTGGTAGGAAGACTGCTTGCCTGAAGTGATTCACCCGATCGCGTTTCTGCCAGGGTTTCTAACACCGCTTGATTGCCTTGAATTAACCCCGTGCTTGCCGTCCATAGCTGCACCTGTAGATTTTGACGACAGGCATAAAAGTAGAGAGAAGCCGCCGCAATCACAGCGTCTTCAAAGTCATTTTGAACAGAGTCAGAAGAGAGCCAAGCAAACGCACTATCCAGGCAAATCACAAGCTCCTGTCCGCCAGTGAAAGTTTCCAATTCTCGAACACGCAATTCACCATAGCGGGCACTGGTGCGCCAATGTACCATGCGAATCGGATCGCCCCAGCGGTAGGGACGCAAGGAACGGGTCAGCCCCTCGGAGGCAGTTTGGGCGCGGCGATCGCTGTTCCGCAGCAAACTTTGATCCCGTCCCATTTCGTCAATGAGTGGGCAGTGAGTCAGGGGCAATACGGTGGGGTAGACGATCGCGATCGCGTTGGCAGTGCGAGGACGACGACACCAAAACAATCCTAGGGGGGCGGCGGTGCGAAGATGAAGGGTTTGCCAGCGATAAATACCGCGTTTCTCCACCAATTGAGAGTAAATCCAATGATGGGCGCGAGTAGGCGAAATTTCTTCGATCGCCTGAATGACTGGCTTGCCCAATGCCTCAGGCAAAACGTCTTCCACTTGGAGGAGCATTTTGGCGTGACTACTTTGGTTTTCTACAATCAATTCCACGGTGATCTGATCTCCCGCGCTGACGGGATGGATGGGCGCTCGATGCACCGATACTTGACGCAGCGTCCGTTCAGGCAAGATGGCTGCGATCGCCAACAGTGCCAGTCCCACACCGCTCATGACATACAGCCAACCGGAGAGGGTGTTGGTTGCCGCGACAAAGAAAAAGATGGATAGCCCAGCCAGCAGCCCACCGCCATAGGCAGGCGTAACCCAATGAGTTTCTAGCCACTCTAAAACTCTCTTGGGCGATCGCAGGGCTGACCAGATAATGTTAAACTTCACAACAACTTTGGGGCTATATCTACGTCATACAGTTTCATAGAGTGCTGTATTTCTCACAGGCTACTCTATATCGGCTATTTCGGGGTGTTATCGATTCAGCCTACTGAACAAACTAAAGAATCCTTCTATTGACATACACCAAAGATTAGAGCGGCAATCGAGATAATCGATACAATAAAGATTATCAAAAATTGAAATATTCTTAGTTTTCCAATTATTTTGAGTGCTTTAAAGCATTTTGGCTAGTTTACGTAGGTTCACCTACATCAAACTTGCTGCTACAGCTTCATCACCTTGTCCGACGAGTGACTTACCAGGGAGATACCAATGACTAGTTCCATGACCCCTCGCTTTAACGAGAGTTCATCTCCTGCACCTCCGCCACCCCCTGCTTCTGCTTCTGCCACAACCAAAGCAACGAACTCAATTGAGCAAATGGTGCGAGATGCCCACGCGCGTCAGGCATCGGATATTCATATTCGGATGGGAGAACCTCCGCGATTTCGTATCCAAGGACAGATGGTGCTGCTACGAGATCAGATAAAAGTCACCCCTCAACTATTTGAGCAGTACTTATCTGAGGTTTTGAATCCTCATCAGCGCGAGCTTTTTGCTCAAACAAAAGAGCTAGATACGGCAATTTTCTATCCAGGATTGGTGCGCTGCCGGGTAAACTGCTTTGATTCGTTGACGGGTGGCGCGATCGTCTTGCGGTTAATCTCTCTAGATGTACCCTCGATCGATGGATTAGGCTTGCCAGAAGTCCTGAAGCATTTATCGACTCAATCTCAAGGATTGATTTTGGTTACGGGACCGACGGGTTCAGGAAAATCGACAACCCTGGCGGCAATGCTCCGCTACATGAATGAAACGACGACCCGCCACATCGTCACGATTGAAGACCCAATTGAATATGTTCATGCATCTCAGAAATGCCTGATTAGTCAGCGAGAAGTAGGATTGCATACGCTGGAGTTTCAAAATGGCTTACGGGCAGTGCTGCGAGAAGATCCTGATGTAATTTTGATCGGGGAAATGCGCGATCGCGTCACTGTGGATACTGCCCTAAAAGCGGCTCAAACAGGGCATCTGGTGCTGGGAACTCTGCATACCCGCAGCGCCATTAATACTCTCAATCGACTGTTAAATATTTACAATCCAGATGAGCAAACCACAATGCGGATTCAGATTACTGAATCGCTGGTTTCGATCATTGCTCAAATGTTGATTCCCACCACGGATGGACGGCGAACGGCTGCCCACGAGATTTTAGTGAATACCGCTGCCATGCAGGATTTTCTGGTGAAGGGCAATGAATCTGAAGCGTTCCAGTTGATGGAGACGGGTGCTAATGATGGAATGCAGATTATGAACCAAGTACTGTGCGATCTAGTTTTGTTGGGCAAAATTAGTCCTGATGAAGCGGTGAAAGCCTCTCCTGATCCGGGTGATTTGCGCCGCCGCGTCCGAAATGAAGGGTTTGATCCGTCACGGTCTTCTAATCGAGATTTTAACTACGCTCAGTAGAGATTACTCAGTCAGCGATCGCTCTTTAATCAAAAACCCCAGCCATGGCTGGGGTTTCTTGTTGCGGACTACACAGACTACATCATGCCCATGCCGCCCATGCCGCCCATGCCACCCATGCCGCCCATACCGCCCATACCGCCCATGCCGCCATCAGGAGCGCCACCACCTGCGGATTTCTTCTCTGGTTTCTCGACGATCAGGGCTTCAGTGGTGATCACCATACCCGCGATCGATCCAGCGTCTTGTAACGCCGATCTCACCACTTTTGCCGGATCGACAATTCCAGCCGCAATCATATCTTCAAAGGTGTTGGTTAGAGCGTTGTATCCCATTGGAAAAGTCATTTCACGCACCTTCTCCACAATCACCGAGCCTTCCACGCCGGAATTATCGGCAATTTGACGCAAAGGAGCTTCCAATGCTTTGCTGACGATATCTGCACCGATTTGCTCTTCTGCGGTTAAGCTGCTCTTAATCTCATTGATTTTGGAGGCAAGGTGAATCAAAGTCACGCCACCACCGGGAACGATTCCTTCTTCCACCGCTGCTTTGGTAGCATTAAGGGCATCTTCAATGCGAAGCTTGCGATCTTTAAGTTCGGTTTCAGTCGCGGCACCCACTTTGATAATTGCCACCCCACCGGATAATTTAGCAATGCGCTCTTGGGTTTTTTCTTTGTCGTAATCCGAGTCAGTTCGCTCCAGTTCTTGGCGCAGTTGAGCGACGCGCTTATCAATATCAGCCGAATTTGCCACATCCGACACGATGGTGGTGGTGTCTTTAGTGATAGTGATTTTGCGGGCTGTACCCAACATTTCAAGCGTGGCAGTATCGAGGTTCAAGCCAATCTCTTCGGAAATCAACTGACCGCCAGTAAGGACAGCGATGTCTTGCAGCATGGCTTTGCGCCGATCGCCAAATCCAGGGGCTTTAATCGCCGCGATCGACAATACACCGCGCAACCGGTTGACTACCAATGTCGCCAGCGCTTCACCTTCAATATCTTCAGCAATGATCAGTAAAGGCTGACCAGCGCGTGCCACTTTTTCTAGAACGGGCACCAGTTCTTGCACGGAGCTAATTTTCTTATCGACCAGCAGAATCAGCATGTTCTCATATTCAGCGATCATGCGTTCTGAATCGGTGACGAAATAGGGAGAAAGGTAGCCGCGATCGATCTGCATCCCTTCCACAATTTCCATCTCGGTTGCCAGAGATTTCGATTCTTCTACAGTGATCACGCCATCTTTGCCCACTTTTTCCATAGCAGCGGCAATCATCGCTCCCACTTCTTCGTCATTTCCCGAAGACACGGTGGCAACTTGGGCAATTTCCTTGCCTTCAACGGGTCGAGCGATCGCCTTAATTTCTTCTAACAATTTGGCAACTGCCTTTTCAATCCCGCGTCGTAGCGCTACCGGATTAGTACCAGCGGCAACGTTTTTTAAGCCTTCATGAATCATTGCTTGAGCAAGTACAGTGGCAGTCGTGGTGCCATCGCCTGCCAAGTCTTTCGTTTTAGAAGCCACTTCTTGAAGCAACCGGGCACCCGTATTTTCCAGCGGATCTTCTAGTTCAATTTCTTTAGCGATCGTGATGCCATCATTCACAATCTGAGGTGCGCCATACTTTTTCTCTAGCAGCACGTTGCGACCTTTGGGTCCTAAGGTCACGCGCACTGCATCCGCTAGCGCATTTACGCCACGCTCTAGTGCCTGCCGAGATTCTTCGTTAAAAACAACGATCTTTACCATAATTACCTTCACAGTTCTTTAAGTTGAATTTAGCACTCTACGATAGAGAGTGCTAAAAAATCTTAGGATTTCTCCCAACTCTTTCATTTCTCTTCCCTGCCTGCCTGTACCATAAATAAGCAGTAGCTCTTCCCCAACAGCACCTTATGACGGGCATTTCCAATTCTTCAGTGTCGATTGAAGCCCTAAGACAGGGACTTCCAGCCCTACACAACAAATCCTATTTTAATTACGGTGGGCAGGGGGCAATGCCGCAAATTGCGCTGGAGTCCATTATCCGGTCTTATCAAAAAATTCAAGCGGTCGGACCTTTTTCCAATAGTGCAAATGCCTGGGTAACCCATGAAGGGGAGGCAACTCGACGAGCGATCGCCCAAGAGTTGATGGCTTCTCCAGCGACGATTACCCTCACGGAAAATGTGTCTGCGGGATGCAACATTGCCCTATGGGGGATTGATTGGCGATTAGGGGATCATTTACTCCTATCCGACTGTGAACATCCCGGCATTATTGCTGCCACTCAAGAAATTGCCCGTCGCTTTGGGGTCGAAGTGACCACCTGTCCATTACAGGCAACCTTAAATCAGGGCGATCCCGTTGCAGTCGTTGCTAGCCATTTGCGCCCCAGCACTCGCCTAGTGGTACTCAGTCACATTCTTTGGAATACTGGACAAGTGCTGCCCTTAGCCGAAATTGTCGCCGCTTGCCATAGCTATTCCCTCGATTGCCCCGTGCGCGTGTTAGTCGATGCAGCGCAATCAGTCGGCGTGTTGCCCCTAAATTTGCCAGAGACCCAAGTGGACTTTTATGCATTTACGGGTCACAAATGGTGGTGCGGTCCAGAAGGATTGGGTGGACTATACATCAGCCCCGAAGCAATGAAAACCCTCCATCCCACGTTTATTGGTTGGCGGAGTATTACCAATGATGCTGCTGGAATGCCGACTGGCTGGAAGTCTGATGGACGACGTTATGAAATGGCAACCTCAGCATATCCGCTGTATGCAGGACTGAGAGAAGCGATCTCTATGCATCATCAGTTTGGCACCGCACACGATCGCTACCAGCGGTTACGGACTTTAAGCCAATCGCTTTGGCAAAACCTAACCGAAACATCCGGAGTCGTCTGCTTACAAAACAGCCCTCCGCAAGCCGGATTAGTCTCTTTTCAGCTACCAGGAAAATCGCACAGCCAGCTTGTTCGGTTTCTGGAATCTCGCGCCATTATGCTGCGTACCATTCTCAATCCTGATTGTGTGCGGGCTTGTGTCCACTACTTCACGTTGGAATCAGAAATTGATCACCTCGTTGAAGCTATTCAACAATTTGAAAGCGAGTAGAGCGGGGTTACTTACAAGTCATAAGGATTTTTGGGTTCATTGATCGGCTTAATCGATTTAGCAAGCAGGGTAAGCTGACGTTTGCCCGCTAAGGTTTCTGTGGTCATTTCGCCCTCGATTTCTAGCCAGCTATCCGGCTTGTAGGCATCACGGGTTTTGGGTAACTTAACAGGCAAACCCACTGGATACACATCGGCAGCACAGCAGGTAATGATAAAACGAGAAATCAATAGATACTGGTTGGGTAAGTTGGGTGGGTGGATGACAAATCCTTGAACTTTCGCTTTTTGCCCTACATAAGCATCGGGTTCAGGGTACACCGTGAGAGTTCTGATCCAATCGATAATGGATTTATCTTGAGTGTTGGAATCGGCACGAAACGCCTGCGGTTTCACTCGCGTTAAGGTCACAGGCGCGTCGATCGCGCCTCGTTGAATTGCCGTTTGGCTCGCAAAAGCGCGTGGCTGCATCAATAATCCCAATAGTGCCGCCCCCAGTAGTAGCGTTACGCTCCAGCCATTGGGTAACAGGGTAATATGCTGTTCAGAAGCCGCTACAGTCGGGCGATTTTGAGAGCGGCGTTTGAGGAGGGCGATCGCTCTCCAAACCGCCAGCACCAAAAAAGCGACTCCAGTTGCCACCGTTAACCCCATGTAATTTGGGTGAATCAGCAAATACAGCTTGCCCGTCAGCCAATACTTTAGAAACAGCAAGCCCCATGCTGAGATCGCGACCACATCAAGCCAAGGAATAAGAGAACGAAAACGCATAAGAGGAATTACGAGGGACGAATTGCGAACTACGAGGGACGAAGTGTGATTAAGTATTACGAAAAATGGGTATGGATACGAAAAGATTATCTATGAATATTCGGAATATTCGCCTTTTGTCATTCTGCATTTGCCATTCTGCATTCGCCATTCGTTTTAACTCACATATAAATTGATGAATAACGCGAATAAGAAGGTAAGTGAAGCAGCCAGCGCAAACAAATAGAAAACGGCTCTGGGCTTGAAGATAGACAGCATTAAACCAATGCCTTTCAGGTCAATCATCGGACCGAAAACCAAGAATGCCAACAGTGAGCCAGTGGTGAAGGTAGAAGAAAAAGATAAAGCAAAAAACGCATCGACTGTGGAGCAGATAGACACGATCGCTGCTAGCAGCATCATGGCAATAATGGAGCTAATTGGACCTTGACCCAAAGCCAGCACTGCTTCTCTTGGAATAAAAACTTGAACTGCCGCCGCGATCGCACTTCCCAAAATCAGCACACCACCCAATTCGCGGATCTCTTGCAGCATCGCATCTAGCATCAGGTTTAACTTGAAAGATAGAGGCTTATCTGCGATCGCCGCCGCTGCCATCTGCTGAAATTCAACCAGATCCACGGGCTGACTGGATTGTCCTAAAAAGTAGGTTCCCGACTGCAACAACGATGGAGTCGTCTGGGTTTGTGTACCTTTTGTGACCTTCGGAGCGCGACTCTTGACTGGCATCGCCAACGCAACCGCAGGCTGTAAAAGAGGGCGTAAATCCCGCTGAAAACTAAAGACCCACCCGATCAGAGTAGCGATGACCAATGAACATCCAATTCGCAAGAACACAATTTCGGGCTGATCGCGAAACGCTGTCCAAGTTGCCCAAAAGACAATGGGGTTGATAGTTGGAGCCGCCAGCAAAAAGCCGATCGCCACCGAAGAAGGCGCACCTTGCATCAGCAGTCGCCGCGCCACGGGCACATTACCACACTCACAAACCGGAAACAGAAAACCAATGCAGCTTCCAAACAGAGCGCCCAAGAATGCGCCACGGGGCATCCATTGCACAAGCTTGCGTTCATCTACAAAAAATTGCAGCAGCCCAGAGAACAACACCCCTAGCAGCAAAAAGGGGAATGCCTCCACTAACAAGCTGAGGAATAAAGTAAATCCACTGTTTAGCTGAACAGAATTCATGCGAGTACAGGAGCAGTCAAGATAGCTTCGACATTCTACTGTAATTGCTTTGGATTGGGGGCAGACTCTAGCGATCGCCTTTTTGTATTTTTTTTGGTACTATCGCTTGCGACATATGGCAAGAATTTAAAACATTTTTTAATATAGAAATATTAAGGAACAGGAGTCTTTCAACAAGTTTGCTTTTCCTGCCCTATTAACCTTAACCAGAGACCACTCATCATGAATCACAAACTATCGAATAAGCTTGATTCTTTCTCGATGAATTTAAAGCAGGGCATCTGGTTTTTTGGCGTTTCCTCTTGGGTATTTGGCATTACCGATCGCACGATTGCCTGTTTCTCCGATGGCTACCTTTCCGCTTTAGATATTACTCAACTCTTCACCGCCTCTTTTTTCTTCGTGAGCTGGCTTTTCCTCAAACCCTTGCCCCCTCTAGACTAAGGCATTCAAAGTCAATATCTAGCGGCTAAATGAACAGCTTATGAGCATCTCTTTATTTCTCCCCTATTCCCTACTCCCCGATTTCTTCGTCAACATCGGCAGCAAAGTAAGCAAAGTAAGCAAGCTGAGGGCAAACACAACGGGAAGGCGATCGCCGCCATGCAGGGCACTATAACCCGTGATGCCAAACCAACTGTAGGCAAACGTTAAGGGAATTAATCCTAGAAAAGTGCCCCAAGCGTAAGTTTTGAGATCGATCGGGGTCAGCCCAAACAGAAAGTTGAGTAGGCTAAAAGGCGATAAAGGCGTAAACCGACTTGCTACTACCAAAGTAAAAGGATGGTCAGCGATCGCTCGATTGAGGTGCTGTAACAGGGTTAGATGTCCAAATTGACGAGTAAACCAATTATGCAGGAGCGATCGCGCAATCAAGAACGCACCCATTGCCCCAAAAGTCGCTCCTAGCAATGACCACACCGTTCCCCAAGCCAGCCCAAACACGGCTCCACCCACCATAGATATAACATTGCCAGGAAATCCTAGGCTGGTGGCGATAGCAAACAACAGCACAAAGAAAACGGGGGCATATTGTCCCTGCTGGCGCACCATATCAACGAGTACGGCTTCGTTGTAAAGTACCAGCACCTGACTGAAGAAGTACATGGCTAATGGTATTGCAGTGCCAAACGCTGCCCATATCCATCGTTTCTGAGATTGTCTAATTTGCATAGTCACCAAAAATCCTCACTCCACTGATCCGTACACTTTAATACGATAAGTTACGGGATTCATACCTCTACGCAGCTTGGAACTGGAAACCAGAAGGAACTGAAATTTCCACAGATAAGCTTGTGATGAGACTGGCAGCCAGTGCGAACAAACTCTCAGTTCTAGACTTCATTAAGACAGAAGAGTTCGCTATTCTGAAGCAGTGCCATTGTTGAGTGAAACTATGAGTGTATTGTTGCGATCGCGCTGTGCTTCTTTTGCCTGGTTGCCTCGCCCACAGCTAGTGCATCACTGCTGCATCCTTTTAGTGGTGGGCTTGCTGAGTTGGGGAAGCGTACCCAAAACCGCGATCGCGCTGACTGCAAACCCGACCGCCAATTCCACCGCTGCATCTATTCAGCCTTACCTCGATCGCGTCATTCAAAAAGTGACCGAGTTTCGCCTAAAAAATGGCATGAAATTTTTGGTGTTAGAGCGGCATCAAGCCCCTGTCGTTTCTTTCGTCACCTATGCCGATGTGGGCGGCGCGGATGAACCGGATGGCAAAACGGGGGTTGCTCACTTTCTAGAGCATCTCGCCTTCAAAGGCACCAGTCAGATTGGTACTACGGACGCGATCGCCGAAAAACCCTTGTTGGACAAGCTGGATCAACTCTCGGAGCAAATTCAGGCGGCAACTGCCAAAAGTGAAACTCAAAAAGCCCTAGCCTTGAAAGCAGAGTTTACCAGGGTTGAAGCGGAAGCAGTCAAACTGGTGAAACAAAACGAAATGGGACGCATTGTTGAGCAGGCTGGCGGTGTCGGGCTGAATGCAAACACTTCTACCGATGCCACCCGCTACCTGTTTAGTTTTCCATCCAACAAACTGGAACTGTGGATGTCTTTAGAATCAGAGCGGTTTTTAGATCCGGTCTTTCGCGAATTTTATAAAGAACAAAACGTCATTTTAGAAGAGCGTCGCCTCCGCACCGACAACTCCCCGATTGGGCAAATGGTGGAAGCGTTTTTGGAAACGGCGTTTAAAAAACATCCCTACCATCGCCCGGTGATTGGCTACAACAAAGATATTCGCGGCTTAACCCGACAAGATGTCACCCAGTTTTTTGATCAATATTATGTGCCAAATAATTTGACGATCGCGATCGTCGGGGATGTGAATCCAACCGAAGTGAAGCGCTTGGCAACCACTTACTTTGGACGCTACAAAGCCCAGCCCAAGCCCCCTCAAGTCACCATAGCAGAACCGCCTCAAACTGAAACTCGCGAAGTCACGATCGCGTTAAAATCCCAACCTTGGTATCTGGAAGGCTATCACGCTCCAGCTTTCCGCGACCCAGACTACGTGATTTATGACATGATGGGCAGCATTCTCAGCAGTGGGCGGACTTCTCGCCTGTATAAAACGCTGGTTGAACAGCAGCAAATCGCCTTGACCGCCCAAGGGTTCACGGGGTTTCCGGGTAACAAATTTCCTAGCCTGATGTTGTTCTATGCGCTGACGGCTCCGGGGCATACGGTGGACGAGGTAGCGGCAGCGCTTCGTAGCGAAATCGATCGCCTAAAAACCGAACTTGTTTCCGCCGAAGAATTAGAGCGCGTCAAAACTCAGGCACGAGCCGGATTGCTGCGATCGCTCAACTCCAACATGGGCATGGCGCAGGCACTATTGGAATATGACGTGAAAACGGGCAACTGGCGCAACCTGTTCAAAGAACCCGATCGCATTGCTGCCATCAGCGCGATCGACATTCAGCGAGTCGCCAAAACCACCTTCACTCCCCAAAATCTTACTATTGGCAGATTGCTACCGAAAGAATAAGTTCACCATTTTGGTAACAATCCCGTAATATTGGGCATCATAAAAGAGATAAGATAACTCCGCCTATACTTTGTGCCCCTGATCACAGGTGACACGATTAGGCTGCAAACTCAGACATATTGGAAACTCCGTGCAATCAAATTCTGTTCTTAATCCAGCGCCTTCTAAAAACCCCACTGCTCGGACTCCTGATTTACCGTTTAAGCTTCAAGATTTAAAGGCTGCCATTCCGGCTTATTGTTTTGAACCGTCCGTTAGCAAATCGCTTGCTTACTTTTTTCTGGATATTGGCATGATTGCGGGACTATACGCGATCGCCTACCGCCTCGATTCCTGGTTTTTCTTTCCATTCTTTTGGCTCATGCAAGGCACCCTATTTTGGGCATTGTTCGTGGTTGGACACGACTGTGGACATGGATCTTTTTCTAAGCTCAAATGGCTGAACAGCTTAGTTGGACACCTTGCCCACACGCCAATTTTGGTGCCCTATCACGGCTGGCGGATTAGCCATCGCACCCACCACGCCAATACTGGCAACATCGACACTGATGAAAGCTGGTATCCCACTTCAGAATCGACCTATGACCGGATGACCTGGTACGAAAAACTGTTCCGGTTTAACCTGCCGCTAATCGCCTATCCTATTTACTTGTTTCGGCGATCGCCTGATCGGGAAGGCGGTTCCCACTTTTTACCTAGCAGTTCGCTATTTCGTCCTTCAGAAAAGTGGGATGTGCTGACCAGCACAGCAGCAATCCTGGGCATGGTGGGCTTTTTAGGTTGGCTCACTTATACCTGTGGCTGGCTGTTTTTGGTGCAGTACTACGTGGTTCCCTACGTTGTATTTGTCATTTGGCTAGATCTAGTCACCTTCCTGCACCACACCGAATCCGATATTCCCTGGTATCGCGGTGACGACTGGTATTTCCTCAAAGGTGCCCTCTCCACCATCGATCGCGACTACGGCTTCATCAATTCCATTCATCACGATATTGGCACCCATGTGGCGCATCACATTTTCTTGAACATGCCCCACTACCACCTGAAAACGGCAACGGAAGCCATCAAACCCATCCTGGGCGATTACTACCGTAAATCCGATCAGCCCATTTGGAAAAGCTTTTTCCGCTCTCAAAAAGAGTGCCAGTTTGTCCCGGATGAAGGCTCTGGCGTGTGCTATCAGCCAAACCTTAAGAGTGGGTAAGAATCTTGGTTGAACCTTGAGTAAAAAGCGGTTGGGAAGGCAACAAAACCTTTCTCATCCGCTTTTTTGGTTAAGCTAAGTAGAAGAACGCAATTGAAGCTAACCTAAATTACCGGGTTTCGACTCCGCTCAACCCTCTTTTTACGGGGATATTGAGCATTGAGCGGAGTCGAAATGCGTCTTATAAAGTTGCATACCCCTTTAGTGCATTGGAGTTTTTAGCTCTCTGGCAACCAATCCTCTGCCAATACTAGGTCTAGAGAATATGGACATGCGTCTGGAAGCATCGAGATCGTCACACTGGTTTGCTTAGCCGCTTGACGACGCGCCCGTTGATAAATCTCTTCAAGCTGCTCTGCCGAATAACTTCTCAAACTGGGACTATCTTCAATCGCCAATTCAATCTGGGTACGCGCATCAGTGATGGAATCTAGCCAACTATCTGAGCGGCGCTGAGGTTGATACTGCCACTTGAGCAAATGCAGTAGAAGACGAGTTAATTGACTGGCAATTCCTCGCCGTTCACTCTTACCCAAATCCTCAACCTCTTCAATCAAATGCGGCACATCAATCTCATGCCAACGACTCTCCCGGAGCAGTTGGGCTGTTTGCTCAATCCACAAATTAAAATCTGCTAAATACTTTTCGCTCATGTTTCACTTCACTGCCCTAGAGTCCTTCAATGAACTCATACGAAGCATCCTGACAGTTATTTCGATGGTAACGCCTAAACTTCTAACTGCTTCTCAAATACTGGGACTTTCACTCATTAAATAACTGCACAGTACCTGCTCACCGAAAACTCAAGGGGTCTAATGTTACCCATTACCCGCCGCAGATCACCTTCGCAGATCACCTTTGCCATGACCATAAACTTTCAAAGATCGGCGTGCATTGGCATTGTTATCCGTCTTATTCGATCATAGAGGAGTTTCGCAGAATGGTTCTCTCTGCCACAAACCTAAGTAGTGGCAACTCTTTCGCCAACAAATGGTTGTCAACAAATGGAGTGTATTTAGCCTTCTCACCATCTTTGCTATGAACTAAAGCGTTTCTGGTCGCGTAAATTCTCTTCGAAAGTGATTTGTAAATCGCAGCATTTTCACTGTAACGCAGGTCTATTTCAGGGGCGTTAGCAAAAGCCACCTTGTTGTCACGGTAGTAATCAACAAGGCTAGGGTCGTAGTTATCGAGATCATCTAATAAATCAGTCACTTCAACAAAGCTCCTTAAGGTGAGAAGGAGCGCCTGCTCCTCGGAGAACGTAATCGTGTCGTTTTGGATTTTCAGTGATTTGTGAATAGTCTTTATAAGTCCTTTAATGTCCTTTTTTCGGCGATACGAAAAAGCGGGATCAGTAATTTGCTGCTGAATTGAGGTAATTAGGTCGTCTTGGAACACTGCCTCGTAAAAATGCTCAAGAACATGGTAGTGCGATAGGTATTCGACAAACGGATTGTCTGTAGAGACCGCCATCAAGTAATGATGAATCAGGTCTTCGTTGTAAGTCCGGCGTGGTGGATCAATCTCCGAAGGGCGATTACGCCGCATGCGTGAAATACGGCTAGATCGAGAAATAGCATCGAGTTCCTTTTGCGGAACTAAGGCGATGTCGGTGTTGAAAGCCATCTGAAACAGCAAGGCATTCGCGAGAGACGACATCCGCGATGGCGAAGCTTTTGCATCACAAGTTATGCGGACAGTCGTAATGCGAAGAAATGCCATTCGCACTAGTGGCTTTCCAATTATTAGATGATGGGTGAGGAGGGTAAGATAGCTTAACGGGTGACAACCTAGCTAGACAGCTTGCTGCATGAGGGATAGAGCGTA
>QBMH01000092.1:8445-18269 GCA_003249025.1 Leptolyngbya sp. | reverse complement strand
GTCGGCAAGCGGCAGAGGCACGAGGATATATTCCTCATATCCCTGACAAAGATGCACCCCTGCCAGCTCCAACTGACCCCAACCGCCATCCGCCCCGCCGTTGGGTCGTCGAAGTGGCGCATTCCTGGTTTAATCGCTTTCGAGGAGTGTTGATTCGCTGGGCTAAGTTATCTCACTCTTACTTAGGATTTGTTCAGATTGCCGCTTGTTTGATTGTCGGTCGTAAGCTCCTAACATTTTCCGGATAGGCTCTAAGAGGGGTCAGGTCTTGAGCGGTGAGGTTGGCTTCTTTAAGGGTGCGCGGCGATCGCAGATCCGCAAAGGAATTAGAATCTTGAACTGCCTCATCTGTGGCGTGGGCAGGATTTAAAGACAAAAGCAATAAACCGCCGAGTAGGGATGCACGGCTCATCAGCAAAAATACGAAGCGCATACAATTTCTGGGTAGCTACAGCAAAAAAGTTTTGTCTTATTCTTTTTAGAATGCCCACTTTTCAGCCACGACACCGGATTTTCAAAAGGGACTTTACAAAGACTTTACGTCTTCCCCTCAGCTTTATAAAGATCGCATATACGCTTTGGTAGCCTTGAGAAATGAGGCTGGAGCCTGAATCTTTTTAGCTGGGCAAGAAACCACGAGATGACTTATTTCAGTTAAGGTGGGTAAGTGATCGCCTCTGTCAAAATGGGACTCTACATTCTCTCCACAAAGACAGAAATCCACACTTATCGCCATAAACTTAATGCTGAATTGCTTCCAAAAAAAATATCTAAACTTTATGGGTTACACCTCAGCGATCGCGCTCAGCCTACCCGTTGTTTTAGCTGCCCAAGCCCTGCCAAAACCTAGTAATTTCCTCGCTCGGTTGCCATCCCAAGAGCAAACAACCTTAAAAGCCGGGAACGTTGTTCTGAATGGGGACAATGGTCGTTACACTGGGCGGGTGCTGATCACTGCTCCCGTGGATACAGTCTGGAAAGTCTTGACCGACTATAACCATTTCAAGAACTTCCTTCCAGGAGTAGTGTCTAGCCGCATTTTAGAGACTAATGGCAACCAGACCGTATTTGAGCAAGTGAATTCAGTCAGAGTCCTGTTGTTTACTCAAAAAAGTCGATTAGTCGTGGCGGCATCCAATCAATATCCCAAGCAAATTGACTTCCGCTTAAAAGAAGGGGATATTAAATCGCTCAATGGCATGTGGAAACTAGAACCCGTTTCGCCCAGTCAAGTGTTGGTCACGCAAGAAGTCACCTTTGATCCAGGGACTTCGGTGCCTCGCGGTTTGGCATTTAATATCTACAAAAATGCCCTTGCCGATTCGCTGAAAGCCATCAAAAAAGAAACAGAACGACGGTTTACCCAACGATAAGTTATCTGAAAATCGTCAGCCGATTGTGTCAGTGCGATCGCGATCTATCTTGCTCAACCCACTAAATTCCTGCATCTTTCAGCGATTGAACATCATCCATTAAAGCTGATTTGCGATCGCTGAATTTGCAGCCTCAACGACTTCTTCTTGTCGTCCCATTTTGATGCCAATCTCGTATTGATAGCCATTCTGTTCCCACAACACTCTGCTGTATGCAGTATGGCAATTCATTGAGCAATGGCGTGGAAAATAATACCCAGAGATTCCATTTGTTAACATCACTGGTTGTGTTGGATAAAAGAAGGTGTAGTCCTTAAATCTTGCATTCTGGTCTTGACTTAGAACTTTTAGTGTCGGAGTGTGAGGGGTAACTTTTTTCCCGCCGATAAAGCCTATTATTACTCTGATAATGATCACCTCGAAAAAGAGTAATGCCGATAGAATACCCCTGAGAGCTTTTGTAGTCGGGGCTTTCGTAGGGAGCGTTCTCCTGAAAATACGTATAAATAGGTAGCTCGTTTATCCAGCTAGAGGGTAGTTTTGCGGGCAAAAGAATCGGCACTTGAGTCTGTTGAGCAATCTCTGCCACACACTTTCTAAACTGTGGTTGAATCGATCGCAACGGTAGAGTTGCCAAGTTTTTAGGATTCCCTGTACATTCCGTGGACTCCTCCGGAAATGCACTAGCCACAAGAGTTTTTGGGTTTGGCAAGAAGAATGTTTCAGTATCACTCAATCCTATTCCCACAAATTTAGTGGTTATTGAAGTGTCAAAAGGATTGTGATTCTTCAACCAAACCATCAACCAAATCTGCAAATCTTGAAGTGATATATCGAACTGATCCAGTCGAGGGAAGCAGGATGTCAGCAGAGTAGTACTGCAAACTGTCAGCCCAAGAATGAAAGTGACCTGCCAACGATTACGTTTCATCAATTTTCCAGTGGGTGTTAGGCGACACCAGGAATCTCAACATACTGACACAAACTGGAGGGTTGAGGAATAGGTTCACCATTGAGTTTCATTCCTTCCATAGGAAGGGCATGGATACAACTTAAACCTCCATTGATCACAACCCCTTCGTCTATCCCAAGGCAACGTTCGCGATCTCGAACATTTTCCTGCGGATTCTTTCATTTACAATGATGAAGCACAGCAACGTTTCTAACCGAGCTACCTTAATTTCATGCCCGAAGTCGTTGAGATTCCAATTGAGCTAACTCGATTTCAGCTTCCTCAAGCAGTTCAAGATCGCTTGCAATCTCTGTTGGATCACCAGGATCGAGGTTATCCTCTATCTCACACAGAACAACAGGAGGCAGAGGGGCTGGTTGAACTAGCAGAGTTTCTATCCTTACTACAGCTACGCTCAACACGGGTCGTTAAGCAAGCGTAAATGACAACGATTTCAGTTTCTCTCCGTCGCTTGGCAATTCAAAGGGCTGACAACCGTTGTGAATATTGTGGAATATCTCAGATTGGTCAAGTTGCTACATTTCATATTGATCACATTGTTCCGGTCGTAGCAGGGGGTGAAACAGCGGCTGAAAATTTAGCCCTTGCTTGTGTTTCCTGCTCTCTTCGCAAAGGCGCACGGCAGAAACTTGAGGATTTAGAGACTAGTGAAATTGTCTCTGTTTTCAATCCGCGTCAGCAGATATGGAAGGAACACTTTGCTTGGAACGGCGTACAAATTGTCGGTTTGACCTCTACAGGTCGAGCAACCATACAAGCCCTTGATTTGAATCGTTTAACGATGTTGGCGATTCGGGCAGAAGAAGAGTTGCTAGGTCGTCATCCACCACAAACCTAAACGAGTTGTAGTAACCCAATGCTGAATAGCGTTTATTCCTGATTCTTCCCTTGCTCATCTTGATAAACTTGAAGCCTGTGGGCATTGTCCAAGATAATGGCTACACATCATTCCTTGGGCAGACTTGTTATACTACAGATACTACAAGCGCCTATATACCTTCAGAGAACTGATCTAAATCATGGCTGTAACTGAACCCGGATCGTATAAAGACACCGTTAACTTGCCCAAGACCCGCTTTGATATGCGAGCGAATGCCGTGAAGCGGGAACCCGAAATTCAGCAGTTTTGGGCGGAACACCAGATTTATCAACGGTTGTCGCAAGAAAATCCGGGCGAGGTGTTTGTGCTGCATGACGGTCCACCCTACGCGAATGGATCGCTGCACATGGGACACGCCATGAACAAGATTTTGAAGGATATCATCAACAAATATCAGCTATTGCAGGGACGCAAGGTGCGCTATGTGCCCGGTTGGGATTGTCATGGGTTGCCGATCGAACTGAAAGTGCTGCAAGGAATGAAACAGGAGGAGCGGCGATCGCTGACTCCCTTACAACTGCGGCAAAAGGCAAAAGAGTTTGCCTTGAAAGCGGTGGATGAACAGCGGCAAAGCTTCAAACGATATGGCGTGTGGGGCGATTGGGAAAACCCCTATCTGACGCTCAAGCCGGAGTATGAAGCGGCGCAAATTGGCGTGTTTGGGCAGATGGTGTTGAATGGCTATGTCTATCGCGGATTCAAGCCAGTGCATTGGAGTCCCAGTTCTAAGACAGCGCTGGCAGAGGCAGAACTGGAATATCCCGAAGGACACACCTCGCGATCGCTCTATGCTGCCTTTGAAGTCACCAGTCTCCCCCCGGCGCTGCAAATGCCGTTTGATCCGTTTTTGGGGGAACTCGGGGTTGCCATCTGGACGACCACACCCTGGACAATCCCGGCAAACTTAGGCGTGAGCGTTAACCCAGAACTGGTTTATTCTGTGGTGGAAGTGGGTGAAAACGCACCGGGACGATTCAAGTATTTACTGGTTGCCCAAGAGTTGATCGATCGCCTGTCTGAAACCCTCGGCACAACCCTGACTCCCAAAGCTTCGGCAATGGGCAAAACTCTGGAGCATCTCACCTATCGCCATCCCTTGTTTGACCGCCAAAGTGAAGTGTTGATTGGCGGCGATTATGTCACCACTGAGTCTGGGACGGGCTTGGTGCATACCGCTCCAGGGCATGGTCAAGAAGACTATCAGGTTGGATTGCGCTACGGTTTGCCCATCCTGTCGCCGGTGGATGACGACGGCAACTTTACCGAAGCAGCCGGAGTTTTTGCGGGGCTGAATGTGCTGGGTGACGGCAACAGCGCGGTAATTGAGGCGTTGCGTGAAGCGGGATCGTTGCTGAAAGAAGAACCGTATCTACACAAATATCCCTATGACTGGCGCACCAAAAAGCCAACCATTTTTCGGGCAACGGAACAATGGTTTGCCTCTGTAGAAGGTTTTCGGGATCAGGCGCTAACAGCGATCGCCGAGGTGCAATGGATTCCGGCTCAGGGCGAAAATCGGATCACGCCCA
The DNA here is from genome assembly GCA_003249025.1 of Leptolyngbya sp. Lineage (GTDB taxonomy): Bacteria > Cyanobacteriota > Cyanobacteriia > Leptolyngbyales > Leptolyngbyaceae > ULC077BIN1. Next base: position 13,514 of record QBMH01000092.1, on the reverse strand, counting down.
TGGTTGCCGAGCGATCGGATTGGTGCATCTCCCGCCAGCGCAGTTGGGGAGTCCCCATCCCCGTATTTTACGACGAAGCGACGAATGAGCCATTGATGAACCAGGAGACGATCGCCCATGTGCAAGCGATCGTCGCCGATCAAGGCTCTGATGCCTGGTGGGAACTTTCTATCGAAGAACTGTTGCCCGAACCCTATCGCAGTAACGGCAAAACCTACCGCAAAGGCACCGATACCATGGATGTCTGGTTCGATTCCGGCTCATCCTGGGCAGCAGTTTTGGGAAGTGCGAATGACGAAGGACGAAGTGCGAATCAAGCATCAGAATCTTCGTCACTCTCCTACCCCGCAGACATATATCTGGAAGGCTCCGATCAGCATCGCGGCTGGTTTCAATCTAGTTTGCTGACCAGCGTGGCAGTGCATGGACACGCACCCTACAAAACCGTGCTAACTCATGGCTTTGCCTTGGATGAGCAGGGGCGCAAGATGAGCAAATCCATTGGCAACGTGGTTGATCCCGCTAGTATAATCAACGGTGGCAAAAACCAGAAAGAAGATCCTGCCTATGGTGCGGATGTGTTGCGGCTGTGGGCATCGTCGGTAGATTACACGTCCGACGTGCTGATTGGCAAAACGATCTTGAAGCAGTTGGGCGATGTGCGTGCCAAGATTCGCAATACGGCGCGGTTTTTGTTGGGCAATCTGCATGATTTTGATCCTGCCAAAGATGTCGTGCCCTATGCTGACCTGCCACAACTCGATCGCTATATGCTGCACCGAATCACCGAAGTTTTCAGCGATGTCACCGATGCCTTTGAAACCTTCCAGTTTTTCCGCTTCTTTCAAACGGTGCAAAACTTTTGTGTCGTAGATTTGTCTAACTTTTACTTAGATATTGCCAAAGATCGGCTATACATCAGCGCGACAGATTCCCCGCGTCGTCGCAGTTGTCAGACGGTCATTTGGGTAGCGCTGGAAAACCTGGCACGGGCGATCGCCCCAGTCCTGTCTCACTTGGCTGAAGATATTTGGCAGTTTTTGCCCTACGCCACGCCGCACCAATCCGTGTTTGAAGCAGGTTGGGTGAGCCTAGAACCAGAGTGGAACCAGCCGGAACTTGCCGAAAAATGGGTCAAAATCCGCGAGATTCGTACTGAAGTCAACAAGGTACTGGAACAGGCACGTACCGCCAAAGCGATCGGCTCCTCTTTGGAAGCAAAACTGCTGCTGTACGTTCCTGATGCTGGACTTAAGCAAACACTGACAGCATTCCAACAGTCTGATAGCCTGCATGAAAATTGTGTCGATGAGCTACGCTATCTCTTCCTCGCATCGCAAGTCGAGCTACTGGATTCAAGCGATCGCCTAGCCGATGTCAAATATGCGGCTCAAACCGAGGCGATCGCGATCGGTGTAGTGGATGCAGACGGCAAAAAGTGCGATCGCTGTTGGAACTACTCCACCCATGTTGGCGAGTTTGAGGAACATCCATTGTTATGTGAGCGGTGTAACGAGGCGATCGCGGGAAACTTTTAATGCTTAAGCCTTTAAACACATTTTGCTTAATCATGTTGGTAGGGCTGACAGCGATCGCTTCTCACTGACTAAAATGCGATCGCGATCGCGTTTTCAAGTGAAGCGGCGATCGCTGAGAATTCTGGAATTACTACTCAACAAAGTCGAGCCTCGCCTGAGCGATCGCCTCTAAAACCCAACTTTGGCTTTCCAGATGACGAGCTAACGATTCGCTTGAGCGGCTGGAAATAGATTTGAACTCAGCACCGAGATCTTTCAGCAGCTCACTCCAGGCGAGTGTTAGCTCATGCAATTTCTGAATCGGTAAATGATAGGGTAGTATCTAAATGATTTAAGCATCTAGGTTTGGACTGTCAACTGCAACTGTTTGTGCCAAGTACTTAAGAGTATCAATTTGCTCTAGCGCAGTTATCGTTTTACCATCTTCCCAACCAGACGGCGGAACAGAAAGATTTAACTTTCCAAAAGCTTGAAGGCAATGTGAGTAGGCAATAGCCGCCTGAAGCCTATAGCTCCCCGCAAATTTTCCATCGTTACCAAGAATCGACCATGCGATAATCCTTTGATTGATTCCATTCAAAAGGGCTACAGCCAATTCTTCAACATCATTTATAGTTAGGTCAAAATGATGTTGATTAGCTGGATAGAAGTCTAGATTATTTTCAGGTGTAAAGTCATAAAAAGTGGTTTTAGGAAGACAAGATGTTGGGATGATTAAGGAGCCGCGCGTACAGCTAGGTTTTCGTTTAGACCCTCTACTAGAACGAAAATTATCTTGAGATATACCTTCTGCTACGACAGCAAGAGCGTGTCCACGATCTAGAGGATCAAGAGTATCTGAACTATAGACTGAGATATCTGAATCTGCGTCCTCTAAAATACACTGAATAACTCTATTAACAAGTTCTTGATCCCAATTTTGATTTGGATAATTAATTGCTTCGTTGATTATAGTAATGAAGTCAACACGATTTCTGCAAAGACGTACCAAATTTTCAGGGCGAAGCTCACTAGATTTTGGACTTTGAGCCTTCCCGAAATATTTGTAAATTCGTTGAAGCAAGTTATAAACTGACGGCATCATTAACTTAGGAGTTCACTTATGCCTTTAACAAGTTGTGAGTGAGGCAATTCTTGAGTGGAAAGTGTTTGCCACAGAAAATCTCTACCTAAAGTGCCGCCGCATGTAAGCAGAAAAGTCGCTGCTGTTTGAGCCAAACGCTTATCAGTGGATTTAAGAAATGAACTGACAGAGGAAATTAAACTTCCGTTATTAGTTGAAAATTCTGCATCACTAAGAGCCGCCATTAGAATCCGGCTACTCATTAAAGGTATAGCTCGAATATATTTAGCAAAAAAGTTCTGATACTCCTGAGGAGCATCCATTAACCATTCTGCTACCAAATTCGAGATCTCGTATAAAGCACTTTCACTCTCTTGAGAGCCAGAAAGTTTATTAAGACACTCTCTAATCTTATACGGGATACTATTTAGAGGCAAAAACTGAACTGAGGGAAGCGTAGATGTTCCTAGCTCTTGCAAATACTGAAAATTTGCTACAACTCTCTGTAGAATTATTCTGCGAATAGCTTCATTATGAAGAATGCTCCTATCAATTGAAATTTGATTAATTGAAGCTTGAAGATATTCTTCTAGTATTGATACTGAGGTGTCATCTGTAAGCGTTGACAAAGCAAGGGAGGGAAATATTCGGTTGAATTTTTCCTTGTTTTCATGTGATGAGTTTAGGTTGGAGGGCTTGTTGTAGCTCGTCTGTAATGCACCAGCGGAAAAAGTTTCCCGCTTCCCGGTTAAATTGGTCGAGAGAGTGAGTGGCATCGTTTATCTCTGTAATGTTTTCAGTGTAGAAATCAGCATCTATTAAATATCCCAATTCTTCAGATTCATCTTTCCGCGCAAGACCATATCGAACCCGTAAAGCTGCATCTGCATAATCAAGCCGACAGGCAAACACTGATAGTGCTTCAAAAAAATCCTGTTCTGGCAAGTTCTCAGCTACAAAAGTTCCTAATATAGGAGGTTGAATCAAACTCCGCCACGGGTGCTGCACTAATTCCAGTTCAGAGCGGATAATGAGATCTTGATAACGTAATCCAACCCTAGTAAAATGCGAAGGAGAATAATGTTTAACTAGCAAGTCAATAGCAGTAGACAAACGAGTTTTAAAGTCTTCCCATTTTTCATAATGCAATGTTGAAAGAGCTATGAAATCACTAGATAAAACAAGTTTCCACTTTTCTTCTTTATCAACAAATTCATAAGTCAATCCTTGACCCATCACTATAGGAGGCGAGTTGGTCTGAGGATTTGACAAAAATGGTAGTTCGATAGCATGAGAGGTATTCAAGGTTGGATACTCAGCACGAATTGCCTCCTGGAAACCAACCGGAACCTCAGTCTCAATCCGTAAGATCTTTGGGAAACGAAGTTGACAAATTACTTCCAGAAGAGGATTGCGAGAATACGTTACACGTTGAGACTCAGGAAACTTCATGACTTATCGAAAAGTTATTACTATAGTTTTCATCTCATAGAGGCAGTTTCGTGTAAAACCATTTCATTAGTTTCAGGAACTTAAGCTGGTCAGATGAGAATCGAGGTGTTTTGCAACAAAAGCTGTGGAACTGTGTATTTCCTGGTGCGCGCACACCCTCCTAGCAGTAGACATTACTCACGAGTCCAATTATCTTCGTTGTTTTACCATCATGGCAACATCTGATAGTAATTTCCCATCAGCTAATAAGGCTTCTCGTTATAAGCTGCCAGAGCATTTATTCAGCCTATCTAATCTCCATAATTCATAAGATTATCTTATCGAAGTCAAAAAATGCTTAATGTGCAGATCCAAGGAATGGAAGGCTAACTATTATTAGAGAGAAAGTTTCCACATAAGACCCCAAAATGGGTGAATGGACAGATAGTAGTTTCCGTGTAACATCCTTAATCAAGTAGAGAGGCGGAATCTTTCCGTATAGTATGCCATTTGGGAGGATAAGCAGAATCTTTCCGCCTATCTTCGAGATTTATGGTTGTCAGCGATCGCCCCAATACTCCTCTTTAACTACTGCTCCCAATCTTGCGGTATTTTGCTTTTTCACCGATCGCTACCCAGAGAAAGCTAGACTCAACATCATGCCCTACTACTAATGATGCTGCCATGATGCAAACCTTATCCATTCGCGATCTCCAACGCTTGAATCTTGCGCCGTTGCAGGTGCCCGATCGCCTGTTGCTGGGACCAGGACCTTCCAATGCTCATCCCGCCGTGCTACACGCCATGAGCCTATCTCCCGTGGGTCACCTCGACCCCGCATTCTTGGCACTCATGGGCGAAATTCAATCCCTGTTGCGCTACGTTTGGCAGACCGAAAACTCTCTCACCTTTGCCATCAGCGGCACGGGCACAGCGGCAATGGAAGCGACGATCGCCAATGCCGTGGAACCGGGAGATGTGGTGCTGGTCGGCGTGGCGGGTTACTTCGGCAATCGTCTAGTGGATATGGCGGGGGG
>QBMH01000092.1:0-8435 GCA_003249025.1 Leptolyngbya sp. | reverse complement strand
GCGCTATGGCGGCGAGGTGCGAACGATCGCCAAACCTTGGGGACAGGTGTTTAACCTGGAAGAATTGCGATCGGCACTGGAAACCCATCGTCCGGCGATTCTGGCGCTTGTCCATGCGGAAACCTCTACGGGAGCGCGTCAGCCCATGGAAGGCGTGGGCGATCTGTGTCGTGAGTATGGTTGCCTTCTGCTGATTGATACCGTTACAAGTTTGGGCGGAGTGCCGATTTTCCTGGATGAGTGGGGCGTGGATCTTGCCTATAGCTGTAGCCAGAAGGGGCTAGGCTGTTCTCCTGGTGCATCGCCGTTTACCATGAGCGATCGCGCCCTGGAAAAGCTGGCGCGGCGTAAAACTAAGGTTGCCAATTGGTATCTAGATGCCAATTTACTCGGTAAATATTGGGGTGCAGAGCATGTCTACCACCACACTGCGCCGATTAACCTGTACTACGGGCTGCGGGAAGCGCTGCGGCTCGTTGCTGAGGAAGGGCTGGCGGCTTGCTGGCAGCGACACCAAACGAACGTGGAATACCTCTGGCAGCAGTTGGCAACAATTGGGCTATCCCTGCATGTTGAAAAAGAATTTCGCCTGCCCACCCTGACCACGGTTTGCATTCCCGCTGGCGTGGATGGCAAAGCGATCGCCCGTCAACTGCTGACCGACCACAACATCGAAATCGGTGGCGGCTTAGGCGAACTGGCAGGCAAAGTCTGGCGAGTTGGCTTAATGGGCTACAACAGCAAACCCGAAAGCTGCGATCGCCTAGTTGCTGCGCTCAAACAGGTGATGGGATAAGTGATGAGTGCGAAGTATAGAGTGTGAAGTGTGGAGTTTCGAGCATTTTCCTCTCGTCTTTCGCCTCTTACCTCTTACCTCTCACCTTTTACCTTATTTGTGACGGATGAATTCATAAATTTCCAGGTAATCTTTAGCGGGATGATTCCAGGAGTAATCGTAGCTCATCCCTTGCACGATCAGCTTTTGGAACTCGTCCGGGTATTTCTCCCACAGCCCGATCGCCCGATCCATTGCCGACTCTAACGCCGAGTCGTCAGTTTGGTAAAACACATAGCCGTTGCGCTCTTCGGGGAGATGAGTTTGATCATAATCGCGATCGAATACCGTATTCACCAAGCCGCCCACACCCCGCACAATCGGTACTGTCCCATATTTAAAGCCGATCATTTGAGTTAGCCCACAGGGTTCAAAGTTGCTCGGCACCACAATCAGGTCGGCTCCGGCATAGATGAGATGGGACAGTTCCTCATTAAAGCCCAGTTCCAAATGCACGTTGGGATTCTCATTGAGAAAGTTCTTTTCATGCCAAAACCATTGATTAATGCCGGGTTCCGTCGCAGAGCCTAAAAGGACAAACTGAGCATTGCGATGCAGGGCGTAATACATGGCATGGTGAACCAGATGCATCCCCTTCTGGTCATCCAAACGCCCAATATAGGCAATTAGAGGCTTGTTTTCCACTTCTAGCCAGAGGCGCTCTTGCAGCGCTTTTTTGTTGGCAGCTTTGCCCGTCAAGTCGTCTTTGCTGTAGTGAGCCGATAGATAGCGATCGCTCTCCGGATTCCAAAACTCATCGTCAATCCCGTTGAGAATGCCACCAAACTTATGTTGATGCAGGTGCAGCGTATGCCCCAATCCATACCCCAACTCGCCATGATGGGCTTCCCAAGCATGATGCGGGGAAACCGTTGTTACAAAGTTGGAGTAAACGATGCCGCCCTTCATAAAATTGAGCACAAACGGATTGAAGTTGTCACGCAGGCGATCGTACTCAAAATAATAGGCTTCGTTATTCAACCCCGTCGCCGCCAACATCTCGGCACCCGCAATGCCCTGATGCTTGAAATTATGGATGGTATAGCAAACTCGCTGATGGGTCATCCCGTGCCACTGGTAAATTTCGTATAGCAAGACTGGAACTAGCCCAGTCTGCCAATCGTGGCAATGGAGAATATCCGGTCGCTTGTTGGTTCTCAACAAAAATTCCAGCGCTGCCTTACTAAAAAAGGCAAACCGCATATTGTCGTCTTTGCAGCCGTAATAGGTGCCGCGATTAAAAAAATTGTCTCCTGACTGAGGCTCAATAAAAAAGCACAGTTGCCCATGTACCCAGCCGCAGTGAACCGTGCAGCGAACCACGCCATCGTACCAGGGCACCAGCAAATCCTGGTAGGCTTCGTGCAATCCCCAAATATGGTCGTACCGCATACAGTCATACTTGGGCAAAATAATTTCTACCGTATGACCCTGTAAGCTTAGCTCTCGGCTCAACCCGTAAACCACATCGCCCAAGCCTCCGGCTTTCACTACAGGGGCACATTCAGCGGCAATCTGGACGATGTACATGGTTACTCCTCAATGCGATCATTGATCGTTTGTTCTTAACTGCACCAAAGTATATAGTTCTAGGCGAAACTCGTACAGCGCAATTAGAGGCAGATTTGCCATTTCAACCCCGCGCAAGACAGACTAATGGTGTGTCAAACAAATAATTGATAGGTAAAGGAGTAAAGGGGTGAAAAATTCCAGCAGTGCTTATTTTCATAGCTCTACTCCTTTACTCCTTAGATTGAAATGACAGGCTAATAGGGGATTAATCATCCTTATTCTCTAGTCAAAGATGGCTTCCGCCGCATCACAATCTGCTTGAATTTGAGCTTTCAAGGCATCCAGAGACTCAAATTTTTGCTCAGGGCGGAGAAATCGCTCTAAGCTAACGGAAAGGACTTGCCCGTATAAATTGCCTGACCAGTTGAGCAGATGCACTTCGGCGACTAGGTGAGTGCCGTTTACTGTGGGTCGATAGCCCAAGTTCATCACGCCGGGTTGAAAAGCTGTACCCGGTTGGGGGCGAACTGATAAGCCAGTGCTGGCGCGATCGCTCTTTTCGCACCAATGCACTCGCACGGCATACACGCCTGAACGAGGCAGACATTTTTCGAGAGGAAGTTGGAGGTTGGCAGTAGGAAAACCCAGGGTATTGCCAAGCTGTTGACCTTTTATAACAGTTCCGACCAGCGTATAAGGGCGACCCAGAAGATAATTGGCAAGGGCAACATCTCCAGCTTGCAAGGCTTCACGAATGGCAGAACTGCTGATTCGCTTCTCGTCGAGTAGCTTCAGCGCGGTAATTATCACCTCAATGCCTGCGGCAGCGGCGATCGCTTTGAGTTCTTCCGCTGTTCCTGCGCGATTTCGCCCAAATCGAAAATCTGAACCAATACTAATTTTGCAAACCTGCAATTGCTCTACTAAAATCTCTTGGACAAATTGCTTTGGAGTGAGTGCTGCTAGCGCCCGATCAAACGGCAGCATCACGAGTTGCTTAACGCCCATTGCGTCTAGCTGAACTATTTTTTCGGGTAGCGGAGTCAGCAAGGTGCGCGGCTGACCCGAAAAAAATTCTTGGGGATGGGGATGAAATGTAACGACAGTTGAATAAACTGGAGAGGCGAGATCGCCGTCAATTGCACTGTGATTAAATGCTAGAACAGGTTGAATCACCTGCCGATGCCCCTGATGAACACCATCAAAGTTTCCGAGGGCAACAGCAGTGGGAGTAAGAACCGTAGCGATCGATGAAGTAATCCACACGCTTTACATTCTGACACACAATGCCCTCGCCGATTAGACAGAAACCTGAATTTCCTTCAGTGGTTTTATCCCATTCAAGGAAGCCGCAGGGGGCGCAATGTGAATCGGAACGCCTTCTCTTGCCAAGATACTATTCGGAAATTCCACAGCAACATCCTTACCGATTTGATCTAGGAAGTCGTCATCATGCAGTGGATCATGATGAAAGATGACTAGTTTCTTTACATTAGCGGCTTTGGCAACTTTGACCGCTTCTTGCCAAGTAGAGTGTCCCCACCCAATCTTGCTAGATTGCTTTGAATAGTATTCGTCATCGGTATAGGTGGCATCGTAGATCAGTACATCTGCATCCTGAGCTAGCTTCAGCACATTTTCATCCATCCGATCCAGATAGTGCTCGGTATCGGTGACATATGCTGCTGCATGCCCTTGCCAGTTGACTCGATAGCCTAACGCCTGACCTGGATGGTTTAACAGTGCAGTTTCTACCAACACTTCATCGCCCAGAGGCACCGATTGCCCAATCTCCAAGTCTTTGAATTGCAGGTCAGCACCCATCACTTGTAGCGGAACTGGAAAGTTAGGATGCCGCATTTGGTCATTCAGGCGCTTTTCAATCGTGGAGCCATCGGGTGCGATCGCGGCATGGATATGAAAGCAATTACCCTTGACAAACGCAGGCACGAAGAAAGGAAATCCCTGGATATGATCCCAATGGGAATGGGTAAAGAACAGATATGCTTCTAGCGGCATTTGGGATAACAGCGATCGCCCTAATACCCGGATTCCGGTACCCCCATCGAAAATTAGCCGCTTGCCGCCCACTTGCATCTCAACGCAGGGCGTATTTCCTCCATATCGCACGGTACTTGCCCCCGGACAGGAAATGCTCCCTCGGACTCCCCAAAAGTTGATGACAAAATGGTCTAGCGCACTGGGCATGGATATTTCTCGGTGAACTTTGATGAGGCTCAAATGAGTACTATGCTGCCAATGGCGAACTCTGTTAAATTTGGTCGCTTAGACAGTAAAGTCCGAACATACTCCCTTATGGCAGCTTTGTATAAATTCGATACTTTAGCAGTGATCCAGATCGCTAATTGAAATGATTAAGAACACGCTCAATCGTTTTCTGAATAGTTTTAACCGCTTTTCACCCACAACTATATTAATTAATAATTCCCTGAGTCTAAAGTACCCGTATGGAGGACAATGTGAACGTTTCAGTCATTTCTGCCTTCATTGGTTCGCCTTCATTTGGTTTGCCTTCAGTGAGAAAATGCAGCTTTACAAACTTTAGAGTTAATTAATTATTCAGTCAAATGGTACAGATACCCTTGCTAACTTGCTTATTCCTTTCAATGCACAGAGCTTGAGCGCTATCATAGCTCAACTGCTTGGCGCATAGGTAGATAGCTCTGTTGCCCAATCTTGTAGATTTTCTAGACCTTTGGATGCTGTTAAGTTGTATTGTAGCGGCGTGATTGTGATGTAGTTTTGCCGATTTGCCTGAACATCGGTAGGAATCATCTCTGTAAAATCTGATGAGTCATCTACTTCTTCCAGCAGTTCTCCCGCTAGCCAGTAGTAGATTTTACCCCGTGGATCGATTCGTTTTTCAAACACATCGATATAGCGGCGCACGCCCTGACGGGTAATGGTAACTCCCGCGATCGCGTCTGCGTTGACCGCAGGCACATTCACATTCAGCAGCAGCAAGGGGAAAAGGGGCTGTTTTTCGAGCTTGGCAACCAGCGATCGCGCAAAATTTGCCGCTGGCACAAAGTCTTGAGATGAAAAACTGGTTAAGCTAAACGCAATGCCTGGAATGCCCTCAATCACGCCTTCCATGGCGGCGGATACCGTACCCGAATACAGCACATCGGTGCCCAAATTGGACCCATGATTAATTCCAGATAGCACCAAATCTGGTTTTTCATCCAGTAATGCCCACAGCGCCAGTTTGACGCAATCCGAGGGGGTTCCAGAACATGCCCAGGCCTTGATGGCGGGATGAAACACCGATTCCACAATGTCTGCGCGAATCGGCTGGTGCAGCGTCAGTCCGTGCCCGGTTGCCGATCGCTCGCGATCGGGGCAGACCACAAAAACCTCGTGTCCGGCTTCTGCCAGCGTATTCGCCAGCGATCGAATGCCCAAGGAAAAAATGCCGTCATCGTTACTGATCAATAGTTTCATTGCTTGCCGCCTTTGGATGGTTGCCTATGCCCATTGTCCATTAGAGTGTCGTGCCATAAGAGACCTATCGTCGTCTGGCTTTGCTGACCATTTTGCGTGAGAGGCGCAGGGTTAATTCTTCCGATTCTGCCCAGTCTTGCAGCAGGCGAAAAAACAGTTGGCGATCGTCGGCTTTCAGAACAGCGGTTTGATCAGCGGTTTCAATCACGTAGGGATAGCCACCGCCAATAATCACTTCACTCCGCACCCAGTCTAAAATTTGTTCTAGCCGCCCAGAGTCATAAATCCATTGGGGTAGCTCTAGGCGAACGGGTAAACCGTCGTGGGCTTTGAGGTAAGTGAAGCTTATCCGGTCGGCGATCGCGACCGGGTAATCGCGTAAGACCCCAGAACGACGACAGGAAAACAGCGGTGTGCGATCGCCCCATTGCATAAAGGTGCCCAGCAGCGGCGCATCGTGAATTGAAGGAGCATCAGGCAGGTTAAACAAGCGTTGCAGCATCACCGCCAAATCCCGTGCATAGCTGGTGTCAATATAGCCAACCACGGGTACTTGATAGTGTTCGCTTGCCTCCAACAGTCGCACAATGCATTTCACATAAAAATCGCGCGTGGTTTGATCAAACGCCTCCGCAAAAGTGACCACCAAGGAACCATCAAAAAAGGCAAGACAGGTGCGATCGCCCGCCCGATCTTCCATATATTGAATCAATCGCTCCACTTCCATTTCAAAGCGGCGCATGTTCACCCGCCGATCTACCGGATCACCGCTGCTACTCGCTTTTAGATCGGCAGGAGTCATCACATCCACAGCAATATCTTTTTCATAGCGGCTATCGGCGGAATGAAAGTTTTCAAACCAGCCAATTTGGATCAACGCGATCGGAATTGAGATATCCTTGCCGGGATAAATTTGGGAGCCATCCACGGCAAAGGTAGAAATGTCCGTCAGGCGATCGCGCACCCAAGCGTGGCTATCCTCGCGGCTTTGCCAGGTTAGCCCAGAAGATTTCACCCAATTACCATCATTGACAAGCGATTCTAAGGGTTCTGCGCCGCGATCGCTGGGGGCACAGTCGCCTAAATCCTTGAGAATCGCATCTTCTGTCATCTGCGAAGCCTTTGCCAAAGCTACACGATATTTCTGAAAAGCCTGCTGTGCAGTCTGATCAAACCGTTCAAAATCGGCTCGTTTTTCTTTGAGCAGCGCTAAGATTTGGGAAGATTTGAGGGGCATGGGCAGGAGTAGAAGGGTAGAGGGGGAAATTTTGTATTCTTTTTACAGACTAATAAATCCTTATTCTTTAGGAAATTAAGGACTAATCCCGACCTATACTTGACCGTCAACGACTTGTACTGGATGGGTCACTACACTGACGGTTTCGCTATCCAAACATTGTCCCGTAATCAGGTTGAAATTTTACTTGTAAATTCGGGAGGCAACTTTGGAGTAATTCTCATTTTGAAACATTTGTACTAAGCAAAGAGTCTCCAGAAGCTTTTTTGCTCCATCTCTTAAACGACAGAATGAGGATTCCAGCCATTCAGAGCAATTGAAATCGGGCAATTAGATGAGAATTGTTCTCATACTGAGAATTGCTGGTATCAACTAGACAGGTTTGACTACGCTCAACCTTCAGCATTATAAGGTTGAGCGTAGTCGAAACCCGGTTCACTGGTACTTTATTTTTATGCAAGTCCCTAACCTCTGAAACCCAGCACCTGAAACCCGACACCTGAAACCTACCTTCAACGATGCACTATGACAGTGAGCAAAACTCTTGAATACCTTGCCAAATAATGTCGCTGGCATCAGTTAAACCGTGGTCGCTGTCGAGTTCAACCAGGGTTACCCAAGGGCGCGTTTTGGCAAACTCAATACTGGTTTGTAATGGAATTACTTCGTCGTTTTTGCCATGAAACAAGAGTGTTGGAACCGATCGCAGTAATTCTGTTTCGCGATATTGAGCAGCATCTTCGGCAAACTGGTAGCTAATCGGCAGCATTTTCTCTGCGCCATAGTGATAGACGGGCAAAAAGCCCTCGGTTTTCCACTGTTGCAGTTGTTCGTAGCCTAAACGGGGCAACCAATGGGAGAGGAACCCAAAAGCAGGAGCAAGTAAGACTAATCGTTCCACTTGAAGTTGGCGCTCCCCTAGCCAAGCGGCGGTTAATCCTCCAAAGCTAGAACCAATCAGCGTTACTGGGGTCGGTGGAGCAGGCAGTTCGGCTTCCACCTGTTGCAGTTGGCGAGTTAGGGTGAGATAGGTGAAGTCGCCCTGGTTTAGGTCGGGAGTCGTGAGGGGAATGTTGAGTTGGGCGAAGCGATCTCTGAAGTTTTTCGCTTTAACCGATTGAGGACTGGAGGCAAACCCATGTAGATAAAAATAGTGGTGCATCTGTTTTCTCATTTAAGGTCATTCAAACCATAACCAATCGTTTAGAGCTTGACTCTAGCAATCCTTACAGCGATTTTCAATTTAACGGACTACATACAGTGAATCAATTCAGTTAAGTAGTAAGTACATGAATACCTAAGTTATCGTCATCAAAACACTGACTCTCATACTAAGAGCCTATCCGGAAAATGTTAGGAGCTTACGACCGACAATCAAACAAGCGG
>QBMH01000091.1 GCA_003249025.1 Leptolyngbya sp. | reverse complement strand
TCAGTGCTTTGTTAGAAACTCTTCTCCCCTAACTCCCTGAATTGCCTATAGAGCCAATTATTTTTAGCTTGAAGGCGATTGGTAAATTGTTCCTAGAGGCAAATGTCATTGCATTCAACTTAGAGTGTAATGAAGGAGATTGCTTTGACTTTGGTTGCGTCCAGCGGCTACCGCCCCCAACGCGGCGACTTGGCACTCCATCGCCTCCGGCAACAGACGGCTCAGCCACTGAAAAAAGTATGGCTAATAAGGACAACCCAACAGTAAGATAACGCATAGATTTAGTAGATGCAGGATTAAAGATCTGTCATGTCTAGGATGTCAATAATCTTAAGGTGTATGCCAGCGTTAAATCACCGAACTCAAGGCTTATAAATTTTCATAACTTCCTGGGATCGCTTAGACTCCGCCCGTAAAAGTACCAGATATTTAATCTCTGGATGAAATCTATAAAACGTATCTTAAATTAGGTTGTGATGCTCAATAGGCAATTCTTTGAGCGATATAAATCGACTAAACTTTGAACTAGAGAGGGTATAGCTTAAAACATGGATGATCTTCGAGCAGAATTGACTGCAACGCTTGATGAGGCAGAATGGGATTGGCTGGCTCCTCATGCGCGTCGTGATGTAGTAATTTTGGTGGCTTTAGAACTTGACTTGGTAGAGGTGGGTATCGCGATCGCGACAGATGATACTACCCGCATCCAGCAATGGATTGACGAAGCCTTAATCCACAAACCACTTCCTTCCCAGCTAAGCATTTGGAATCAAAATCAATCTCAGCGGTTTCAAGCTCTTATTGTGCAGCCCTATGTGCTCGTTCAAGAAGCAAGGCTCGATCCGAGCGCTTAATACCCGTAGGCAAAAAATTAGAGATCCTACATTTTCCGTACTCAGTACTTTGCACTCAGTACTCCGCGCCTCACCTAACGAAAGTGGAAATGTTGTTTGAGGGTTGAACCGTTATAGCCAGTGGTAACCCAAAGAATCGCTCTAGCACCATCCCGCACTGCTTTTTCCCAGGGTTCAGTTGCTTGATCAGAGCGAACTGAGATCGGTTTAATATAAATTCCTCGACTTCCAAAAACAATTTCGCCAATGGCTTTAGCACGGCGCATGTGATAGTCAGAAGTGATTAGATAAACACTATGAATTCCTTTTGCTTTGAGTTCATCCACGAGAGTTGTAAAGTTGGTTACCGTATCAACGGCTTCTCGATTGATGTGTAGTTGTTTAAGATTGATTCCGGCATCTGAGAAAACGCCATAGGTATACTCAGGATTACTTCCACCCGAAACCCACACGGGCAATTCTGGATGCTGTCGCGCAAATTCTGCTGCAAAGTTTTCTCGTCCGGTTGCTCCACCTAAGACGAAAATGGCTTCTGGCTTAGTCAGATAGTTATTCACCTCTCGGTAACTAATCCAGAAAATCGGTAAAAGAATAGTTAACCAAAGCAACTGCTTTTTGAATGAGTGAAGCGCTTTTTTAGGCGATCGCTTAGCTGGAGGGAATGCACCCTGTACTCGCATAGGGGATGGTTTTAATCGCATGAAAGACACAGAGAATAGAACTATCGGGGGGAAGGACGCTGAGTTCTAGGATTCTTTTCTTTGATTTGCGCCAGGGTTGCTTGAATTTGGGGCGTTTCGAGCAATTTTCGAGTATCTGTGAGTAACCGTTCACCCCATAAATTTTCTTTCAAAAACTTTAGGTCAGCATAGCGGCTATCTAACCGAATGGCGGCATCTCCTGAAGATAAACCTTGGTCACGTTTGCCCTTGGAATAAAGAGCAGATGCGATCGCCAAGCGAGGTTCTGCGGCTTTTGGATCGAGGTCGGCGGCTGTTTGCCACTGCTTTAGGGCTGCGTCTCCATCGCCTACTTCATATTTAATGAGACCAATATTATTGATAGCGGGCCAAAAGGTTTTATCTTGGATCACTGCTTGCTCATATTGCGCGATCGCTTCAGGGTATCGCTTCAACATTAAATAGGCATTCCCCAAATCAAACAAGGCACCCGGCACATTTGGCTTGACCTTGAGTCCCTGCTTTAAGTAATCTACCGCAGTCAAATAATTTCCCTTTTGAAAATAAGCAGACCCCAGAGCAAATAAAACCGCTGAATTCTTGCCGCTCCCATTTAACGATTGAGATTTTTTGAGCGAAGTGATGCCCTGATCCAAGGCGTTGGTTTGAAGATAAAGTCCGCCTAACAAAGACCACACCTCTGGGCTTTTAGGCGCTAATTGCGTCGCCAACTTTGCGCGTTGTAGGGCAAGCTCATATTGTTGAAACTGGGCTAGCTGAGAGGCTTCTTGTGCTAGCCCAAGTCCCTGCTGCTCTAACTTGGCGGTGTCTAGGCGCAAGGTATGAGGAATTAAAGCTTGGGCAGAGCTAGGTTGAGCAGATCCCCACAGCCCCATAATCATTAATAATGGAAAAAAAGAAATTCGGTTCGGCACAGCACAGCCTTTAGAAGTATGCAATGGATTGAGTGATAGCTTAATCGATTTGATTAGTATGGTGGCACAATTTTAGGCGATTCTAAAGAAAAAGCGAATGGGCTTAAGAAATTTAGAATCAATTCCCATTTCTGACCTAAAACACCTATGCTAGAAGGCTTGAAATATACCGCTCTTTTGAAGAATTCTATGGATCGTTTTACGGTTGAAGTGATCGCTCAAACTCCAAACCCGCAGCAGGTCATCTATGCCGCCATGCATCAAGATTATGCGGAGGAATTTGTTTGGAACGAACGCGATCGCTTTCCTGATGAAGAAAAATGTGGGGAAGTCATCGTCAAGCAGCTACTCGCAGGCAATCGTGGACATTACGGTCCCTTAGAACATCCCCAAATCGTTTTGAACTGTGGCTGGTTCCCCCACAGCACCATGCAGCAAATCCGCACACATCGCGTCGGAATTTCTTTTGATGTCCAATCCTTTCGTTATACCGGGCAACGGATTCTCGATGTGGTAGAGGGCAAGCGCGATATGGAAGATGTGTTCTATCTACGTCCGCTGGGAGCTTATTCTGACCGTCAGGGAAAACATTATGATTATACTGAGGAGCTACGACAGCAAGATGTAGAGTGGTGCTTAAAAGCTTGCCATCGGTATTATGAACGGATTCACCAAGGATTTTCGGAAGAACACGCCCGTGGGTTGATCCCGTTTGATGTGCGGCAACATTGGATTATGTCAGCCAATGTGCGATCGCTAATGCATTTACTTGATCTACGGTGGAAGTCGGATGCTCAGCTTGAAGCACAAAAATTATGCGAAACTATTTTTCCTCATTTTGAAGCTTGGGTGCCCGCGATCGCCGACTGGTATACTGCCAATCGCATGAAGAAAGCTCGCCTAGCACCATAAACCAAATTAAAACTGTTTATGATTTATAGTGAGTTCCTCTGCCTTAACTTATGCAATTTGCCCCGCTCTACCCAGTTATTCATCAAGTTCTTAAGCCACTCTTTCCTAGCTGTCTTTGGGTTGGGGATCAGCAAGTACCCGCGATCGCCCTCACTTTTGATGATGGACCTCATCCAGACCATACACCTCAATTACTGGAAGTTTTAGATCGTCATGGAATCCCTGCCAGCTTTTTTTTGTTAGGGGTTTGTGTGAATCGCGCACCTGCGATCGCCCACTCAATTTATCAGCGCAACCATTGGTTAGGTCTGCATGGGTTTGACCACCGCTCTTTCACTAACCTGTCATCGACTGAGCTAAAGCAAACTTTAGAGCAAACCCAGGCTGAAATTACTAAAGCCTGTCAGTTGCCGTCTACTGCCCTACGGGATGTTCGTCCACCCAACGGTTTTTTTACCCCCAAAACTTTAGATTTGCTACACCAGTGGAGCTATCGCCCCGTCATGTGGAGTGTGGTTCCCGAAGATTGGGTCAATCCTGGCGTTTCTACAGTCGTCGATCGCATTTTGCAACAGGTTACAAATGGCTCGATTATTGTTTTGCATGATGGCTATACCGGAGGAGTCGATGTAGCGGAAGTGGTAGATAGGTTGATTCCACTTCTTCTGAAGCAAGGCTATTGCTTTGTTACGATTGATCAATTATGGCAACAGGAACATATTGCTAAACCTCTTTCTAAGCTAGAGCAGTGAGTTAATCCATCTCCACCTTAAGAAATCTACAGTGCCACCTCTAGTTCTCGACGAAGAGCATGTTTTTATCTTCAAGTTTTGGTTTGCTGATACCATCCAAAACGGGATGTACTATCAGAATGAGTTGTTCTGTCAATTGGTAGTGGTTGAGGTACACCAGCGATCGCAACTTTATCAACTAAGTTGCAAATTTGCTCGAAATGAAGGACTGGTAGTGACCTGTTCCAAGACAGGTTGTCGGCTTTGGGGCAGTCTTCGAGATGATTTTGTTAAAGAGTTGATTCTTAATCCGTCAATGCTTGAACTTCCATCAAAATCTTTGCTTTAAAAACTAGGTAAATATGATGAATAATCGTGAACAAACTATTTGACTTTCTTGCATTGTGAACATCAGATCTATAGATTCTGCTTATGTAAATTAAGTTTATCTGTCAGTCTAACTGAGCGATCGCGCCTCGAATTGATAGTCTTCTATTCAACATACACAACCGCTAATCTGCTAGATAATCTTCTGCTAGAATTCTTCTAAAGAAGACCAGGTAAAGGTTTTAGGGTCTTAACATAAGTGCTTTTTTAACTTCCCTCAAATGGCTGAGCAATTTAAGCTATTTCCTGGAATCTTTGATTATTCTCATAAACCTCTTGAAATAGTGAACTAATTTAATAGTAATTCAGATCCTATTTCAGAAGATCTGAGTTAATTTAGCAGAAGGAGCTTGCACTTTTCCATTCTCGTCTACCATTAGAAATATTCCTAAGTTGCAGTCCTGGGTTACTTGGCATTGAGACTCACTTTTTTTGAGTCGTAGCTTGTGGATAGTTTATCTAAACTCAGACATGGCACTAGGAAATTTCGGAGGGAAGGTTAGTGTGGCAATCAGCAGGATTTCGATTCATGTTCTACCTTGCTGTTTACAGTTCATGCCTCAGTTGGGTTATGGCTGTTCATAAGAGGCAGATAGTAGTGTGAAAAGACCTGCGATCAAAACATCCTTAAAAGTCGCCTTTCCGTTAATGGAAAGATGGTTCGTTTGAAGTTTGAACTATGAAGTAAGGAGTATACTGTGTATTCAGCTAGCTTTTATTCGCTAGCCGTACGGAGTTTTCTCTTATTTGCAAAGCCTTTTGTTGATGTTGTTTACCAACATCGACGATTTTCATTTGTTAGTTAAGGAGCATGAGGAACACGGCATGACCCAGGTCAATAACGTACTCGAAATCGAGTTGCTAGGTAGCGCTTCTGACAGTTTACCCGACAACGATTTAGTCTTCATCGATGAAGATGATGATGATGATTCAGATGATGGCGTAGCTGCCTCAGATGAGGATGGCAAGCCAGGTAAGGCTAAACCAGGTCGCCGCCGAGCGCAAGCAAAGAAAAAGCACTATACGGAAGACTCCATTCGCCTGTATTTGCAGGAAATTGGACGCATTCGGTTATTGCGCGCTGATGAAGAAATTGAGTTAGCCCGTAAAATTGCTGATTTGCTTGATTTAGAACGGATACGTGAAAGCTTGTCTCAGCAGTTGGAGCGCAGTCCTCAAGACTCTGAATGGGCGAATGCAGTGAATATGCCATTGACTGCTTTTCGTCAGCGCCTTCACTTGGGGCGGAGAGCAAAAGACAAGATGGTTCAGTCAAACTTGCGATTGGTAGTTTCTATCGCAAAAAAATATATGAACCGCGGGCTGTCTTTTCAAGATTTGATTCAAGAAGGCAGTTTGGGGTTGATTCGGGCGGCTGAAAAGTTTGACCACGAAAAAGGTTATAAGTTTTCGACCTATGCTACCTGGTGGATTCGGCAAGCAATTACCAGAGCGATCGCCGATCAATCTCGTACCATTCGTCTTCCGGTTCACCTGTACGAAACCATTTCTCGCATCAAAAAAACGACGAAGTTGCTCTCTCAAGAAATGGGTCGTAAGCCCACTGAGGAAGAAATCGCAACTCGGATGGAAATGACCATTGAGAAATTGCGTTTTATTGCGAAATCTGCCCAGCTTCCTATTTCCCTAGAAACCCCGATCGGTAAAGAAGAAGATTCTCGTTTGGGTGATTTTATTGAGTCAGATGGCGAAACACCAGAAGACCAAGTTGCCAAGAACTTGCTACGAGAAGACTTGGAAAACGTGTTGGATACTCTTAGCCCCCGCGAGCGTGATGTCTTAAGATTGCGCTATGGCTTAGACGATGGACGCATGAAAACGTTAGAAGAAATCGGTCAGATTTTCAACGTAACTCGTGAACGAATTCGTCAAATTGAAGCAAAAGCACTTCGCAAGCTGCGCCATCCTAACCGAAATAGTGTTTTGAAGGAATACATTCGGTAGATTTTAGGAAATAAATCAGTTCGTTTTTGAAAGCTCAGTGAAACTTCACTGAGCTTTTTGTATGCCTGAAATTTGCATCATTTTAATCGCTTAGTCTTAATTTG
The DNA here is from genome assembly GCA_003249025.1 of Leptolyngbya sp. Taxonomy (GTDB): domain Bacteria; phylum Cyanobacteriota; class Cyanobacteriia; order Leptolyngbyales; family Leptolyngbyaceae; genus ULC077BIN1. The sequence continues at coordinate 11,731 of QBMH01000091.1, read as the reverse complement.
CTCGATTTGATGGTGAATTTAAGGCAACCCCTAGTACAATGACGTGCATATTTTTAGTTCAGCTTTGGGTAAACAACGAGAAATGGTAAAGATGCAGTTGCAGCAAGAAACAGTAATAGCGCTAGTTATTTGGATAGGGAGTGGAAGCGGACTGTTCATAACAGCCCTACCAGGGTTGGCTGCATCTAAGTCAGTGCAAGTTGCCCAAAATCAACCTGCCAATCCCCAACCTGCCGGAGCTTCAGCATCCTCAGCAGAGGGGGTGGTGAATCAAGGTTTACAGTACATTCAGCAAGGGAAATTGAATGATGCGATCGCTGCATTTCGACGAGCCGCCCAACTCGATCCCCGCATGGCTGCGGCTCACTACAACCTAGGATTGGCACTTCGTCAACAGGGACAACTACAACCCGCAGCTAGTGCTTTTTATCAGGCAACTCAAGCAAATCCACGATTTGCCCTTGCCTATGCCAATTTGGGTGCCGCCTTGCTAGAAGGGAGCAATGTGGCTCAGGCAAGAGATTATCTAAAACGGGCGATCGACCTCGATCCGAAGCTAGGGTTAGCTCACTACAACCTGGGGTTAGCCTTAGAGCAACAGAAAGCGTATGATCAAGCCGCGATCGCCTTCAAAAATGCAATGCGGCTTAGCCCCACTGCGCCTGAACCGTCCTATCACCTCGGCTTAGTTTATCTACAGCAACGTAAAGATGCAGAAGCCCTAGCAGCTTTTCAGCAAGCGTTGCGGATCAATCCTAAATATGCCGAAGCTCATTACAACACTGGCTCCATGCTGTTTAAGCAGGGCAAACTAGATGACGCTCTCAACGCCTTTCGACGAGCAGCAGAATCAAACTCAAATTATGCCAACTCCTACTACGCAGCAGGGCTAGTCTTTATGAAGCAAGGAAAGTTTAAAGACGCTCAGGTCGTTCTTAAATATGCAAAAGACTTATATGCGAAGCAGGGCAACACCCAATGGGCAAGCAAAGCCGATCAGAGCTTGCAAAAAGCCACAGTAGGACAGAATTGATACTGTTTTTATTAGATCTAACCGAATGAGTCTAAATCTAAGGCTTTGGAGCCGCCTTCCTGAAGTTGAATCAGAATTTTGCCAAGCTGAAACCAAATTAACCAAGCAATGAAAATCGTGAGCGGTAAGGCGATCGCGTAAGCGAGATTAGCGGGAAACCCAAAAATCTCCATGCCTGAAGATAGGAAGACACATACTCCTGCGGCAATGCCTAGAAAAGGGAGCAGCAGTTGCAGTCCTCTTAATCTCTTTAAGTCATGGCTAGAACGGCTCTTAGACCAACTTTTGACGGACTGTTTCAACACAGCATCAAAGGCTGCACCAGAAGCAAAGCTAGCTAATAAGCCAGCGATTAGTAAAAAATAAGGAGGTTCAGGAAAACTGTACATTTAGGTTCATAACTCTTTACAGTCAACCATACCCTGTTTTGGAGAGTTAATTTACAGGAATCAGGTTTCGGGATCAGGTTTCAGAGATCAGAAGCAAGCGAGAAAAATTCTGCTCCTTTTGCTTGCTGAACTTCATAGGATGCTGACCCGATATACCTGTTTTGAAAGGCGCAAGCTTAAGCTAGAAAGATATAGACAATTTACGAGAGGTTCGATGGAACTCGGCGTACCGAAGGAAACTAAAGATCAGGAATATCGAGTGGGGCTAAGTCCAAGTAGTGTGAGAGCGTTGACGGAACGGGGACATAAAGTATTCGTTGAAACCGACGCGGGAACGGGGGCAGGTTTTAGCAATGAGGATTATGTGCAAGCTGGAGCTAGTCTTGCATTAGCAACCGCAGTGTGGAGCCAGCCTTTAGTGGTCAAGGTAAAGGAGCCTTTGCCATCAGAATATGACTATTTGCAAAAAGGGCAACTGCTGTTCACCTATCTACATTTGGCTGCCGATCGCCGTTTGACAGAACAATTATTAGAATGTGGTGCAACCGCGATCGCCTACGAAACCGTGGAACTGCCAGATAAACGTCTACCATTACTGGCTCCAATGAGCATCATTGCTGGACGATTAGCGGTACAGTTTGGCGCTCATTACTTGGAGCGGCAGCAGGGAGGACGCGGCGTTTTATTGGGTGGAATTCCTGGAGTAACGCCCGGTAAAGTCGTAATTTTGGGGGGTGGCATCGTAGGCACAGAGGCAGCCCGAATCGCGATCGGCATGGGTGCCCAAGTCACCATTTTAGATATCAGCGTCGATCGCCTTTCTTACCTAGAATCTATCTTTGGCTCTAGAGTGGAGTTGCTTTATAGCAGTACGGCGCACATTGAAGCTGCTGTTGCTACCGCAGATCTCTTAGTGGGAGCCGTGTTGGTATTGGCAAGCAAAGCGCCCGTCCTCGTTTCCCGGCAGTTAGTCCAAACCATGCGTTCCGGCTCCGTGATTATCGATGTGGCAGTGGATCAGGGCGGCTGCATTGAAACTATTCGTCCCACTTCTCATTCTCATCCGACTTATTTAGAAGCTGGCATTGTTCACTGTGGTGTGCCCAACATGCCCGGAGCCGTTCCCTGGACAGCAACCCAAGCATTAAACAACAGCACCCTGCCTTACGTGCTAAAACTGGCAAACTTCGGCGTGGCAGCCCTAGATAAAGATCTCGCTTTGGGGAAGGGTTTAAATGTTCAAAACCATCTTCTAATCCATCCTGCCGTGCAAGCAGTATTTCCAGATTTAGTTCATTAAGACTCGGTTCAAAATTACTGTCTCAAAAGGCGTAAACCAATCGCAGCAACCATTCCCAGATAGTGCCAACGGAGCGATTATTGGGGTTGCTGACCACTAGCAAAGCCGGACTAAAACTCACACGGTCGTTCAAATTGAAGCTGTAATAGGCTTCGAGGTTCGTTTGGGTGGCATTGCCTAGATCACTCTCGATAAATGGCATTCCGATCGCCAATCCTGCCACCGATCCAGGAATGACAATATTCCGAGCGGTGCTACCGACTGCCCAAGTGACAGGTGTCAAATTGAGAGTTTGGTTAAGGGCGGTGTTGAATCCGTTATAACTGCCAATGCCAACCCGACCAAAAACTGCAAACTGGCGATTGAGTGCCCATTCAAAATTAAATCCACCTGCATTAATCGATGTGCCGTTAAGAGTGGCAGCGGTGTATTGCAGCCGGGTAACCAGATTTTTATTTAAGGCATATTCCACCTCAACGCTACCCTGATTGCGATCGCCAAACAGTCCACTATTTCTAGCGGTTGAATTAGGCTGTTCGGCATCAGGAGCGACATAGAGCGCTCGGACTGTGAAAGGGGATGTCTCGTTTGGTTTCCACGCCAAGGCTGCCCCTGCGCCGCCGGGACGATCCACTTGATTTTGCACAATCAGCGGATTATTCATGAAAAAGCTGGAGGAAAAATTGGTGAGTGAATCGTTGGCAAATCGATTGTAATCGATAAAATCGCGAGGATTCAGCCGAGCGCCCACGGTCAACGTTAGGGTTTTGGCAGGGCGGAACCTGTAATAAAGCTTGCTGATTTGAACCGTATTGGGAACCGCAACATAATCCAAACCACCGCCATCTGCCAAAATTCCCACTGTTCCCAATACGTTTAGTCCGCGATTTCGGCTTTTGCTGATGGCATCGCCGCTGTTTGTACCTGCTTCCAATTCGGTTCTCAATAGATCGCTGCCAGAAAAGCTGGTATCGAAGGTGAGACGAATTCTGGCTAATACGGTAGTTGTGGCATTGGTTCCATCGCTCAGGGCGGTTACCAGTTGGGTAGATAATCTAGTTGTAGTAGAAAACTGCTGTTTTTCTAGCTTGGCAGTTAGCAGTTCTAACGTGTTAGTGCGATCGCGCTCACCTTGCAAAATAGTGCCGTAAGAGGTTTGCAGCCGCCGGATGGTCGCCACATCTTCGCGGATTTTTCCTAAGTCCCCCGCAATAAACAACTGCTCGATTTTGCTAAAGACTTGGTTTAGCGCTGCTGCAAATTCATCGCGACTCAGAGACCGATTCCCCCGAAAGGTGCGATCGCCATACCCACTGATTACGCCATACTTTTCCACTAACGCTTTCACGGCTTGGTAAGCCCAATCGCTAGGCTGCACATCTTGTAACTCTGTCACCGATCGCACTTGCCCCAAAGCATCAGCCTCCTCTCGATTTGAACACAACAGCGGATCGGCTGCTAAGGGGTGCATCAAAGAGTCGAGACACTCGGTCATCGATTGGATCGCTAAACTTCCGGCAGAACCTTCTACGGGAGAAGCATCTGGAGGGAAAGAACTCTCTGCATTAGCCGGCTCTATTTCAGCAGTCAACACTAGCAAAACCAGCACCAGCCATATTCGTAACACCTGATCGTTCCTCACCCACACTTAAAACACCCTAGCAACGCTGCTCAAATTAAACCCTATTAGACGAGAAATGATGATGCTCCTTCCTTTAGTCACTCTTGGAGATGAGATCTACTCAGCAAATCGCTGTGCTTGAATTAAGAAGAGGCTGGGCGGCTCCGCTGCTTTACCTGTGAGCAACCTGCGATCGCTAGAAAGTAAATTTGACTTTCCCTCAACCTCAAATTCATTCCCAGAAAATCTCAGTAATCTACTTGCCTGAGTATGGCTAAAACCTATTTAATTGACATCAGGTGACCATCCGCGCTACATCATGAGTCATTGGTTAGATCGATTTTTACATGCACCGTTTTTTAAACGTCCGGTTTATCGACTTCAGGAGGGGCTGGTCATGGATGGTAGCTTAATCATCTCTAACATCCTCAATCCACCTATCCTGTTTTTCTTTCTAGGAATGACGGCTGTTCTCGTTAAGTCGGATTTAGAAATTCCCCCGCCAGTCCCTAAGATTCTCTCGCTCTACCTCCTCTTTGCGATCGGGTTTAAGGGCGGAGTCGAGCTGATCAAAAGCGGGATTACCCAAGAAGTCATTTTCGCGCTTGCTGCCGCAATCTTGATGGCGTGTTTTGTGCCAGTCTATACCTTCTTTATTTTGAGGCTAAAGCTTGATCATTACGATGCCGCCGCGATCGCTGCAACCTATGGTTCCATTAGTGCCGTTACTTTCATCACCGCTAGTTCATTTCTCACCGAGTTAGGCATTGGGTTTGATGGCTACATGGTCGCCGCACTGGCATTGATGGAGTCACCCGCCATCATTGTCGGGTTGATCTTAGTGAATCTATTCACAGCCGACGAAAAACGAGACTTTGTTTGGTCTGAAGTGCTGCGGGATGCGTTTTTGAACAGTTCAGTTTTTCTGCTGGTCGGCAGCCTGCTGATTGGGGTTTTAAGTGGAGAACATGGCTGGAAGGTGATGGAACCCTTTGCCCAAGGGCTGTTTTATGGCATTCTTACCTTCTTTTTGCTGGATATGGGACTTGTCGCTGCCCGAAGAATTAAAGACTTGCAAAAAACCGGATTTTTCTTAGTCTCATTTGCGATACTGATTCCTATACTGAATGCCGGAATTGGCATTGCGATCGCCAAATTAATCGGAATGTCCCAGGGAAATGCACTCCTGTTTGCAGTGTTGTGCGCCAGTGCCTCTTATATTGCTGTTCCCGCAGCCATGCGGCTCACGGTGCCTGAAGCAAACCCTAGCCTATACGTTTCAACCGCTCTAGCCGTCACATTCCCCTTCAATATCACTGTTGGCATTCCGCTTTATCTATACGTCATTGATCTGTTCTGGAGATGATTGTATGCACACTGTTAAAAGAATTGAAATTATTGCCAACTCCTTCGAGCTTGGCAAAATCTTAGACAGCTTAGATAAGGCAGGCGTTCACGGTCATGCGGTGATTCGCAATGTTGCCGGAAAAGGCTTGCGTGAAGGCAACGAAGATCTTGACATGACCATGCTAGACAATGTTTATATCATCGCGTTCTGTATGCCAGACCTGATTAAGCCTGTCGTCGAAAATATCACCCCCTTACTCAACAAGTTTGGAGGAACTTGCTACATCTCAGAAGTCATGGAGATTCGCTCTACGAGATGCATTGCCTCTTTGTAGAACAACCCAAAATAAAAAATATGAACGTTAATAAACGCTTTGGCGATCGCCGTTACTTCTTAAAATTAAGCGCTGCGGCAACAATGCTGCTGGCAACCGATAGCGGTTTCTGTTGGCATGGCAAACAGGCGCAAGCGGCTGAATTGCCAATTGATCCGCTCTCTAAGCCAGATGCTGCCCTACAAAAGTTACTCGCAGGTAATCGACGGTTTACTCGCCATCAGCCGCAATATCCGAATCAATCTCAAGCGCGAATGCAGGAGCTTGCTCAAACGCAGCATCCGTTTGCCACTGTTTTGACTTGTGCCGATTCGCGGGTGCCCGTCGAGATTTTGTTTGACCAAGGCATCGGCGATATTTTTGATATTCGCATCGCGGGAAATATTGCGACACCGGAAACAATTGGCAGCATTGAATATGCAGTTGTCCTTTTGGGTACACCAGTGGTGCTGGTGCTGGGTCATGAGCGCTGTGGTGCCGTGACTGCCGCTGTTAAAAATGAGCTATTGCCGGGTGAGATGAGCAGCTTTGTAGAGGCAATTTTACCGGCTGTAGAGCAGGTGAAGGGATTATCGGGCGATGCTGTGGATAATGCGGTGATTGCCAATGTGCGTTATCAAATTGGACGGTTAAAGCGATCGCCCGTTTTGGCTGACCGGCTGCGATCGGGCGATCTAAAAATTGTGGGTGGTCGCTACGATTTAGATACAGGCACAGTAAAAATTCTGACTTAATGATGCGAGCCTAAAAATTTGTCCTATACATCCACGCGATTCAGTCAGAAAAATTCAAACCACGCATAAAACAAGGGGCTTAAGCCCCTTGTCTCTGAAATTTGGATGCGTATCAGCTTAATGAAGGTGATATTACGCCATTAAATGCGTGCTTCTCATCCCGAAAACGTCCGCCACGCAAGCTTGCAAACTACATGTTTTTATTTGGCAAGTCTTTCGAGCCACCCATGATGAGATCTTTACCTGCACCCTTAGCGTTTTGCTTTGCCTGTTCAACGACTTGAGGAGCCGCATCGCTTACCCGGTCTGCATTCTGCTTAATATTGCTGATCCCCCGTTCAGTTCCCTTAGCAAAATCTTTTTGTAACTTTTCAGCACTTTTCTGGATGTTTCCAGCCGTTTCTTGCGCCTTGTCTCCCAAAGGATTTTTCTGACGCAAATTATCCACTGCTTCTTGAGGAGAATCTACCCGATTTTTCAAGTTACCTTGAGCGCGCTCAACGTACTTTTTACTCTGCGCCTGAGTTGCTTTTGAATCATACTTAGCATCATCGTTATAGTTATTCATGCCGCCAGCAGGTTTTTGGACTGCACCGTACATCTCTTTCTGTACCTTGCCTTGTCCTGCATAGGGATTCGGGTTGCTCACTGCATTCGTTGCATCAGCAACTTTAGAACTACAGGCAGTATTAAACACGACTAAAAAGCCTGCAAGCATTACGATCGCAACTTGCTTTAGTTGAAGTTTCTTTAAATTAGAAACAATATTTGTCAATAGGTTAGAAATTATATCTTTCATACCCCGCTCCATTTAAATTGGTTTAGTGTAGTCGCATCGTAGCGGGTTACTCAATGAATCCTCATCTAACCAAAGAGCTAATTCTGCCATCAAAAAGAATCTCCATCTCTTCCTTTAGAAGGATCGTTTGCAAACCGTAGTTGGCGGTGTAAAAAACTACGATTTCTACAATCCTACTAATTCTCGCGTTTCCAGCCCAATCAACTTTTGCGCGATCGCAAGTCTAGTTTCCAACTTTGCCACACTGAACTCGTTTCGTAGATGTTCCAATCGTGCGACAGCATGGGCTTTCTCAGTGTTAAGCCGATTGATTGCATCGCAGGCATGGCGATATTCATGATTTGCCTGCAATATTTCAAACCTGCGCGCCCGTCGCTGATTGTCGTTCTTTAAGTTGGCTTCAAATGCAGAAATCTTATCTGCGTTTCCTTCTAGTCGAGCAAGGTGTGGGAGCAATCGAAGGTCACGACGCGATTGGTTGTGAGCTATTTCAATTGGATTTGGCAGCACAGTCGTTTCAAGACCACCGCTGCTCAACGGGCAAATTTAGCCGATCGCTGTTGGAGTTGGCACGATATTGCAATTTACCCCACAATTATTTGACGCACAATCCTTATTCTTAGGTTTGAGCTTCATTACACCGGAGCGATAGCATGTCGAACTTATCCTCTCTCACCCTCGACCCTATTGGCATCAGAATTTTGATGCGTTTGCCCTGCTCCCTACTACTTCTTACATTTGCCATTCGTACTTCTCACTCCACACCTTACACTTATTTCTGCGGCGCGGGTTCTGGGCACTTTCGATTTACAAAGTCGCATTGATAAACATGGGACTCCTGCCAGGAAAGTGGAATTTCGAGTAAATCACGGGTTCCGGTTACGCCTTGAGCAATAAAAAGCAATACGGCGACAGAATTTAAGGTTGCGTGGATAATGCGCCAGCGGTGGCTGCGGTCTTGGTAAATGTCTTGGATGATTGCCAAGGAAAAAATCATCAATAAGGTGGCAGTCACACCAAAGTAAAAATGGGAGACGAACCATTCATTATCTCGACGATAGATGCCGTCTTGCAGACTCAGGACGACCAAAGCAGCGCCGCATAAGGTCGCAAAAATGCCGCGCCAAAGTTTTTTCTGCACTCTGTAAAGCATCACTAAAGAGCCAAGGGTGACGATATACATCAATAAAATCAAGATGAATTTGAACGAATCAGTACTCCACAACTGATCTTTAGCAATTTTGCTGAACATTGGGCGGGTGATGCCGAGTAGCTCTACGCCAACGACTGATCCAGCTAGCCACCGTCCTAATTTCAAATGGTCTTGTCCCACACCGGGCGGAATTTTGCTTTTTCCTTCTTCAGCGACTTTGAGCCGACGTTCACGGGTTAGCCACGCCATCCTTAGCACCATGCCAATGATTGGAAATACAACAGTGACCGCGATCGCCGGATGCACTAACCGCAGAACATCTGCAAAATCGAGCATATTAGCACCTCTTTAAGTTCAGCTAGGCAATTTGAAATATCTATGATGCCGGAGGTTAGGGTAACACCAAGTTCTAACCCAATATAGGAATTATCTCTAAGAGTAGAGATGAAAGTCTTGTAGCCTCTTAAGATACGCGTAAACGCAACAATTAGATGTACATAACCAGAATGTTTCGCCCTTTAGATACTTTGATTAGGCTACATGATGAGCGTCTAGCTGGTAAAGGCTTGTTGTCCTAGATAACTTTTCAAATAAGTTTTCACAAGCTTACAAGCTGATGGGAATTAAAATCATCAACTAAGCCCCTTGGAGAAGCGCGATCGCCCAGTTTTATCTTTAGCTTTCTTAAAGCATTCACAACTCAAGAAACAGAAAACATCCAGCCCTGCGCCCTTAGCAACATCAGTCGGATAGATTGCCAAATTAAATCACCTGCCATTCAATCCGATCCCTGCAATATATTCTCAATAACTAGCCTTCTTGAAATTGAAAGACGTTAGAATTATGATGTCAACATTCAATGCAAGCCTTATTTTCCAGAGGCGATTATGTTTTCCTACACGGCTGATTCGCTCAAATCGGAATTAAATTCAAAAGGCTGGCGATTGACTCCCCAACGGGAGACTATTCTACAGGTGTTTCAAACGCTTCCCAGAGGAAATCACTTAAGCGCAGAAGAACTGCATGACATATTAGGTCAGCGCGGAGAACCAATTAGCCTTTCTACGGTTTATCGCACCGTCAAGTTGATGGCACGCATGGGCATTTTGCGTGAACTTGAGCTTGCCGAAGGACATAAACACTATGAACTAAATTCTGCCTCACCCCACCATCATCACCATTTAGTGTGTGTGCAATGTAACCGCACGATTGAGTTTGAAAATGACTCAATTTGGAAGCAAGGACTAAAGCAAGTTGATAGAGCGGGGTTTCAAATGATCGATTGCCAATTAACGATTTATACGATTTGCCCGGAAGCTCTCAGAATGGGCTGGCCTGCTTCTGTTCCTAGTCGTTGGATGTGTTCTCGCTCAATTGCTAGCATGGAGCCTACCGAAAAATCTGAAATTTCAAGCCCACCAACCTAGTACCAAACCTAGGCAAATAAAAAAGGCTCCTGTGTAAATCACAGGAGCCTTTTTTATGAAAATATAACCTCGGCTAACTAGCTTCTAGTCAAGGTTTGGCATCGATAGAACCGCTTCATCTTCGCGATCGATGCCTCTCTCAAAGCCAGCAGCAGCAGCACGAGCGCGCCCTGCATGCCATAGGTGTCCTACCAAGAAGAAGAATCCCATCAGGAAGTGAAATGATGCCAGCCACGCACGAGGAGATACGTAGTTAAACGAGTTGATCTCAGTTGCTACGCCACCCACAGAGTTGATCGAACCCAAAGGAGCATGGGTCATATACTCAGCCGCACGGCGAGTTTGCCAGGGCTGAATATCATTCTTGATCTTGGTGAGATCCAAACCATTGGGTCCACGCAAAGGCTCTAACCAAGGACCACGGAAATCCCAAAAGCGCATGGTTTCTCCACCAAAGATGATTTCACCCGTGGGCGATCGCATCAGATATTTACCCAAACCTGTAGGACCCTGTGCAGAACCCACGTTTGCACCCAAGCGTTGGTCACGCACCAAAAAGGTCATTGCTTGCGCTTGAGATGCTTCAGGACCAGTAGGACCGTAGAACTCGCTAGGATATGCCGTGTTGTTAAACCACACAAAACAAGCAGCAATCAAGCTCATCAAAGACAGAGCGCCAATGCTGTAGGAAAGGTAAGCCTCGCCAGACCAAACCAAAGCGCGACGTGCCCAACCAAAAGGTTTTGTCAGAATATGCCAGACACCGCCAGCAATGCAGATTAAACCAACCCAAATGTGACCACCTACAATGTCCTCCAGGTTATCAACACTAACGATCCAACCATCACCTCCAAAAGGAGATTTAGCCAGATAGCCGAAGATAACAGCAGGATTTAAGGTTGGGTTGGTAACCACCCGAACATCACCTCCACCGGGTGCCCAAGTGTCATACAGTCCACCAAAAAACATGGCTTTAGCAACTAGCAAAAATGCGCCCAAGCCTAACAAAATTAGGTGATATCCAATGATGTTAGTCATTTGGTTTTTATCTTTCCAGTCGTAGCCAAAAAAGCTGGAATAGTCTTCCAACACTTCAGGACCCCGAATGGCGTGATAAAGTCCGCCAAACCCAAGCACAGCCGAAGAGATTAGGTGAAGTACGCCCACTACAAAGTAAGGGAAAATATCAATGACTTCACCACCAGCCCCAACGCCCCAGCCTTGGCTGGCTAGGTGAGGCAACAAAATCAAGCCTTGCTCGTACATAGGCTTCTCAGGGATAAAGTGGGCGACCTCAAACAAGGTCATTGCTCCAGCCCAAAAGACAATGAGACCCGCATGAGCAACGTGAGCGCCCAGCAGCTTACCAGAGAGATTGATTAAACGGGCATTGCCAGACCACCAAGCATATCCAGAGGATTGTTGGTCGCGACCTGCGCCGGCAATCATTGAACTATTAGAGAGCGTTACCACGGGGGAGAACCTCCTCAGGGAAGATAAAGTTTTCGTGAATTTGGTCTTGAGGAGCCATCCAAGCGCGGATGCCTTCATTGAGCAGAATGTTCTTAGTGTAGAACGTTTCAAACTCAGGGT
>QBMH01000090.1 GCA_003249025.1 Leptolyngbya sp. | reverse complement strand
ACTAAAAGCATCATCAGGTAAAAACTCCCTATACTTTGTTCTGAGTTCATTTGATAGGGATTTATATTCCGAGTAATAAATTTCTGACTTTCTTCTTAAATCTTCTGCCTGCCGAATATGCTCAGCTATCTCAAGCAATCTTGCCAAATCTCTATACAAATCCTCTTTAGGAATTTGAGCATTGTCAGAGTTATAGAGATGTTCAAAAATTTGCTTAGTGAAGTCAATTTCACTAAACATTTCCGTCTCGCTGCTTTGAGACAATGACGCTATCGAATCCGTTACGGCGACTGACATTACCAGACTTGGTTGCCTAAAGAAAGTTTTTTGGGCTAACAAAAATGACAGGGCTGTAAGAGAGATCGCCCCAATCGCCACTACTACGATCGTCGTGCTTAAACTTGCAATAGTCAAGTTGAACATAAGTACTCCTTTGCTTCTTCAAATTGGTTATCTGTAAACCCAGCCTTCTTTGTAGAAACGTCTATAAAGTGAAACGCTTACATAGAAGGCATTTAGGCGATTTAGCTATAGATAAGAGCTTTGAAGAAGCACTAGAAGTCACACAAATTCACTCGGTCGCTGGACTCCTGAAAAATAAGGGGTCTCTCGTGACCACGCGCCCGTTTCGCTGTCCTCATCATTCGGCATCCGGTCCGGCTCTGGTGGGCGGTGGCAGTTTCCCGCGACCCGGAGAAATTTCTTTGGCGCATCGTGGCGTATTGTTCCTGGACGAATTGACTGAGTTTAAGCGCGATGTGCTGGAGTTTTTGCGGCAGCCTTTGGAAGATGGACACGTCAATATTTCCAGAACTCGCCAGTCTGTTTCTTTTCCCGCCCAGTTTACCCTGGTTGCCAGCACAAATCCTTGCCCCTGTGGGTTTTATGGCGACACGATTCAGCCTTGCACCTGCACACCGCGATCGCGTGAGCAATATTGGGCGCGATTATCCGGTCCCCTCATGGATCGAATTGATTTGCAAGTGGGCGTGAATCGCCTCAAGCCAGAGGAGATTACTCAGCAGCCGACGGGGGAAGACTCTGCCACAGTACGATCGCGGGTGGAAGCAGCGCGATCGCAGGCACAACAGCGATTTCAAGGAACCTCTTTGCGATGCAACGCTGAAATGCAATCAAGCAATTTACGCGAGTGGTGTGCGCTAGATGATGCCACCAAAACCTTGCTGGAAGCCGCGATTCGCAAGTTAGGGCTATCCGTCAGAGCCAGCGATCGCATCCTCAAAGTGGGACGCACCATTGCCGACCTCGCTGGAGATGACGCTCTCCACACTCACCACATTGCTGAAGCGATTCAGTACCGCACTATCGATCGCTTGCAATAAAATTTCTAGGATTGGCGATCGCCATAGCCCATGAGTTAGGCTGCGTTTAATTACGGGAACCCTATCAATACAGCAATGGGAGCATACATTTAGTCTCTTGCTATTTTCATAAGAAAATTTTGTCCTCAGTTAGCCCCTTGGAACCCTATGCCAGTCGCTATTCACGCTACAGAGAAAGCACTTTTCAAAGTTTTTAGCAACGATTTTGCATTTTCGATACCAGCTTATCAACGCCCCTATGCTTGGACAAGAGAGCAAGCCAGTGAACTGTTAACCGATTTGCTGTCCTTCTTAGGAGATGGCTCTGAATCCATAACTGATGCAAACCCCTATTTTTTGGGAAGCATCGTTTTGACAAAGCGTGAAGATGCTCCTGAAGCTGACGTGGTTGATGGACAACAGCGGTTAACAACGCTGACAATTCTCCTGGCTGTTCTACGAAGTTTGGTGAGTCCCGTAAATGTAGCGCAAATCACACAATATATTTGTCAAGAAGCTAATCCATTTCAAGGTTTAGATACTCGTTATCGTCTCAAACTACGTGAGAGAGATGAAGATTTTTTCCGTCAATATATACAAGATGGAAGTGGGCTGAATGCTCTTTTGAGTTTTGATGCTTCACAGCTAACGGATAGCCAAAGAAACATTCAAACCAATGCAAAATATTTCATTGAGGAATTAGAGCAAATATCTGAGCAGCAACTTGAGCAATTCGTTCGCTATCTAATGACTCGTTGCTTTTTAGTAGTGGTTTCTACCCCTGATCTGGATTCAGCGTATCGTATATTTTCTGTTCTTAATTCACGTGGTCTGGATCTCAGCCTCACTGATCTACTTAAGGCGGAGATTATTGGAGCAATTGTCACTCCATCTCAGCAAGAAAAATATACAAAGATTTGGGAAGATGAAGAAGAAGATCTGGGGCGGGACACATTTCAAGAACTGTTCGCTCATATCCGCATGATTTATCGCAAGGCAAAGTTGCGAGAGACTGCCCTTAGTGAATTTCGTAACCACATAAAGCCTCAAAAAGATCCACGACAATTTATTGATGGGGTGCTTAAGCCCTATTCCGATGCTTTAGAAATTATTAAGTCAGCAAACTATCAGAGTACCAACCAAGCTGCAAAGGATGTTAATTCTTTACTCCGATGGTTGAATAAAATCGATAACTTTAACTGGATTCCACCAGCAATTCTTTATTTTTCTCGGAATCACCACAATCCTGATCAACTCAAGCGTTTTTTCACTGATCTTGAAAGGTTAGCAGCAGGTTTGCTGATTTTGCGAGCAGATATTAATGAGCGAATAAGTCGATACGCAAAACTTCTCGCGGCTATTGAAGGAAGTGTGGATTTATATGCACTCGACTCCCCCCTACAATTGACATCTGAGGAGAGCGATCGAATTATCAACACTCTAGATGGAGATTTGTATCTTCTCAAGAGAATCAGGCTATACGTCTTATTACGCCTTGATTCTGATCTTGCTAAAGGAGTAGCAAGTTACGATTACCCAGTTATCACAGTTGAACATATACTCCCTCAAAACCCAAGCGCAGGCAGCGAATGGCTAAGATGGTTCCCAAATGAGAAAAACCGTGTTCAGTATGTGCATCGTATCGGCAATTTAGCTTTGCTATCTCGTAAGAAAAACTCCGAGGCGCAAAACTACGACTTCAAGAAGAAGAAGGAAAAGTACTTTAGTGGACAAAGTGTCGCAGCATTTGCCTTAACAAGCCAAGTCTTGCATCAATCTACATGGACTCCAGCAGTAATTGATCAACGCCAATCAGATTCCTTGCAAAGCCTTAAAAAAATATGGCGACTGTAGCGTTTCTTTGATTCGTAACCTAACAAGTCTTACCCATCTTTCAGGTCGGCACCAATTCGCCGGGGCGCAGGCGTGACCATTTGCCCATATCGGCGGTAAAACTTTCGCAGCCAACGACATCCCATTCCATTTCAATCATTTCGCCATCATTGCGAATGTTGACGTTAATCGTCGGTTGAGTTGCCTCAAACGTAGGATTTTCGGTCAGGTGCGGCTGTTGATGCTGCCCTTCAACCGCGTGGTAGGTCGTGCAGCGATCGACGTACTGGCAATTGATACAAACACACATATTAAAAACCTCCGTGTCTGCGGTCAGCGACTCGAAGAATCGAGATGCTTTTCTGTTAATGTAGCTCAGGCGACGTGATTCTTGATCACTCTAGCCATAGATTTTTACGACAATTGCAGCCCCCCTAATTCCAAAATTTTGCCGGAATGGTCTGCAAATGCCGTGCATTTCACAAATAGCATCGTTAGGATCAGACTATTGTTGGATTTAGAACTGTTGGATTTAGAACCTTTAACGCTGAGTCAGGGATTGGATCTTCAAGCAACTGCCTCAATTAATTTTTTAGCACTTTCTCCCCAAAATTGGCCTTTTGGATTGGAGTGGTTACCTGCGTCTGCTTGTCTGGTTGGGGGAAGTGTGCGAGATGCTCTGTTAGGCAGACACAGCGATTATTTAGACTTGGATTTTGTGCTGACAGATCGCGTTGTTGAAACTGCCCAAGCGATCGCCCGTCACTATAAAGCAGGATTTGTGCTGCTAGATGCAGAACGGCAAATTGCGCGGGTCGTATTTCCTCAAGGCACCGTAGACTTTGCTCAGCAAGTGGGCGCAACTCTAGAGGAAGATTTGAGGCGGCGAGATTTTACGGTGAACGCGATCGCCTACGATCCTCGGCGTGATCGGTTTGTCGATCCTTTACAAGGCTACGGCGATCTGCAACAGCGATTGTTGCGGATGGTGTCCGCAGAAAACCTAGCAGAAGATCCCCTGCGATTGTTGCGGGCTTATCGTCAAGCTGCCCAACTAGGGTTTAGCCTAGAAGCCGAAACTCGCATCGCTGTGAAACAGTTAGCCCCTTTACTACGGCGAATTGCAGCGGAACGGGTACAGTCCGAATTAAATTATTTGCTCAGTACTGCAAAGGGCACGCCTTGGTTAACCCAAGCATGGCAAGACGGTTTGTTGCAAGATTGGCTCCCCAACGCGACTGCTCAAAGTTTAAAGTTTGTCGCTGAAATCGATCGCGTCACGGTTTTGCTGCAAGAAATAATGCCAGAGTTTGCCACAAAGCTCTATAGCCAAATCCAGCTTGTATCCAGCGGACCTTTGCCAGCAGAAAGTTCTCCGGTCAAAGCATCGGGTTCAGCACGAAACTGGTTAATTACTGCCAAGTTAGCCTGTTTGCTGTCTGACAAAACAGCGGAAGCCGAAACTCAGTTGCGCCGATTGAAATATAGCCGCACTGAGAGTCAAGCAGTTGTGACAATACTCAAATTTTTGCCGCAGCTTTTTCCTGCAAACCCAATTTCTGAGATAAAACAAACTGTGCCCCCACCCGCTTTGCCACTAAACTTGTCACGGCGAGGGCAATACTTCTTTTTTCAAGGAGTCGGAACCACGTTTCCAGCGATCGCAGTGTTAGCGATCGCGCAAGGGCTGGCAATAGACGCGATCGCGCCATTAATTGAGCGATTTCTCAACCCCAATGATCCTGTCGCTCACAGCATTCCCGTTTTGACTGGACAAGACCTGATGACTGCGCTCAAGCTGCCACCCAGTCCACGCATTGGTCAGTTATTAGCAGCCATTCAAGTGGCAAAAGCTGAAGGATCGCTTTCTACCGCAGCCGATGCCATCAGTTTGGCGGCAGATCTTATCGCTCAAAGTGAAACAGGCATTTCTCACAATCCAAAGTTATAGAGCATCCAACAGGTATGTTAGAGTTATCTTCTGACTATTTTTTCAAAAGCTGTTTGATTAGCCTCGGTTTAAGCTAAACCGGAGGTATTTTGTCTGCGGCTGCTTATGGCTGTTTTATAAGGGGTAACCATGGCTAAACGCCGAAACCAAAAAAAAGAAAAAGCTCTCAGAAATCAAGCGTATGCTCGTAAGTTTCGCAAGAGAACGAACACAGGTCGAATGAACCGGGGTAGACGTAGCTTTGGCAACCGTCCTGATGACGAGCAAGATTCGGATACGATGGAGCAGAATGAATCTGGGGCTGGAACAGGAGCCGTTGATTTGTAACTCGAAATCTTGAGCAAGAAACCTTTACGCTTTCTTCTTAAACCCTCTAAGTGCAAATACTTGGGGGGTTTAATTTGCTGCAAGACTAAATCTGTCTCTCTACTGCTCCACTCCCTTATCACCCAATTGTTGTTTGACACCCCACGCGAGAGTGATGAACATTTGCCAACTGCCACTCCCTTTGAAACCCAATGATTTGCTGCGGGTGATTGCCCCCAGTGGTGCATTGCGTGAATTGAATGCTTTTGACAAAGGGGTAAACCTCTGGCGATCGCGGGGCTATCGAGTTGAGATAAGTCTCGGCTTTGATCAGCAATGGGGCTACTTGGCAGGCACCGATGATAATCGCCGACAGCAGTTGCGGGATGCGCTGAATGATTCAGATTGTCGTGGCATTCTCTGTGCTAGGGGCGGCTATGGAGGCGCGCGGCTGCTAGAGGACTGGTCTTGGAAATTGAGTGAGCCTAAGTGGCTGATTGGCTTTTCGGATATCACGGCTCTACTGCTGAGTTTGAGTCAGCAAGGCGTATCTGGCGTACACGGTGCTTTACTCACCACGATCGCCGCTGAACCTAATTGGTCGCTTCAACGATTATTTGATTGGGTAGAAGGTCGTCCCATTCCGCCCTTAAATGGCACAGGTTGGAAAAACGGCACGGCAACAGGAGTACTGTTACCCGTCAACCTGACCGTTGCCACTCATTTATTGGGAACGCCCTTTCAGCCTGATTTATCGAATGTGATTTTGGCGATCGAAGATGTCAGCGAAGCGCCCTACCGAATTGATCGAATGCTGACTCAATGGCGGCTTTGTGGAGCATTGCAGCAACTCAAAGGAATTGCCATCGGTCGTTTTAGCCACTGCGATCCCCCACCCCATATTCCTAGCTTTACTGTGGCGGAGGTATTGCGCGATCGCTTAGGGGATTTAAATCTGCCTATTGTATCTGATCTCCCTTTTGGTCATGATGGCGTGAATGCGGCTCTCCCGGTGGGGATCGTCGCCGAGCTTGACAGCGATCAAGGCACGTTAGCGATCTGCGATCGCTGATCTATTTTTCCGAACATCCCCTTCTAAGGGCGAACTTTTTTAGCTTTAAAGTAGGCTTTGTAGATTTCATGGGCAATGGGAACGGCTGATTCAGCCCCAAACCCACCATTTTCTACGACTACCGCCACCGCAATTTGGGGATTGTTAAAAGGAGCGAAGCCAGCAAATAGCGCATTATCTTTCTGCCCCACCACTTCCGCCGTCCCAGTTTTACCCGCCGTTGGAGGAATGGAGCCATCGCTGAGTTGACGAGCCGTACCCTCAGACACAACCGCTTTTAAGCCTGCTCGAATGACCGCTAAAGTGTCTGGATTGATCCCTATTTTCTGAGGGCGCATGGATGGAGTTTGGCTTTTATCTGCCAGCAGATGCGGCTTAACTCGCCATCCTCCATTCGCGATCGCCGCATAAGTGACCGCCAATTCTAAAGGCGTTGTTTGGACTAACCCCTGTCCAATCGACATACTGACTGTATCTCCCCCATACCAAGGCTCTTTAAACAGCTTTTCTTTCTGCGCTGGCGTGGGAATCATTCCATACCCTCCTCCGCTAAGCCCCACATTTGTTACATCACCAATGCCAAATTTGTGTCCCCACTTGGCGATCGCCTCTGGACCAGCAGCTAATCCCACCTGGTAAAAAAAAGTATTGCTACTAAATGCCAACGCATCCCGAAAGCCGATCACTCCTTGGCTTTGTCCATGCTCATGAAATAAATGCCCACCCAAATTAATGGCTGAGTAGGTCATCAGAGTAGAATCTGATGAAAATTTACCCGATTGTATTCCTGCGGTTGCTGTTACTACTTTGAACGTACTACCCGGCGGATATCCTTGAAGTGCCCGATTTAAAAATGGATTTTCCTGACTCTGCAACTGCTGCCAGTCCTGTTTAGAAATACGTCGAGTAAATAGGTTGGGATCAAACGTGGGTCCGCTTGCCAATGCTAGGACAGCCCCCGTTTTAACATCCAGCACCACTACGGCTCCCCGTCGGTTTGCCAACGCCTTTTCAGCCGTTCTCTGTAAATTCGAGTCTAAAGTCAGCCGAATTGATTGTCCAGAAACAGGAGGCTTTAATCCAAGGCTATTAATTTGTTGTCCTGTTGCATCAACTTCAACCAGTTCTCCGCCCCACACCCCTTGAAGCTTGGAGTTTGCTAACCTTTCAATGCCCATTTGCCCAACCAGCATTCCCATGGAATAGTCTGGATGCGCTTTCAGATCTTTTTCGGTCGCCTCGCTGATATACCCCAGCACATGGGCAGCCAATTTACCACTAGGATAGTACCGAGTAGACTCTCCTCGAATTTCTAATCCAGGAAAATAGGTAGATTGTTCTGCAAGCGTAATGAAGGCGCTGAGCGACAAATCACGACTGATTCGCACCGATAGTGCTGACCGAAAACCAGTTTGCCGCAGCTTTTCGAGAATCTCTTCTGCTGGAACTTTGAGAATTGGCGCGAGGCGCTTTGCAGTATTTACCCATGCTTCTTTAGACTGCTCCCGTGGGCGCAGATAAACAGAGCGAGCTAAACGATTGGCTGCTAGTAATGCGCCGCTCCGATCCACAATGTTGCCTCGGTCGGCAGGGATTGGCATCAAAGTAATTCGGTTTTGATCAGCCCGCTCTCGGTGTGCGGCTCCCTCAATCAGTTGTAATTGAACTAATCTCAGCCCACAGCCACCTATCATCAAGAACGCCACGCCCATTAATCCGATCGCCCGGTGCGATTGTCGGGTTAGGGGCACATTGATGAAACGACTTTTTGTAACAAAGGATAATCCAGTAGCCATTGCTGCTCTTTACCAGAAATAGCGAACTTATTTAGTAGAAAAGAAAAGGGGTTGTTCCAGAGCCAGTTTTTCCAAGAGCGACAGCATCCAATAATGTGAAATATGCCGCAACAAGTCATACACTGCCGAAGGATTTAGCAACAAAAAACCTGAACACTTCTCACATCCAGTATGCGCTAAGTAGAAATAGACAAGAGTTTGTCTGAATACCTTTAAGCAATCCTTATCAAACTTCTTAAATAAAGACGAGAATCAGGATATTTAATATTTTTAGCTTTACATTCCCAATCTGGCTCATGTCACTGATCTCAACTGCATCCCCTTTCCAATCATTTTGGCAGGAGAAGAAAGGCATTTTTGCGATCGCTAGTTGCAAATGTCTCCTGATCTGTTAGCTTGGGCAAAGCTTAGAACAATCTAAGGATTCTACGGAGGAATAATGCGAGTGCTGCATTCCTTCAAAACTTAATCAATTAATAGGGCGTGGAACTTAGACGATGCTCATAAATCCCGAAGTAAAGGTCTTTCAACCTTCTAACATTTTGGATAGTGCTTCAACTGCTAACCTGAGTCAGGATATTGACAACGCGTTGCAGTCTGGAGTTAAACAAATGCTTATAGACTTACAGGGTGTAACATTTATCGATAGCTCTGGACTCGGTGGGTTGGTGAGTTCATTTAAATCAGTTCGCTCATCGGGTGGCAAACTCTCTTTGTGTTCAATTAACGAACAGCCAAGAATGCTATTGGAAATTACTGGCATAGATCAAGTATTTGATATTTATCCCAGCCAACAAGAGTTTGCTCAAAGTTTTGTCGCATCAAATTAAGGCCTTATTAGGGTACAGCCACTACTAAAATCTAAAATCCTTGTTCAAACTTTATTCAGGCTGCCAACCATGGCAGCTTTTTTGCAGTTTATGAAAGACACGCCCAACAGAGCAAAAGACCAGAGAATGGCTGAAAATCATTAAGTTTTCAGGCTGAACCAAAAGCGCTAGCGAAATTAAGCCAGCAGTCTTTTCAGGATCAATGATAGGCAAAATTGACTAAGGTATCCACTTAAAGAAAATCCCCCTGCGATAAATCTGATTTATCGCAGGGGGATTTTCAACTGTTGAATCTAACCTTTAATGCAAATGACTTGCTTTAGGGTTGCCATCACTTCAACTAAGTCAGCTTGATTTGCCATGACCTGCTCAATTGGCTTATAAGCTCCTGGAATTTCATCCAAAACCCCTGAATCCTTGCGGCATTCTACCCCTTCAGTCTGTTGAATCAAGTCATCCAGAGAGTAAACTCCTTTTGCTTTGCTGCGAGACATCAGCCGTCCGGCACCGTGTGAACAAGAGCAATAGCTTTCAGCGCTGCCCTTTCCTTGGACAATGTAGGATTTAGCACCCATAGAGCCGGGAATAATGCCATAGTCGCCTGTTTGAGCGCGAACTGCGCCTTTTCGGGTGATGTAGACTGCTTCGCCATAGTGGGTTTCTTTTTCAGCATAGTTGTGGTGACAGTTAACCGAAAGCAACGGCTTGGTCAGTTTGCCACCCGCCAAATGTTTTTCCACAATGCGCTGCACCCGTGCCATCATTACCTCTCGGTTCACACGGGCGTAGTTCTGCGCCCATTGCAAATCGTGCCAATAGGCATTGAATTCAGAGGTTCCTGCTACAAAGTAGGCAAGGTCGGGATCAGGCAACTTGTTGTTGGCTAACTTCGCTAACTCTTTACCCGTGCTGATATGGCACTGAGCTAACTTGTTGCCAATGTTGCGGGAACCGGAATGCAACATAATCCAGACTTGATTTTCGGTATCGAGGCAAACCTCAATAAAGTGATTGCCGCCACCCAGTGATCCCATCTGGCGCATTGCCTTTGCTTGTAAGTCTTGAATGCCGGGATGCAGTTGTTTAAAGTCTGCCCAACGTTGCCAGTTTGAAACAGTTTTTTCAACGTTTTTGTTTTCGTTAAACCCAACTGGAACTACAGCTTCAATATCCTGACGGATTTTCTTCAGCTTGCCTTCTAGCTGGGCGGCAGTGAAAGGCGTTTTAACCGCGCACATGCCACAACCGATATCGACACCCACGGCAGCGGGAATGATGGCATCTTTGGTGGCGATGACGGAGCCGACTAGCGCTCCTTTGCCTAAATGCACGTCGGGCATGAGTGCTACATGCTTAAAGACGAAGGGCAAGGAGGCAACGTTTTTCGCCATTTTGATTTCTTGGGAACCCAGTTCATGATTTGCCCAGGACAGCACAGGGGCAAGTGTGGAAATGGCTAGGGGTTCGTAGGGCATGGCGATCGCGCCTCCTTAAAAAATAGTTAATCCTTAAACGGGATCAAGCAATGTTGACATATTGCATATACTACAAACATGCTACAGGATTGTCAACTGATTTTAGGGAATGCTCCAACGTCGTCGCCAACTGGAAGTAGATTCTAGCTGGGACTGCTGTTGTTCCTGGGTCTGGCGTTGCAAGATGGTTGCGGCTGAGTCGCTGAGGTTGCGATCGCGATAGGGGATCGCAGCGCGGGTTTGCAAATGCTCCTGTTCTAGCTGAGACAGGGAATGGAGGGGGGGGTGAAAACTGCCAACCGTGCCGTGAGACCAATCGTTCGGCTGATGAACTACGCCTAAAGGAATCGTGCCAACTTGCAAGCCTGCTTCTAGCATTGCCGATCGCACTGAGGCAGAACGGGAATAGGTCGCCAGTTTGCCTGTGGGAGCTAGGCATTGGGCGACCAAAGTAAAGAATTCTACTGTCCACAGTTGCGGGCAGCGTCGGGGTGAAAATGGGTCAAAAAAAATCGCATCTGCTTGAAAGGGGATCTGGCAAAGCTGCTGAATAGTTTGGCGGGCATCGCCGATTAGCAAGGTGGCATTCAGCGTCACCGTGGTGCAGTGATGCTGCTGAGCGATCGCGGTCAAGATTTCCTGCACTGGGGCTGACCAAGTATCGATCAGAGAAGGGGAGATCGCGGCTTGAGGGACGGTGATGTCTAGCTCTAGAGCATAGAGTGTCACCTGACAGTTAGGGTTCACCGTCCAAATCACCTCTAAAGCGGCAGCCGTGTTATACCCCAGTCCATAACACACATCCAACAAGCGAATAGAGGGTTGCTCCGCTTTGGTTGCCAAATCCGTCGCTTGGGCAAATTTGATAAATGCCTCCTGCTTCGCACCTAAGTGACTGTGAAACGCTTCATTAAACGTTTCAGAGAAGAAGGTAAAGGAGCCGTCTTCCGTCAGTTGGGGAATCCAGTCGCTCAAGAGTGTCTACTGTTCAAGCAGTCTACTTTTCGGTCAACGTCCATGAGCCATCCCAATCATCCTTTGGCGGATCTTGCAGGCACTTCTGGCAGCGCTCTAGGTGCAAACTAGCCGCTTTGTTGTTTTTATCTAGGCTGAGGACTTGACCAAACTGCGCCATTGCCATTGGAAAGTCTCGCGTTCTGAAATGTTCCCGACCTTTGTGATAGTGGTCGATCAAGCGCTGATGCTGATCCGAAATGGGATCATCCTGGTATCCAATCAGTTCATACACTTCCACAGGCTGGTCTTTGCCCTTTACCCGAATATAGTCTAGCTCCCGTGCCCGAATGCGACTAGCACAGGGTTTGTAGGTATTGCCGCTGATGATGATGTCGGTGCCATAAATTTTGCTGGCGCTTTCCAGGCGAGATCCTAGGTTGACCCCATCGCCGATCGCGGTAAACTCCATGCGTTTACTAGAGCCAATGTTTCCGCTAATGACCGTATCTGAGTTGATCCCAATCCCAATGCGAATGATGTCCTGATTCTTTTCGGTACGGTTAATGTTAAAGGCAATTAGTCGCTGGCGCATTTCTAAGGCAGATTGCACCGCCATCCATTCATGGTCATCTAAGGGCAAAGGCGACCCAAATACTGCCATGATGGCATCTCCAATATATTTATCCAGGGTGCCTTTAAAGCCAAACACAGCGTCTACCATGGATTCAAAGTACTCGTTGAGCATTTCCACCACTTGTTCTGCCTTCAGGTTTTCGGTGAGGCTGGTGTAGCTGCGAATATCGGAAAACAAGACGGAGACGGCTTTGCGATCGCCGCCCATTTTGGCAGCATCAGGATTTGCTATTAGCTGCTCAGCCAACTCTTGAGTCATGTAGCGATACATGGTGGTTTTCAGCCGCTTTTCATCGCTAATGTCTTCCATGACCACCAAAATGCCTGAGGCTTTAGTGCTATCTTTGGCATCGGTAATGGTGTTGATTGATAAATTGATGCTGTGTTCTTCCTGAGAGTCGCCCAGACACTCCAAGGTTTGATCAGGATAATACTGTTCGCGATTCTTTTCGTCTTTTGGTTCTAGGGCGTTGCCAATCCACTTGTCAAAGTCACCTTTTTTGAGGCGAATCAGGGATTGAACATGGTTGCCTTCCAACAACGTGCCTTCGTTTAAGCCCAACAGGTCTCTGGCGCTTTCGTTGGCGGTGATGATATTGCCGTTTCTATCGGTAGAAATGACTCCATTGGAGAGCGATCGCAAAATGTCTTTTTGCATTTGCTCTTGCTGTTTGACTGTTTCAAACAGCTTGGCATTTTGCAACGCCACCCCCGCCTGAATATTAAAAGCTTGCATGAACTCTTGATCACTCTGGTTAAAACTAGCCTTCCAGCGATCGGGCGCTTCTGGATAGTTCACCGGATCATAGTCAGGGTAGTCTCCCTGCTTGAGCTTGTTGATCAGTTGAGTCACGCCAATCAATGCACCATCGGCGTTAAAAACAGGCATACACAACATACTGCATGTGCGGTAGCCTGTTTTGCGATCGGTGTCTTTGGATGTCTGAGAGTTGGGATGATTATATAAATCAAACGGGATCAACACTGGTTCGCCCGTGGTCGCAACCTGACCAGCAAACCCTGCATCTCTGGGAATCCGCAGTTCTTTCAGTTCACCACCGATGGGAACCTTTGTCCATAGTTGTTGGCGCTCTTCGTCAATTAGCCACAGGGTGCTGCGATCGGCTTGCATCAGTTCTTTTGCCTGATACATGACGTTTTTTAATGTCTCTTCTAGATCCAAGCTGCCTTTGCTGAGCGATTTCACGGCATTCATCAGGGCTGATGCGGCTCGTTGTCGCTGAGTGGCACGGTAGAAGGAACGAGACGCTTCAATAATCAGCCGAATGGACGGGGCGAATTCTTCAAAAACTTGCTCGTCGTCATCGATAAAGCCCTGTCGATCAATTTTTTCTTCTAGGTTGCCGTGAAGATCGTAATTGGGTTTGAGCTTGTTGAGCAATTGCACCACTGCCACCAACTTGCCATCTTCATTTAAGAGCGGTAGTGCCAGCATTGTGTAGGTACGGTAGTGATTTTTTTGATCAAATTTTTTGGCAGCTTCAGAGCGGGGATCATCATAAAAATCGTAGTCAATTTTGACTTTTTCTTTGCTGCTTGCCACTTCTCCCGCGATGCCTACATTGGCAGGAATTCGCAGTTCTAGATTGTTGCCTAGTTCATCTTTAGCAACGATCGCCCAAAGCTCATGTTTCTCTTCATCTAGCAAAAAAATGGTAGTGCGATCGGCGTTCAGCAACTCCCCAGTTTTGAGGGTAATAGACCGCAGCATGTCGTCCAAAATGGCATCAAAGCCTTGGGCATCCATCAAATTGTCCAGGAGCGAGAGCGTATTGCTCATCACCTCTAGCTTTTGATGCACACCAGTCACTGCTTCTTTGAAGCCATCTTTTGTGAGGGGTGCCAGATAGGCTCCAAAACTTCCCTGCCGGGTAGCCAAAGCTCCTGCTTGAGGTTGGGCGGTTTGCCCGTTTTGGGCAATCTCCGGGTGAATGGTCACAGGTTCAGCAACAGGGGCACCCTCAATTGTTTCACTAGCCGGATCGGTGACTGTTTGCAAACTTTCCCCCACGATATTTTCCGCTTCAATCGTTACAACGGTCGCTTCGATAGCCAAATCTTGAGCGCTATCTTGCTGGTCTTTCTTCGATAGATGCTGTGGTGAAGTGGTCATATGTTCAGTCGAAGGGGTTGAGTATTAGAACATTGGGATGAATAATCCAGGGGCTGCGATCGCCGACATTGTTATGTCGATCTAGATAACTTACTTTAACTATGTTTGCAGAATATCAGCTAAGTAGCTCTGCCTAAAAATGACAGCCCACGTTAAATAAACGTGTATTCCTATTGATCGTTTATCTTGTCTACCATTATTAAGTCTGATCAGGGGTTTCTTTGTCAGCATTCCCAAATACTAATCAAGCAACCCAGGGAACAGAAACTTTTTGCTTATCTTGACAGAAATTTTTCTAACTGGAATCACACAAACAGGTGCAAGGGTTTGTGTCTCAGGGTTCAGGATGTAGCTTATGCAAACGCAGCGTATTCATTTAATGAACGGATGCAAACAATTTTTTATCTATTCGGGCGGATTGATCGGTTCTTGAGGGTTGTTGGCATTGGCAAACAGGTTCAATGTGAGAGCCAGTTCTTGAGTCAAACTTTGAATATCCAGGCTAATCTGATCCCGCTGTTGCTTTAGCAGCACAACGCTTTTCTCCAAATTTTTCCGTTCATTTCGCTCATTTTCTAATTCTGTTTTTAGAGAAATCACGCTCTCAATTTCCTGATCGCGAATGAAAGTAACGAGATAATCGTGAACGATTTGGTAGCGATCGGCGGGGGAATCGGGAATCAGAAAAATCAGACCAGAGCCGACCAACACTTCTAGTACCAGGTCGAGATCAGTCAGCCGAGTAATCATGCCTAAATCAATTAGATCAGCTTCTAAATCGTCGCGGCTTTTGAGCAAGCGAGCCTCTTTTTCATTCGTGAGCAAAAACAGGATAATTCGGGCGAGTTCTTCGTTTTCAGAGCCGCAATCTTTAACCACATCTTCGAGCGATCGCTGCACTAATTTTTCCTTGGGTCCCTTTTGCTGATACTTCTCCAGCGTATTAATGCCTTCTGTTTGCAGTTGGGCACCCACCACCTGAAGTTCAATTGGGCGCACTTCACCTACTTCACCCGCCAAATCTTTGACCAACGCATCAATCAGGTCGTCTGGTAGATAAAACTGAGCATTACGGGTTAAATTCTTGATTACTGTCTTAGCATTCTCTGGAGTAAAGTCTCCCAAAGGATAGAGAATTTCCTTGGAAAGGATGTCATTGTCAATTACTTCAAGATTCATTAACCGTTGAAACTCCAGCAGGTAATGCAGGTAGTCCTCTCGCAAAGACAGTACCACTTTGACAAAAGGCAGATTGAGACAATCGCGTAGAAATCGGTAAAAGGGCAGACGCGATTGTACTGTTTCATAGGCAAAAAAGAATTCTTCAAACTGGTCAAAGATGACAACAGGTAAACGAAGATTTGTGCGAGTCAGGGTAGACAGGCGAGAGAGCAAAGTCTCTGGAGAGGGCAGATCGGATGTTGCTTGTGGGCTGCTCACTGCTTGCTGCTGTTGATAGATTAAAGTTTTTTCTAACGTGACTTGCCAATCTGTATAGATGTCTAAAAAAATGGGGATCGTCATCCGTCCTTCGATCGCGTAGTCCATCAGCGTGGGGATCACTCCAGCCTGAACGATGGAACTTTTGCCCACGCCCGAATTTCCATGAATCACAACCAGCTTGTTCTTGGCATAGTTAAGGCGATCGATAATTTGTTTCACATCCTGTTGGCGACCCGATGCAGAAATTTCCTGAGCTAACAGCAACTTCTGATCAATTTGCGGCGGCAACGGAAAAGGGGCGATCGCTTGATATTGTTGGGGCTGCAAGCGCAACGCTCCCACAAAGGCGCGATAGCCATATTGATGTTCCATCAGCCTGCGGGCTTGGCGAGTCCGAAACGCCAACAGATATTCTCCTTTCGCGAAATAGTAGTGGCGCAGTTTCCGCAGAATCTGAATGTAAAGCGGGGGGTTGCTTTCGGGATGACTGCGATCGCGAGCCGTTTCCAGGTAGTAGATAGCAGCCTCTAAATTACCCAGTTCTTTTTCGGCTCTGGCAAGCAAAAACCAATACCAGCCTGAATGATAACGATGCGCTAAAGTCAAGCTTTGTTCCAAGTGAGGATCGGCAGGATATCCTTCACTGTGAAGCTCCGCTTCTACCGTTTCCAAAATTTCTAACGCGGCGACTACTTGATCTTTAGCCGATTGCCAATCAGCCTGTTCTAGTGATACCTCTGCCAAAAAACCGTAGTCTCGCGCTAACCGGACGGGATCTTTATAAAGCTTGTGCAGAATCAATCCTTGTTTTGCCACTTCTGCTAAAACATCCCATCGCTTCAGCTTTTGCAGCGTTTCTGCTTGGGCAATGATGAACCGGGCAACCAAATCTTGGCGGTTCTCTTCCGCAAACAAAAGCAGACTCCGGCGAAAGTAGTCGTGTGCCTGCTCACAGGCATTGTAATAAACCGAACGTTGGAGTACAGCATAGTAACGCCACCACCACCCTAGATAGAAAAGAAGGCAGGCAGCCCGTTCGGGGTAAGGAATAGGGAGAAGGGCATGGGGCGTATGAGGGGTGGGCGGTGGAGCGTTAGGGACAGGAAGTCGGGAAAGCCAAAAGTTGAGGCTGCGTTCATAGAGCATATGAGCAGTTTCCATTTCACTGCGGGCATGGGCATCTTGCCCTAGCAAAAAATCTAAGCTGGCTTGCAGATCGGGTGGGATGGAAAAGTTGCTGGCATTCAGATCGGCGATCGCGCATTTTAATTCGCTTTGGCGCAGCAGGTTGTTCAGCGAATTGAGCTTCCAGTTCGCTAGGAACGATTCGTCACCTAGATCTAAAATCGAGCTAAAGAGGCGATCAGCATGAATTTTGAGCGATCGCACCAGTTCAGCAGTCGGCATTTCAAAGCCAATTTCCGCCATTCCTGCCCAACTGTACAGATCGAGGGCAAGAGACTTTAACTTACACAGTGCTTCATCATTCACCCACAGCACAATCGGAAACGAAAACTGTTTACGCAATTGATTGCGGACTAAGTTTGTTGCCGTTAACACTTCATCAAGCTCAATCAGCGACTCCAACCCAAACAGCATCAAGCACTGAGGAGGGTTGAGTTTGGGTTTTGGAGTTTCATCCCCACTATGGGCGATCGCTGCTTGAATGGTTGTATAGAGAGTTGTGGCGGCTTCTGGGAGGTGCAAAATCGAAATGGAAACATCAGATTGGTGCTGTAATTGTTGAGCAAGGCGATCGCGTAGTTGCGTATAGTTGCAGCGCACCACAATTAAGGCAAACTGACCTTTTGAAAAGGAAATTGCTCGGTTCAGCGTCTTCAACGCCTGCTCATTTTTAATCCCAATCTCTTGATCTTGTATCGGGTCAGGTTTCATCGCATACCTACCGTTTTACATAGTACTAAAAAACTAAGAAGGGACAAACAAGTGACTCCAATTGCGGCTTTTAATCACCAGGATGAACTAAGGATTCCGATCTATAGTCAATAATTATGAGTACTTTCTTCAATTTCGGCGGCAAATCAATTTCTTGCACCTGTGTTTTACTCAAATACAATCTTTGTAATTGAGAAAGTACCGTCAAGGGGGTAGGGTTGATTCTTTAAGTGTAGAAATATAGATTAGGAAAGATGCTGCAAGGGAGACAAACGGGATGGGAGTCGAAGGATTAATCGAGCAGTTAAAGACGATTCCAGATTGGAGACGGGGTCGAGCCGTGCAATATCCCCTGTGGCTGATGTTGCTGATGAGTCTGTTGGGAGTGATGAGTGGATACAGCAGTTTGAGAGGACTAGAAGGCTTCATGCAACGCCATGCCCAAGAGGCGGCACAATTGTTTGGTTTAGCGAAAGCGAAATTGCCTAGTTACTCAACCTTGCGGGATCTCGCTGAGCATGTGGATGGGGTGGCTGTGGGGCAGGTCTTCCTAAACTGGGCGCAAAGCAGTGTCGTGGTGGCAGAAGGGGACGTGATTTCCCTGGACGGTAAAGCGCTGGGCAGCACGGTGAGGGATGCTCATGGGCAGCAGCAAGATTTTGTCAGCGTCGTCAGTGCCTGTGTGCAAGCGAGTGGGTGTGTGATAGGTCAGGTCAGCTTTCACCATGGCAAGAGCAGCGAGATTCCTAGTGTGCGGCAATTGCTCGAACAGTTGAACCTGTCAGGGATGTGGGTCACTCTTGATGCCTTACA
>QBMH01000008.1 GCA_003249025.1 Leptolyngbya sp. | reverse complement strand
CAGTTCAAACATGATCTACCATCACTTCTTTCCTTTATTTAGAGAATCAACCCTACCCATTGGTGGAGCCACGCTGATTGCTGGTTGGGTTTGTCTAGCGATCGCTGCTCTCAACTATCGATAAACCTTTTACTCCTCTACGCCACCAGGCTCTTACCCCTTCACTCTTCCACCCTTCCCAGGTAGGGAAATCCACATCTCCAACGAAACCCCTTCCCTGATTACAATTGAAGCAGTTTGTCCAAAATAGCGTTGAGGCATTTCGCACTCCTCACCCTTCATCCCCTATCCCTCACCCCTATTCTTCTGGAGTTTCCCTATGACAACTGTGTTGGAAAAAGGCAATATTTCCATTCATACTGAGAATATTTTTCCGATTATTAAAAAATGGCTGTACTCAGACCACGAAATTTTTCTGAGAGAATTGGTGTCCAACGCCGTAGATGCCATTCAAAAGCTGAAAATGGTGTCTCACTCCGGCGACTATTCCGGCGATCTGGGCGAACCTGAAATTGTCATTACCTTAGATAAGGCAGCTAAAACCCTGTCCGTGTCGGATACGGGCATTGGCATGACAGCGGATGAAGTGAAGAAATACATCAACCAAGTTGCCTTCTCCAGCGCTGAAGAATTTATTGATAAATATAAGGCAAGCACTGATCAGCAAATTATTGGTCACTTTGGGCTGGGTTTTTACTCTTCCTTTATGGTCGCTGCCCAAGTAGATATTGATACCCTTTCCTATCAACCCGGTGCAACTGCCGTGCATTGGTCTTGCGACGGATCGACGGAATTTGAACTAAGCGACTCCACCCGCACCACACGCGGCACCACCATTGTTTTGACACTTCAAGATGAAGAACTAGAATATCTGGAGCCATACCGGGTGCGGCAGTTAATCACCAAATACTGCGATTTCTTACCTGTGCCAATTAAGTTGGCAGTCATAGAACCGCCTCCAGAGGTATCGCCAGAGGCAGAAGTAGACTCAGAAATTACACCGGAACAGGCTGCTGAAGAAGCTGTTGAAGCCGCAATCGCGCCCAAAGCACCGGAACAGGTCAACCGCCAAAAGGCACCCTGGAAGGAGTCCGCTAGCAATCTCAGCAAAGAGGATTATCTAGAGTTTTATCGCTATCTCTATCCCTATCAAGAAGAGCCTTTGCTGTGGGTGCATTTGAATACGGATTATCCTTTTGTGGTCAACGGCATTCTCTACTTCCCCAAGCTGAAGCCCGATGTGGATGTGACCAAAAGCCAGATTAAGCTGTTCTGCAATCAGGTGTTTGTCAGTGATAACTGCGAGGAAGTGATCCCCCGGTTTTTGTTGCCCTTGCGTGGCGTGATTGACAGCGCTGATATTCCGCTTAATGTGTCTCGTAGTTTTTTGCAAGCCGATCGCACTGTTCGTCAAATTGCCAACTACATCGCCAAGAAAGTGGGCGATCGCCTGAAGGAACTGTACCGGGACGATCGCGACGAATATATTCGCTGCTGGCAAGACCTGAGTACGTTTGTCAAATTTGGCTCCCTTAACGATGACAAGTTCAAAAAGCAGGTCGAAGATATTCTGATCTATCGCACCACCTGGGAAGGAAGCCAGGAGACGAAAAGTGAAGATAGCGCCAGCCCAGAAGTGCAAGTCCAATCGGGTGAAGGCGACGTGTGGCAAGAGGTCTCCTCTCCCACCGCAGCATCCACTAGCCCCTCGCCTCTCACCTCTAGCCTGCCCTCCTACACCACTCTCAAAGAGTATTTAGAGCGCAACAAAACCCATCACGAAAATCGCGTCTTCTACTGCAATGATGAAATTACTCAGGCGACCTATGTAGAACTCCACAAAAAGCAAGGCATCGAAGTCTTGTTTATGGATTCTTTCATTGATACCCATTTCATCAGCTTCTTAGAACAAGAATATTCCACGATTCGCTTCTCCCGTGTGGATGCGGATTTGGATGAGACGCTGATTGATAAGGACAAAGAAACTGAGATTGTCGATCCTGCCACTAACAAGACCCGCAGTGAGCAGATTAAGGAGCTTTTTCAAAGCGCGATCGCCAAGCCAAAGGTCACCATCCGAACGGAAGCCCTCAAAGCCGGAGATCCTCAAAGCGCCCCGCCTGCGGTTGTGCTGTTGCCGGAGCATCTGCGTCGGATGCGCGAAATGACCGCCATGATGCAGCAGCAAGCGGTGGAATTTCCCGAAGAACACATTTTGCTGGTGAACACTGCCCATCCGCTGATCCAAAATTTGCTGACCCTGAATCAAGGAACCATTCTGCAAACCAGCGGACAGTCGCCCTCAGCCGAGTTGAGTACGCTCATTTGCAACCAAATTTATGATTTGGCACTGATGGCACAAAAAGGCTTTGATGCAGAGGGGATGAAAACCTTCGTAGATCGCTCAAACCAGGTTCTGACTCGCCTCACCGATCGCTAGATACTCAGGACATTTCACGCCCAAAATGCCCTCTCTCCAAACTCTTTTCCCAATGGAGAGGGGGCTTTCAAATTTCTCCGGTTCCTTTTCCAGAAGGGCTATCGTGCAGACCCATCTTGATTCTCAGTAGAGCGTAAACCTAGGCACATAAACCTCTTCAACCCTAGAAGCTGACACCTAATACCTGACACCTGCCATATCACCTCATGTTGCCTTCTTTAGACTTGCAACTCAAAGGTCTACCTCCTCCTATCTTTTAACTTGTCGAATTCACGTTACTTTAAATCCAAGAGTCCTTCTTCCTTCAGCTTAGGGTTAAATCGGATCTCCTCTTGCACACCGCGAGTTCTCAAAGTCTCCAACACCTCTGCTTCCACTCGTCGCGCTACCTGCTTCAAAACTTTAACTTGGGCGGCTTCATTAATTGCATTGGCAAAACTTGCTTGTTCCTCAGCCGTCATTGTTTCCTTCACGTCAATCGGCTGATTCCATGCCGAAGCATCAGCCCCATTACCCACAGGCAATGCGTTATTTTCGGTGATCCACGAATCTCGAATACCCTCTAGTACGGTGCGACTGGGGCGATCGATGGTCTGCACTTTCAGCCAATAGCAAGACTGCGGTTGCCGCACGAGGTGTTGCTTCAGGCTCAAGTAAATGTCTCGCGAATAGCCGATATATTGCAGAATTTGATCGGCATCAAAAATAGCATAAACTCCAACTTTGCCTTGAAACTGGTCGGACACTAAGCCACTATCGCCTAAGTAGCTGACGAATTCTAAAGTACTTAGGGGCAGGACATCGGTTTGAGACGTGGTCATTGTGATGATCCAATCAACCTTTAAAAAACAGCAAGGACGCATGAAATACGCCCTTGCGATCGCGTGAAATTAGCGAACCAACTTAAGGCGCGAGTGCATTACCGCGAATCAGACTACCAATGGTTTTTGCCGTAATTTTTAGTTGCACCAAAGGATTTGCTGGAACCACTGTTTTGTAAAGGTAACTGTCGAAAGTCAGCTTTTGTACATCCATATCGGCACACATTTCGACAAATGCCTCGCGGGTGGCATCAGTACGATAAAAAACGCGCTGAAGAAGATCTAACACCAGATAGGTGATGCCATACTGCTTATCCCATCGCTGAATGTAAATCTTGAGGTCTTTCTCTGTGGGCGTGCGAGTGCCTTGCTCCGAAAACTCGACGATCGCCTCAGCGCACATCCGCCCCGATTTTGCCGCGAAGTAAATGCCTTCACCGGACGATTTGGTTACGGTGCCAGCCGCATCACCCACCAGTGCGACTCTACCGACCACGCGGCGAGGTCTGGGATGTTCAGGAATGGGATGCGCTTCCACCCGAATGATTTTGCCGCCGCGCAGCTTTGCCGCTGCGCGGTTGCGGATGCCTTTTTGCAGTTCTTTAATTCGGGATTGGTTTGGCTTCATGGTGCCAGTTCCCACCGCAACATGATCGTATTTAGGAAATACCCAAGCGTAGAAGTCGGGGGAGACATCATCACCCACATACATTTCTGCTAGGTCTTCGTAATACGCCATTTTGTCTTCGGGGATGCGAATGCGTTCTTGAAAGGCGATCGCGTAGTTGTAGTCTCCTGCATCAATCGCTTTGGCAACGCGGGAGTTTGCCCCATCTGCCCCGATTACCAAGTCTACTTTTAGTTTCTTGTGTTCCCCTTCCAAAGTGCCATTGGAGTGGTCGGCATAGTGCAACACATAGGAGTCTTTATCGTTGCTAGGAATTTCTAGCTTGTGTAGTGTGCCATTAATTATTTTTGCACCCAACTTCTCAGCGCGATCGCGCAAAAAGCCATCCAGCACTTCACGGCGGCACATGCCAATGTACTCGTCATCCTTCAAAGTGCTGCCAATGTTCACCTCTACATTGGAGGGCGAGATCATTTTCATCTTACGCACGCGGCGATCGATAATCTCTGGGGGCAAATCAAACTCGCTGACCATACACAGCGGAATGGCACCACCGCAGGGCTTAACGTTGTCTAATTTGCGTTCAATTAAATAGGTTTCGATTCCAGCTTTTGTTAAAACTTCCGCAGCGGATGAACCAGCAGGTCCACCACCGACAACTGCAACGCGTAGTGCCAAAGCTTTTCTCCTAAATCGTTGTAAAACCTAAGAAGCATACTATCACGGACTTTTCATCCAAAGGGCGCTGTCAGTGCTAGCCTGACCAATTTGAAATAGAGTTTAACAATTGCCGTAACGCAGCTTAATGAAAAAGAAACCAAAATGACCAGATAAGTCTTTTGGGTATGCTTTGAACTGGTTATAAGTAAATCCAAACTCTGCGGCTGTGCAGTCTTTGAAACAAGAAGGGAAGACTATGGTACATATCCACCCAGGAGATTCTATGCGTTCCCCTCTTTCTCAAAATCTCAATCCTCCTAAAATCAGTACGATGCCTCGCCCGAAGACAGAGGCGGCTGCCTACTTGGATATCTATAAGCTGATTACGGAAAAAACTCGACTAGAGCGTGAACTAGAAACTCTGGAACAACGACGCGATCGCATTGTTCAACGCCTCGAAATTTTAGATACTCAAGTGGAAACGCTTGAAAATAGCGCTCATCAATTGCGAACCATTTTGTCTCCCCAACCGCTGGGTCCGCTACCAAAGCCTCCAACGGTTCAATCAAACGATTTCAAAACCGTGATTTTGGAATACTAATGAACCCAACTGGACTCGAACCAGTGCCCTCCTGAGGTAAATCTGAGCGAATGACAAGCGTCTCAGTTGTCATTCGTCACTCGTCATACGTCACTCGCCATGCGCCCCATTCTCTACCTTGCCATTACCAACCACGGTTTCGGACATGCCACTCGTGCTGCTTCTGTTGCGGCTGAAATTCAGCGATTGTGTCCTGAAATATTACTCATTTTAGTGACCACTGCTCCGCGATGGTTGCTGGAAGGCTATATTTCAGGCGACTTTATTTTGCGTCCCCGTGCTTATGACATTGGCGTGATTCAAACGGACAGCATCACCATAGATAAAGCCGCCACGCTGAAAAAGCTCCAGGAGTTGAAAGCGCGTCAGGCTTCCATCATTGCCTCTGAAGTTAACTTTATCAAACAAAATCGGGTGGGGTTAATTCTGGCAGATTTGCCGCCCCTAGCTGCCGCGATCGCTAAAGCTGCCAACATTCCTTGCTATATGATGAGTAACTTTGGCTGGGATTTTATTTATCAAGCATGGCAGGATGAGTTGCCGGAGTTTGGCGAGATGGTGGAGTGGATTCGGGGCTGTTTTAGTCAGTGCGATCGCCTGTTTCGCTTGCCCCTCCACGAACCCATGAGCGCCTTTCCCCACATCACTGATGTTGGCTTGACGGGCGGCACTCCCCGCTACAGCCCAGAGCAGCTAAAACAGGATCTGAATCTGTCTGCACCGAAAGAACGAACTGTGCTGCTCACCTTTGGCGGCTTGGGCTTAGAGCAAATCCCTTACCAAAATTTGAAACACTTTGCTGATTGGCAGTTCATCACCTTCGATCGCAACGCTCCAGATCTCCCCAACCTGATCAAACTCAGTAGCCCTCAATATCGCCCCGTAGACGTGATGCCGTTATGTCATTGCATGATTTCCAAACCGGGCTACAGCACTTTTTCCGAAGCGTGTCGCCAACACCTGCCCATCATCTCCATTACTCGTGACGACTTTGCTGAAGCCCCTGTTTTACTCCGTGCCACTCAGCACTACGTCCCTCACCGGATTCTGCAACCCGCCGAGTTTTTCACAGGCACTTGGAAGTTTCTCCACGAACCATTTCATCTGCCCCTGCAAGCCCATGAGATAATCACCGACGGCAACCACGACATTGCTCAAGCCATCCTCAACTTTTTTGAAAAGGAATAGGATAAATTATCGTCATTCGTATCCCCCATGACTCAGTTCCAACAAACGCTGCGGATTTCTACCACGGGCAAATCCCTGTGTAAAATCACGTCTCAGGTGCAGACAGCGGTCGCCCAGTCAGGTGTTCGGGTGGGTTTATGCAGTTTGTTTTTACGTCATACGTCTGCCAGCTTGGTGATTCAAGAAAATGCCGACCCGGATGTGTTGAAGGATTTAGAAAACTTTTTTGCCAAGCTAGTACCAGAATGGGAAAACTACATTCACAGCACAGAAGGTACGGACGACATGCCTGCCCATATCCGCACGGTATTAACCCATACGTCTGAGCAGATTCCTATTGCGAATGGTCGCTTGCTGCTGGGTGTTTGGCAGGATATTTATCTGTGGGAACATCGCCAGCAGGGTTCTAGCCGTGAATTAGTGGTGCATGTGATGGGCGAGGCTTAGCCTAATTCAGAACGCTATCCAAGGAAATATCTAAATCTTGCTCACTTTCGTTCCGTTACGATTTGACACT
Source organism: Leptolyngbya sp. (assembly GCA_003249025.1). Taxonomy (GTDB): domain Bacteria; phylum Cyanobacteriota; class Cyanobacteriia; order Leptolyngbyales; family Leptolyngbyaceae; genus ULC077BIN1. The sequence goes on along the minus strand of QBMH01000008.1, from coordinate 46,205 downwards.
TTCGTTAACATCTGTTTACAATGGGTACATAGGTAGGAATGAACTTGGAGTACTTAATCATGACCACTGAAAAAATCATCATTGCTGAAGACCGCAACAGTTGGAAATTTGGTTTCACTCCACAAGCGGAACTGTGGAATGGTCGCTTTGCCATGCTCGGCTTTGTATCGGCTTTAATCACTGAGTTAGTCACTAGCCAAGGTGTGCTTCACTTCTTGGGTTTGATGTAGTTTCTTTTAGAAAAACAATAAACTAGGTTAATGGGTTTCTCTGGTGAGAAGCCCATTTTTGTGGGTTAGTTGTGCCTTCAGATCTTCTCCCTTCGTTAAGTAGAGTTGAGTAAGAGCATGATCTACCCCAAATAGGCTGCCCTCACCCGATCGCTCTGGAGTAGGTCTGCTGCATTAGAAGATAAAGTAATCTGTCCCGCTTCCATCACATAGCCGCGATCGCTACTTTGTAATGCCAGATTTGCGTTTTGTTCCACCAGCAAAATCGTTACACCTGTATTGTGCAGGCTGCGAATGATGGTGAAGATTTCTCGGACGATGGCGGGGGCTAGCCCCAAACTGGGTTCATCTAGCAACAATAATTGGGGACGGCTCATCAAGGCACGGGAGATCGCCAGCATTTGCTGTTCTCCACCGCTGAGGGTTCCTGCTTGCTGATTTCGACGCTCTGCCAAACGGGGAAATGCGAGAAACTGCTGTTCGATATCGGCTTTGATAGTTGAGCGATCGTGGCGCGTGTAGGCACCCAGTTCCAAATTATCCAACACTGTTTGCTGTGCCAAGATCCGTCGCCCTTCTGGACTATGAGCAATTCCCATTGATACGACTTCATGGGCACGACGGCGTGTTATTTCTTGCCCGTTATAAATGATTCTCCCGCTGCGAATTGGAATGATTCGAGAAATTGCCCTCAAGGTTGTGGTTTTACCTGCGCCATTTGCCCCAATTAGGGTTACCACTTCCCCTGGATAAATCACTAGATTAATGGTTTGCAATGCTTGAATGCCACCATAATTTACGCTCAGGTCAATAATTTCTAACAGAGGAATGGTCATGGAAACGGTAAACGAAAGTTATCCAACTTAGATTAATACCAAGATTAATACCAAAAATTATTCGTGGACTTGCGCAAGTCCCCATAAAGTGAGTATTTTTTGTTTCAATTGATCGCCGTTTGTGATGGTTCGCCTATTTTTTCTGGTTGGTCTTCCGGGCAGTGGAAAATCCACGGTAGCAAATGCCTTGCTCCATGAATACCCCAATCGCGCGCTGATCTCAACCGATAGGATTCGGTTAGAGCTATATGGGGATGAAGCAATTCAGGGAAACTGGCTACAAATTTGGCAGGAAGTTGAACAGCGATTTCGAGAGGCGGCGAGTCAGATCCAGCGGGGTGAGCGATCGACTGCTATTTACGATGCGACGAATGCAGTGCGTCAGCAGCGGCGTGAAGCGATCGCCCTTGCCCGTCAATCTGGCTTTACCCAGGTGACTGGAATTTGGCTAAACACTCCCTTGTGGCTCTGTTTGCAGCGTAATCAGCAGCGCGATCGCCAAGTTTCCCCCCATGTCATCCAGCGCATGAGTCGCCGTTTACGAGGCGCACCGCCATCCAGGTTGGAAGGGTTTGATCGTTTAATCAGAGTGAGAAGTCAGGGATGGGAGCTACCAGTTTTTGTTAATCTGGGATTACCATTAAGTGACTAGGTGCCAATAGGGGTGCCAATAGAGGTAAGGGTTGATGGCAGCGACCGATTACAAAGACTACTATGCAGTGTTAGGGGTTAGTAAGTCTGCGGATGCGGATGAAATTAAGCAGGCATACCGCAAACTGGCACGTAAATATCACCCTGATATGAATCCTGGCGATCGCCAAGCAGAAAACCAGTTTAAACAAATCAGCGAAGCCTATGAAGTCCTATCCGATTCAGAAAAGCGCCGCAAATATGACCAGTTTGGGCAGTATTGGAAGCAAGCAGATCAGCCGCGATCGCCCTCTGGAGGAGGTAATGTAGACTTTGATGGTGTCGAGTTTGGGCGCTACGGCAGCTTTGATGAATTTATCAACGAATTGTTAGGACGGATGGGGTCTGACCCTGGTTTTAATAGTTCTAATCGCTACCGCACTTCACCAGGAACGGCAGGCGCTCCCCCTCCCGGCAGCACAGCAGGGCTAGATAGTGAGGCGATCTTAACGCTTACCCTGTCAGAAGCGTTTAACGGGGTGCAAAAACGCCTGTCTGTGGGCAAAGAAGTGATTGATGTTCGCATTCCAGCTAGTGCAAAGCCCGGAAGCCGCGTTCGGGTTCGAGGAAAAGGCAGCTATAGCCCTTACTACACCACTCAACGAGGCGATCTGTATCTGACGATTGAAATTGCACCTCATCCATTTTTTCAGTTTGATGGCGACAATTTGATGTGCGAACTGCCTATTGCCCCCGATGAAGCGGTTTTGGGTGCCGCGATCGAAGTACCGACACCGGACGGCTTGGTGACAATGAACATTCCGGCTGGAATTCGATCTGGGCAATCGTTACGGCTACGTGGAAAGGGTTGGACAAAATCAAAAGGAGGTCGGGGTGACCAGATGGTGCGTGTAGTGATTACTCCCCCCAAAGAGTTGAGCGAGATTGAACGAGAGTATTACGAAAAAATTCGAGATCATCGCACGAATAATCCGCGATCGCACCTGAAAGATATTCGCCTGTAAAAATAATGAACTAAAAACAATCAGCTTTGAGTGAGCAGATTGAAATCCAGCCTTAGCTCACTCAAAAAATGGCATTGTCATCATCGATTCAATTTAACGGGGACGAGCAGGACACTCGTTGGGCTTTGGATTTTGCTGGCAAAAGCGAATCACCTCGTTAAATTTAGAAACAGACATGCCACTTTGCTGAAGGATTGTCCGGGAGTTATTATCAAAGCGATCGCAAATTTCCCGCACCTTGCCCGGAACATCGTTACGCTGGCAGACATTTTCAGGTACATTGCCACCCATTAACCGCTTTACCTCAGCAAAATCTTGCATCCGCTGGCGTTCAATTTGCTGAGCCACAGTTTTATATTGAGCAATATCTGCGGGAGATTGAGCTTGAGCAACGCCGTTAAAAAGAAGCCCAGCCGTGGATGCTATGCCGAATAGCAGCATAGCAGGACGGCTGAAACCTGATTGGAAAGTGGAGTAATTCATCTTCATAATTGCGTGTCCAATGCCAAAAACTAGCCCACCAAGGGTCTTCATATGGTTTGAATTATTCTAAGGGCGATAAGTTCCTATAAAGAGATAATTTCTGCTAATTGCCTGTTCCTCACGGTTCATCTCGTGCCACACAGTTGGCATAGCTCTACGATTTTTGTTTGCATTGCCGCTAAATCATCCGCTCCATCCTTCAGGCTAAACTCTAGCTCTAGCAACAAGGGCAGGGTTTGCAGCAGCGCTTGAGAAGACACAGACTGCACTTCTTGTCTTAAAAAATAGAGGCGTTTAGGATTGGCAATCTCAGCCGCTTTGGCGATCGCAGTGTCGTCCCGCTCTCCCGATTCCACCATCAGCTTAATCCATAGCCAGCGACGAAATTCTCCAATTAAAGAACTCACAATCCGCAGGGCAGGTTCATTCTGGCGCAGCAGTTCAGCCACCATTTCCAACGCTTCAGCCACCTGTCCTTGGCGAATGACAGCCGCCAGCTTCAAGGTGTTTTGCTGAGTTGCCGCGACTAAGGTCGCTACATCTAATTCAGTCAGAGATCGCCGAGCATCTCCGGCATAGAGCCGTAGTTTCTCTAAAGCATTGTAAAGTTGACGCGTATCATTGCCCACTGACTCCGCTAAGAGTTCCGCTGCTTCTGCCGTCAGCTTGACATCGATTTCCTGAGCCAACTGTTTCACCTGCTTTAACAGCAGATCTCCTTTCCAAGGGGGAATTGGCGAAAATTCTCGAATCTCAGCGTGCTTTTGCAGCAGCTTTGTCACCTTCAAGCGACTATCGGGCTTTGTCGGACTGGTTAACAACAGAATGCTGGTGGGAGGCAGTGAAGTAAAGGTACGCTCTAACTCCTCCAAAAGCCCATCTGGGCAACGCTGGCACATCGTCGTATCCGATAACCAGGTCAATCGACTGCCTGCCCCAAACGGCGGAGTCATTGCCTGATTTAGCCCCTGAGTGATGGCATCGGATTGCTCTGGCGAGATTTTGTTGTAATTGAAACTCTCCCATGCCGGATCAAGTGCTTTTCCCCGTAGGGCTTTGATGGCTTGAGCGATCGCAAACTCATCGGTTCCCCAATACAAGTAAATTGGCATCGGCACTCTCTATCCATTAGGTAATTGTATTGTGGAGACAATTCTGACAAACTGGTCTGTGTCATTTTTAGAAATATTTATTTTGATAGAAATGCCTAGCGTCGGCACCTAAATGCCTGACTTGAAGAATCCTCCTTTTAGTCATGCCTAAGTTTAGGATGGTTAGAAAACCTGCTTAGGCTATCTTAAGCTCATCAATAGTTGATTTAGGATGCTATATTTCAGCGATGATGGGAACAAATGATAGAGATAAACTGAAGCGATTATCCTTTAACCAGTCATAAGATCGATCACGCTACCTTAACGAGGTATTTAAGAATTGGACGAAAATTTTCAGACTTACTTAAATCGGGCGATGCGTATGACTCTTCCAGACGCGTATCGTACCCAGTTACAGAATACTCAGGAATCTCCTAAGTTTGAACTGCATCCTAATCAAGGGTTCGTGCCGACCAACTTTCCTGGCTACAGCATTATCACTCCCTCTAAAGGAGACGAGTCGCCAGAAAACCAAGCGCTGTATGACCTGTTTGAACAGTCCCAGACCCATTTAGTTAACGAATTTGGGGCAACCGTTTTTATTCCTGTTCCATCTGCTAGCTTCCATGTGACTCTAGCAGATTTAATCTGGGATAGCGCCTATCGTCATGCAAGGGAAGATTCGGCATTTGAAGCTCAATTGCAAACTCAAATTGCCCATATCTTTCAAGAGTGTCAATCGATTAGTGAAGGCAAACCTATTCCATTTCAAGTGTTGGGTTTGATGTTAATGCCACGATCAATCGGGGTTTGTCTTGCTCCGATCGATGAAGTCTCCTATGGGCGCATTTTGAAATTTCGGAGGGCAATTTACCAAAACCACCCTTTAATGGGATTGGGAATTGAGCAGCAGTATTACTTCACGCCCCACATCACCTTGGGATATTTTGGCTCGGTGCCCTCTGTGGAAAAGCATACTCAACTCAGCGATCGCCTTGTTCAGTTAAACCAGCCGTGGTTAGGAGAGACTCCTAAAGTATTTAAAGTGCATCAGGCAGAGCTTTATAAATTTGATGATATGAGTCACTACTATCGAGAACAGGATTGGGCAACGTTTAAGTTTTAAGGCATCAGATTTTGACAGATGAGAGAGTTAAACCACTGATATTGTCGGCTTCACACTCACTCATCTACTCCTCCACCTCTCTACTTAAAGTTGATACTCTTCTAGTCACTGTGGCAATTTTATGGAGCGGCGATCGCCCACATGATCGCCCCGGTCGTGAGCAGCAGCAAAATCCCAAACACTCCTGCCAATGGCTTACCGTTACCGGTTACCCATGCCAAATTGCGCTCTGGATAATGCAAAATTTGGGCCGTATCCAAACTGGCAATTCCCCAAACCCAACCTGCATGAAGCCCGATCGCCAGCCCTAAACTACCGCCATCTAGCCAGCGTGCTAGCACTAAAACCATGCTGAGCAGCCACAATCCCAGTAGTTGCGGCAGTGCTTCTTTGCCATCCCACACCAAATGTAATACGGCAAAAATGGCGCTAGAAATAATCGCCGCGATCGCTAAAGAATAGTCATTCTGAAGTTGATTGAGCAAAAAGCCGCGAAAAACGAGTTCTTCGGTGGTGCTGATCCAGAGTGCAATGCCCAAGGTTGGCAATACTGTTGCTAGCAAAGAAGGCACCTGCTCCGAATTCCACACTAGCCAACCGAGAGTTTTTAAGATGCCATAAAGGATGAGCAATCCCAAAACCGCGATGCCAAGTCCGCTCAAAATGGATATTAAACTACTCGGATTCCAGGTTAATCCATAGATAGAAAAAGATTGCTGCTGGAGATGGGAAAATCCCCATAAAATGAGGGGCGCAATCGCATACAGTGAGGCAACCAGTGGCAGTTTTTGCTGCATTGTTGGTGGCTGGGGTGGATGCCATTTTAAGACGATTGCTAAGGGAACAGCGATCGGTAGCCAGAGCATCACCCACACGCTTAAAAAAGCAGCGATCGTGGTTCCAGAATTTAAAAAGACCTGTTCAATTCTCACAAGAAAATTTCACAAACTCATTGCTTAAGGCTGTAAGATTCCGTTTATGGAAATCGGTTAGAACTTCACATAAAAATCTAGAGACACACTCAACAGTGCTAGAAAAAAACTAGCCCTGCAAAGAACTCTAGTTTTCTTCATCATCCTCTTTGTCACTATCTCTAGAACCTAGCTGAACGAGCCGAATATGCTTATACCCAAGCTTAATTTCAAACTCATCACCTGTCTTTAATCCCATTGATTGGGTGTAAGCCGCACCAATCACAATCTGACCATTTTTATGCACACTGACTCGATAGGTTGGCTCTCGTCCACGCCCATCTTTGGTGCCCTCTGGATCAAGAGATAGCCCTTGTGCTGCAATCAATGCGTGATAAAAATCCGTCAAGTTGACCCGTGTTTCACCGTTTTTAGTGACGCTATAGTATCCACATCGCTTTGCTGTTTCTCGGCGCGGCAGATGGGAGAGTTCTTTTACCTTTTGAAGTAAGGCTTTTCCGTTTAGTGGAGTGATCTGTGTATCTGCCATTTGTTCCCAAATATCCTGAAAGTTTCAGGGCAATGATTCAGACGAATAAGTCTAAATTCAGCACTATAAAAATATTATCCTTAGACCTTACTATCTTGGCAAGAATTGCACAATATTTTTATTAGTAATACTTTTGAATTGTTCTTAGACTCTATTCATAATCGCATGGCTCAAAGATATCTTTGAAAAGAATTGAAGATGTGACATAGCGCTTTTGCGCTCATTTGGGAAATTTATGAGATGACAAATATATAAATGAAATGAGATGGCTTAGACACTAAAGTTAATAAAGCTGAACTCATTGCTCAAAATGCTGGCGATCGCTGGCGGCAAAAGGAACTTTTGTTATAGAATCCATGATTCTAAAAAATTTAAATCGGGTAAATGCGATCGCTGCTGACAAAATACTTTTCAATCTTGATATGGGCAGTCATTTCGCGCAAACTGCTGAACTCGTTTTTTCTAGCACCTTAAATCAATTAAGAGATTCAGCTTAAGATACTGAACAGAAGATGCATTTGCCCTTACCCTAGAATGTATGGGAACTTTTTCAACCCATCGAAAACTTTCTTTTTGAGTAGAATGCACGTCATCTTTAAAGTGATTCGGCAAGAACCGGGTGCTGCTCCTAAAATTCAGGATTATCAATTAGAAGCAGAGCCAAGCAACACAATTTTGGAATGTATTAACCGAATTAAATGGGAGCAAGACGGAACGCTGGCTTTTCGGAAGAATTGTCGGAATACGATTTGTGGTAGCTGTACGATGCGGATTAATGGGCGATCGGCACTTGCCTGTAAGGAAAATGTGGGTAGTGAATTGGCAAGGCTAGAGCAAGCGGTTCCGTTTGGAGAAAAAACTAGCGACCCCGCCAATCCTGCGGCTCTAACTCCGGTAATTACTTTGGCACCGCTGGGAAATATGCCAGTCATCAAAGATTTAGTGGTGGATATGAAGAGTTTTTGGGATAACCTAAAGGCGGTTGATCCCTATGTCAGCACAGCAGCACGGCAGATCCCAGAACGGGAGTTTTTGCAAACCCCAGAGGAGCGATCGCGGCTGAATCAGACGGGCAACTGCATTATGTGCGGAGCTTGCTACTCTGAATGCAGTGCCCGCGAAGTCAATCCTAATTTTGTTGGTCCCCATGCTCTGGCAAAAGCCTATCGCATGGTGGCCGATTCTCGCGATCAAACTACAGAAGCACGGCTGGAGAAATATAATCACAGCACGGATGGCGTATGGGGCTGCACCCGCTGCTACCAGTGCAATGCGGTTTGCCCTATGGAAGTCGCACCCATGGAGCAAATCAGTAAAATCAAATCGGAAATTTTGGAGCGCACTGATGCCCAATCCAGTCGCTCAATTCGCCATCGTAAGGTGTTGATTGATCTGGTCAAGAAGGGGGGCTGGATCAATGAACAAGAGTTTGGCTTGAAAGTCGTGGGCAACTCTTTTCGAGATATACAAGGGATTGTGAGCTTAGTGCCCTTGGGCGTGAGGATGATCGCAAAGCGCAAATTTCCGCTGGGGTTTGAACCATCGGCAGGGGCGGCAACCGTGCGATCGCTGATTGAGTCGGTGAAAAGCCTAGATAAAGCTGAGCAGGTGACGACCCTATCTGACACCCCGGAACCCACAGGAGGTTAACGTGAGCGAACCTTTAGACCAATTTGCAAAAGCACCTAAACCTTTGAATCAGCCGGAGCCTGCTTTTGGCTGGACGGCTTATGCGGAGCAAATTAACGGACGATTTGCCATGCTGGGGTTTGTTACTCTGCTGCTACTGGAATTTTTGACTCAGCAGGATCTCTTGACTTGGCTAGGATTACGGTGAAGCCGGCTGAGCGATCGGTTGCCCAAAGCGATTGTAGACTAAGATATCCCACTGTCCGTTGACACTGGATTGAAAGGCGATCGCGTTGCCATCAGCACTGATGCTAGGGCTGCGAACCTCTGCATTGAGCGTTCCAGTCAAGTTTCGCGTTTGGCGAGTATCGCGATCGTATACGTAAACATCGGTGAGTCCGCCCCGCGCTCCCACATAGGCAATGTAGCGACCATTTTCAGAAATTACTGGACTGGATTCGCTCACATCCAAGGTGTTGAGTCCGGGCACTTCCACAAGGTTGCGACCCACAGTGTCATACAGATAAATATCTTGACTACCCCGGCGATCAGAGGCAAACACGATATAGCGTCCTGCGATCGCTGGCTGCATCTCCGCAAACGGACTGTTCAAACTGCGCCCGCCTGGATCAAACGGAAAGTTGAGCGATCGAGAATTTGCACAACCGCTGAGCGACAGTGCCAGAATCCCAATTGACCAGACAAAACATTTCACTAAGAAAGGCGAGGGGCGAGGGGCTAAGGGCGATTAAGCAGAAGAAATGGACGTAGGTTATCGGCGATAGTCGGGAAGATCGAGTTCAACGCCAGAGCCGCGATCGAGGACTTCAATATCCCACTGTCCACGGGTGCCCGTTTCAAATACAATATAGCGACCATCAGGGCTAATTTGCGGGTTGCGAAACCAACCACGATATCCCATCGTTAAAATTTGAATTTGCTGTGTGGCTCGATCATACAACTCAATTTCGGGTCGAGCGCTATCACTCGCAATATAGGTGATGTAACGACCTGTAGAACTCAAACTCGGAGATTCCGCGATCGCATCTCGTCGGTTAAGGCGAGGCAGGTTCAGATATTGCTTATTTCGGAGGTCATAGAGCAAAATAGAGCGAGTGCCGTCTCGATTTGAGACAAATGCCACAAAACGCCCATCTCCGCTCAAGGCGGGCTGTTCGTCGTTAAATCGGCTGTTCAGTTCGCCGGCTGATAGCAGCGCTGTTTCGTTCGTGCAAGCGGTTACCGTTCCAGCTAGGTAGCCACAAATAAAAAGTGCAAGCCAACGAGGCTGTATACCCACGCTTGATATGTTTTCAGAGACGATCGCTCCAACCCATCGACTGACCATTGCAAGCTGTTTCAAATAAAAAGATTAGAGTTTAACTAGATTTCCTAGTTTACTCATCACTCCAATTATCCGATTCATCATCATTCTCAATTGGGCGATAGTCTACGTATTCAGCAGAAGAGGCAACCGGTTCTTCGTTACGAGGGCGACGGGATGTGTCTGGAGCAGAGGGACGAGAGCGTCTAGGTTTAGCTACGTCCGAAGGAGGATTGATAGGACGGGAAACGCTGTTGTTACGAGTGCGCCGTCTAGAGTCGGGCGCTGTTTCCTCATCGTAAAACGATTCAGGCGCATCAATCGGCGGCTCACTAGTTGGGCGGGAAGGACGACGGGGGCGATCGCTTTTGCTATTACCGTTGCTATATCGCTCTTCTGCACTAGAACGACTATTGGGGCGACGACGAGCGCCTTCTTCATACTCATCACGGTTGGGGCGTGCATCTCGCGATCCCCGAATGCGTCGAGTGGTTGGGCGATCGTCTAGGGTTTCCAAATCATCCAATTCTGCCCGATAGGTTCGACTCACTGGACGTTCTTCATCCACAATCGGTGCAGTCCGTCGAGCTTGTTCGGTTGCCACACCGCGAAGCCGCACACTTTCCACCGCAAAAAAGACGACAGACCCGGTTAGCAAAAACTGCCCAAATTGCAGAATAGGATCTTGTCGCCACCCTTGGAAAAAGAGGATGCCCCCGCAGAGCAAAGCAACTGCCGCAAAAAAGATATCGTGGTCACGAGCTAGCTTGGGGCGCATTGAGCGCAGAAAGTACAGAGCCAAGCCTGATGCAGCCAGCGTCACACCTAAAACACTGCTCCAATTTAGCCCTACGTTTACCATCGAAAACCTCTCCTAAGTACATCCTATGTTAACGACTTACGCCCAAAATCTCCAATAAATTCTAGGGACGATGCGTGAAACGATTCCTCCGGGAATCGCCCTGCTTTTAGCCATTCAGGCATTTAATTTTTCTTCCAGTGCCTTGACCACAATCAAACACTTGGAATCCCGCAGGTTGGATTAGAGTTAGTGTAGCCCAACAGCACCAAGGCTAGTTTGAGGTTTCATATTTAACCCAGCCTACGAAATCGATGGTATTAAATTCTGATTCCTTAAAAGCGCTGAACCTTATCTTTTTGGCTAATAAACAGGAGTGCTACGGTTGCAGGAATCAGAATAACCACTGCGCCAGCCAGTAGACTTAGCAAAAAGTTCATGAGTGAAGAAGTCATTGATCTCTTAGTCTCCTAATTAGGAATGGTTTATTACTTATTTTAATGGTCTGTTACATCCTTGAGAAGCTATGTGTCGATAGTTTCTCGCTAGAGCGATCGCAACATCCTAAGTTTCTCATCCTTAGCCGCGAGAATCCTAGCGAATCCCGCTAAGATCGGGAAGAGTATTTCCCTCTCTAACCATTTCCACCCTTAACCATTAGAGTAGTGCATGACGGCTGTTAACCTAACTTCCTTAATTTTGAGTGTCATCCTAGCACTCATGATATTTCTGTTCATTTTCCGGATTGTATTGACTTGGTATCCCCAGGTAGAGTTAACCCGGTTCCCCTTCAACGTGATTGCCGTGCCGACGGAACCGTTTCTGGCACCCTCTCGTAAAATCGTGTCTCCAGTAGGCGGCGTGGACATTACGCCCATTATCTGGGTGGGGATTTTTAGTTTGATTCGAGAAATTCTGTTGGGGCAGCAAGGATTATTGACGATGATGAATCACATTGGATAGGGATCATTTACCTATCATCATTACCTGCTCTACAAAATTGGTGTAGACATCCCCTTGTTGGAATTCGGGGGTTTCGAGGATGCGCTGATGAAAGTTAATGGTAGTCGGCAATCCGGTGATGGCACATTCTCGCAGGGCACGACGCATCCGGCGAATGGCAGCAGGGCGATCGCTGCCCCAGACGATGATTTTGCCAATCAGCGAATCGTAATAGGGCGGAATTTCATAGTCCGTATAAACGTGGGAATCCATCCTCACACCAGGACCACTCGGCGGTAGATAGCCGCTGATTCTTCCGGGGTGAGGACGAAAGTTTTGATCGGGATCTTCAGCGTTGATCCGGCATTCGATCGCGTGCCCGTGCAGCCTCACTTGATCTTGGGTCAGCCCCAGTCGTTCTCCTTGGGCGATGCGAATTTGTTCTGCAATTAGATCTAGTCCCGTGATCATCTCAGTCACCGGATGCTCTACCTGGATGCGAGTATTCATTTCCATAAAGTAAAAGTCGCCGGATTGATCCAGCAAAAACTCCACCGTTCCCGCGCCTACATAATTAATTGACTTAGCGGCTAATACAGCAGCATCCCCCATTTTTTGCCGTAATTCAGAGGTCAGAGCCGTGCTAGGCGCTTCTTCCAATAGCTTTTGGTGGCGGCGCTGAATCGAGCATTCCCGTTCGCCTAAATGAATCACGTTGCCGTAGCTATCTGCCAAAATTTGAAACTCAATATGGCGGGGCTTTTGGACAAACTTTTCGACATAGACCCCAGAGTTGCCAAAGGCGGCTTCTGCTTCCCCTTGAGCGGCGGCAAATAGGGCACCCAATTCGCTGTCTTCCTTCACCAACCGCATCCCGCGTCCACCGCCCCCGGCTGTCGCCTTGATCAACACGGGATATCCCATGGTGCGGGCGATCGCCCTGGCTTCTTCTTCATCCAGCACCAGCCCTTCGCTGCCCGGAACCGTTGGCACTCCCACGGCTTGCATCGTTTTTTTGGCAGTCGATTTATCGCCCATTGCCCGAATTGAGTCGGGAGACGGACCAATGAACGCAATCTGATGATCGGCGCAGATTTCGGCAAAACGGGCGTTTTCTGCCAAAAAACCGTAGCCGGGATGAATTGCCGTGGCGTTGCGGGTGAGGGCGGCGGCGATGATGTTGGGAATATTTAAGTAGCTTTTAATGCTGGCAGGTTCGCCAATGCAAACGGCTTCGTCTGCCAATTGCACATGCAGCGAATGGCGATCGATCGTGGAATGAACCGCAACGGTGGCAATCCCTAGTTCTTCACAGGTGCGGAGAATTCTCAGGGCGATCTCGCCTCGGTTCGCAATTAAAATTTTTGAAAATTGCATTTTTATAGTCGTTGATTCCGTAATCAGTAGAATAGATGGTTCTAGAGACAGGCTGAAAGTGGTCAGGCGATGAAGTTTATCGAAAAGGCGATCGCGTTCAGGATTTAGCGTTGAGCTGTTTTCACTCTTTTATCTTTTTATCTTTTCATCTCTCGATCACTTCTTAACATCGCAGGGGCACCCATTCCGTAGATGCATCATAATCGGCTGGGCAAGTCCGCCCCAAAGAGGCGTGTTGACGTTGGCAGTTTGAAGCGCTTTTGCCGTCCAAGAGTTGCAGGTGTTAAGTAGAGAGTAATATCCAGTGGCAGCGTAGAAACTGCTTTGTTGATCTTGTCCACTCCCCAAGCGTTGTTTTTGCCCCTGAGGATCGAGTTGAAAGGAGCGATCAATGAAGGTCATCATTGCTAAATAATCCGTTTTGCCCAAGCGCACACATCTCAAATCTTCGCTAGGAGAGTGGGGAAGGGTCGTGTGACCTTTGACAAACATCGCAGTGGAGTTTTGCCAAAAAAACAGGGCACGCAGCGCTTCTAGCGGGTTGACCTGATCCCAAGCGGGCGTTTCCATATAAAAGCGGCGATCGCCCCAGCCAAACTGCACAGCGCGATCGCGCGCCGAGAATTCACTGGCTAAGCCCGAAGTGCGCCGTGTCCAGTCATACACTGCTGTTTTAATTGGAACGAACAAGTTGGTATGGAACCCATCGCTGGAAAGGTAAACAGTGAATTCACAGGGTTCCCGCTGATCAAAGCTCCATTTGCGCGGAGTCAGAACCGCGATCGCCAACGCTACTCCTCCTGTTAAAGCACCCGCTCCCACATAAACGAGTCCTTTACGTAAAATATCTTTACACTTCATTCCTCTCTCCAGACGCTATCGCTACCCTAGCATCGTTGATGGCATAAGGTTCGGAGTATGAAGTGTGACTCAAAACCTGGCTTTTAATCCCGTACTCCCCACTCCGTACTCCCCACTCCGTACTCATTGATGCGATCGCCTTTTGCAAAAGGGGCTTACCATAAAGCTACTCCCGCTGCCGTATCGATTCGGCGGATTTTCCACCTATGTTGAATCCTTGGTTTTTGCTGGGATCGATTGCTTTTGTAGCAAGCTTTAGCATTAGTCTTCTGATGAATCACGATTGGGGCAGCGCGATCGTGATGGGTTTAGCTGGGCTATCAATCGCTTGGGGCACTGCCGCCACTGTCAATTGGTATCGTAATCGCTCTACCGACAGCCGCAGTGCCGCGCTCAAACATCAAATCCGCACATTGCAGCACCATCGAGTCATAGAACAGCGGACATTGCTCGAACTGGAAGCCGAAACAGAGCGCGTTGCCCAATCGCTTGCCCTGATGCAGGGTGATTTGCGATCGCGCCGAACCGAAATGTCACCTGACAGAGGTGTTAGCTGGAACTTGATGGCGACTGAAGTCGTTGAATCTTCTATCCATCCGCCCCCAGTAGGAATGACTGTCGCTGTACCTGCAAAAGGTGCAGAAGCTGAGTTGCGCCAATTTTTAGCCGAGGCAGCCGCAACCAAGCAAAAAATTACTGCCAGTCTGAATAATTTACAGACCGAACTGAACCAGTTAAACGCCCAAACAGCAGAGAATCGCCAATTTCGCGATCAGTTGGTGCAAGAAATTAATCACCTATCGCAGCAGAAACAAACCCTGGTGGCAAACACAAATCGGCTTCAGGCGGATGTTAAGGACTTGGAACAGTGTCGCGATGAATTAGACCAGTATATTTCTTATGTGGAAACGAAAAAACAGGAGCTAGAGACAGGGGCTAATCCACTACAAAAGGCGTTAAAGCAGCTACAAGCTCAGGTCACTGCCCTGCAAACTGAATTACAGCAGCTAGAAACCCAAGTGAGCGATCGCCTACACGAAAAAACCGCTCTGGATCAAACCATTGCGTCCCTAAAACAACAGCAGAAAAACGCGCAAGTGGCTCAAGATCTGCTGCAAAAAGTAGAAAACCAACTCAGCGATCGCCGCCCAGAAAAAGAAGCGCTAGGAAAGCAAATTATTCAACTGCAAACCCAAAAAACGGCTCTCCAAACTTCATCGGCGCAGCCTGATAGGTTCATCCCCAAGGACGCATCCACAAAAAACACCCTCTCAAAACCTAACTCCAAAAAACTGATTTCTTCAACTAAAATAGTTTCCTCAGACAATGAGAATGGAGCCATAACAGCGCCAAAGCCTGCTGTTTCTTCCAATCCCTCAAAATCTGCGCCCCTTCAGAAACAGGAAGATATTGCGGATGCTCTTTCTGATCCCTGGACGAACTTCATGGTGCAGCTTTTAGATTATGAGTTTCAAGCGCTGAGGGCGATCGCCCAAGAAAGTAATCCACTGCGAACCCTCAACGCGATCGCTGACGAAAGCTTCACCAGCCTAGATGAACTGCTAGACTCGATTAACCGCCAAGCCCAGGATATTATCGGTGAATCGGTGGTGAATTGCCGCTCTGGTTTTGCCCCGCCCGAGATCGCGCGTGAACATCAGAAAACAATCAAGAAGATGATTGAAACCTACGAATATTTAACCGAATAGCAAATCTCGGAGCAGTAGGTTTCGGGTGCCAGGTTTTAGGTGCCAACTCCGCATCCTGCACTTTTACAAAAACCCTTCCTGTTCTAAATCTTCAATTAATTGCAACCCACGCGGATCGCCGACTCGCAGCAAAGCGGCTCTGGCATCTTCCCTCACGCCCAGATCTTCATCTTCCACAATGGTTTCTAATAAGGCATCGATCGCAGTCGCATACACCACGTTAGACGGCAACTCGCGACACAGTAGCCCCACCGACCAAGCACAGTTACTTCGCACCGCAGCAGTTGGATCACGCCGCATCGCCTCAATGAGGGGCGGGATGGCAGCAATCACCGATTCGTAATCCACGGATGCCATTTGTGCCAATGAACTGGCTGCCCAAAGTCGCACTGCCGAAATATCAGTTCGCAGCGCATCGATTAGAGTGACCAAAGCGCGGCGATCGCGACAGTTCCCTAGTGCCCATACTGCGCCCTTTCGCACATAGCCGTTCCAATCGCTATTGCACTGAGCGATCAGCGGCTCGACGGCATCGTGGCTTGGATTGCGACCTAGCCCGTAAGCTGCACTGACCCGTACCAATGGACAGGTATCGCTTAACAACCGAATTAAATGGGGAATTGCTCGTTCATCTTGAAGATCGCAAAATGCTCGCGCTGCCAGCATCCGATGATTGGGTTCTACCGATTCTAGCAACAGCAGCATTTCCTCTGGATCGGGCTGCGGCGCTGACTCTGCATCTAGCGGCTCTAGCTTATCCAGCGGACTTTCTAGCTCATCCTTTGTCAGGAGAGTCAGTTCATCGTCTTCGTCATACATAAAATAACTTTAGCAGGATGAAGCCTTCTCCTAAGAAATTAGATTTCTAGGCGATGTGTAACTTGTAAGAGAGAAAATCCCACCGTAAACAGCAGTCTATTCAGAACTGCAACAAGTATTGCAAGATGTGTTGTTAACTATTGCAGTTTGTATGGATGTGTTTCAGGTTTGTGATGCTTCGTGATGAATCGTTCCCATTTTTGCAGGGCTTCAATCATTAGAACTGGCTAAGATATAGGATATTGCGTCATAGGATTCGTTTATCCATGCTTTTTAAACTAGAAGCGCATAGTTTTTAGTAGTTCTGCTTATCGGGTAAACGGCTATGATGAAGTGTTACAGGTCTCCCAAAGATTTCTAGAGAGGATTTATGGCTATTAACGTTCGTAAAGTCTATGCCAATCTGAAGCACATCGATGAGGTTGATTCTGTAACGGGTGCCCAATACCGTCAGTCGGCTCAAGAAGCGCTGTCTGAGTCGGGCATTAGCCTTGCTCGGCGCATGGTGATTGCCGATCGCTTGATGCAAGCAAATCATTTTTTGGGGATGAAAACAGCGACCAATGGCGATAGCTACTAATCTTTACTGTGATGACTAGCGGCTGGTTTGTATCCATGCGGTAACTCCATCGGCGATCGCTCGTGCTAGCTTCTTTTGCTCTGCCCCACTGGCAATCCATTCGTATTCGTTGGGGTTAATCATAAACCCTAGCTCTAATAGTACTGATAGCGTATTGGATGGACGAGTGAGCGCTAGGTTATTCCAAAACACTCCATAGGAAGGACGCTTGAGCGATTTCACCAGGTAATTGTGTAAAAAGATTGCCAAACTATGCGCTTGAGTTTGATACCAAAATGTTGAAACGCCCTGAGTTTTGATGGCATCTCCACTATCCGGGAGTGCATTGTAGTGAACGCTTAGGGCGATCGTCGGCTGTGAAGTAGCAATTAAATTTACCCGCTCTTGCAGTCCCACATCTAGATCTTTTTCGCGAGTCATGATCACGGTTGCACCCCGCTGAATCAATTCGTCCCGCAATAGTTTAGAGGTCTTTAAGGCGACGGCTTTCTCTGGCAAGCCAGTCGGTCCCACCGATCCCAGATCTTCGGGTCCGCCATGTCCTGGATCAAGCAAAATTTTTGTCCCCGTAAGCGGTTTCGCCGCGATCGCGGTTCCTTTCCCACCACTTTTCACACTGGGTGGACGCTTAAGCGCGAGTACCAAACTGGTGCCCTCATATCGCAGCGTGTAGCCCCATTGCTGCGATGTTTTCAGGTTAAAGACATATTGCACCTGTCCGGGTTGGGTTTGCTGCCAGTCCAACCGGGCAATCAACGGATCGTCGTCTAGCCGGATCGTGTCTGTTTGGGCGGTGGTGTTGTAAAGGGTAAGGGTGAACGTGCGATCGCCCTGCTGCACAGCGATCGGAACCGGCACCTGCAACGGAAAGACAATCTCTGTCCAGTCGCCTGCCGACCTTGCTTTGACGCTCCGAATCAACGAAGTGGGCGGAACCGCCGTGCGTCGAACCTGCACTTCCTGCCGCTTGATCCAGGCACCATAATCCAATCGTACCCAGTCACCCTCATAGCCTGTAACGCTTGCTAGAGTTCCTTTTGGCAGGGGAGTTAGACGAGAATAATCGGTGCTGGGTCCCGTGCGTGCCGCCCCAAAATTGGCGGTGACTTCTGCCACTTCTAGCTGAGTGGGCGACAGAATTTGAATATTGCCCGTTCCCAGTTGGCGCGTGGTGTTGCCGCCCAAGTTCAGTTCAAAGACGGGTCTGCCCAAATCGCCGATTAGCACGGTGCGCCCACAGCCCCGGTAGAATCCGGCTTCATTCACGGCAACGGGTTGATTTTGCTGAGTTAACACCGCTGAGTTAGGCGGCAACTCGACAAATTGAGATTGGGGCTGAAGCGGCACGGTTTGACTGGTGCCTAGGCGAACCCCAACAGTGGCTCCGGGTGGGGCGATCGCGCCAAAGCAGATTAACTCATCCGGCAACCTGCCAATATTCACAGCGGGGGTAAGGGAATCTTTGACGAAGGTGTTTCCAATCGGCAAAGTGACACCGCTGGTTTCGCGGGTGACGGTGCGCTTCAGTTCTTGGGTGCCATAGCGAAAAGTGAACTGGTTTGTGCCAATTTGTAAGGGAAAGCTGGGGGCAAAGTGTCCGGCGCTACTGCGGGCGATCGCCTGGCCATTAACCAACACCTGACCCCCTACGGGAGCCGTACCAATGAAAAAGATTTTGTTTGCCGTCGTTTGATGGGTCGGCGGCGGATAGGCGATAAATAGTCTGGGCTGGGCTGCGATTGCACCAATCGAGAATGCGATTGTGCAAACCATAGAGAGGCAAAAACAAGCCACTAGCGTGAGCGAAACAGGAATTTTCATAGGCGATTTTCACGAACCTCAGCGCGTTGAAACAGAGCGATGTCATTCAGGATAAGGTCTGTACAAGCGGATGGATTTGATTTAAAGTTACTTGAAGCGAACAAATGAAAAGCGGATTTCCCCAAATGCACAGTTGAGCAAGACAGGCATCTAACTCTAGGTGTATGATCATCACCAGAAAATGGTTTGCTAGCTGGTTAAGGCAAATTGTTAAGACAAATTTAGTGGTGGAGTATTAGGGTGGAGTATTAGGAGTGATGAAATTATCAGTTGTGATTCCTGCTCATAATGAAGAGGATTGTTTATACGACACAGTATATGCCATTGTAAATAAGCTTCAGCGCGAAAGAATTCTCCATGAAGTTGTCATCGTTAACGACAATAGTACGGATAGTACGGAGAAGGTTTGTCAGCAATTGGCGCTAGAATTCCCAACTGTTCGATATGTTGATAATCACCCTCCCAATGGCTTTGGATTTGCAGTACGGCGGGGGTTGGCAGAGTTTGAAGGGGATGCCGTTGCCATTGTCATGGCAGATGCTTCGGATGACCCTAAAGATCTTCTTGCAGGATATTACAAGCTAGTCGAAGGATACGACTGTGTATTTGGCTCCCGCTTTATTAAAGGCGGAAAAGTAGTCGATTATCCTTTTCACAAGCTTTTCATTAATCGATTAGCCAACTTGTTTATTAAAGTGCTGTTTGGTTTGAGTTACAACGACACAACTAACGCTTTTAAGCTGTACCGGCGGGAAGTGATTGAAGGTGTGCAACCTATCTTAAGTCATCATTTTAACCTCACAGTAGAACTGCCTTTAAAGGCATTGGTTCGAGGTTACTCCTATGCTGTCATTCCTATCCGTTGGTACAACCGACAGACGGGAATTTCTAAGTTGAAGATTAAGGAGATGGGTAGCCGCTATTTATTCATCGTCCTTTACGTTTGGCTAGAGAGACATTTATCTCGTGGAGATTATTACTGTAGTAAAAATTATGACAAGGCTCAAGTGAATGTCTGAGACTGTTCTGATACCAGGTGGAGCGGGATTTGTGGGTAGTTCCCTTGCTCTAGGTCTGAAGCGAATGCATCCTGAGTGGAAAATTATTTGTTTAGACAACTTACGAAGACGTGGTTCTGAGTTGAATTTATCTAGATTCAAGCAAGCGGATGTACAGTTTGTCCATGGAGATGTGCGATCGCCCTCTGACCTTGATCCATCTACCTTTCCGGGCAGCACTATCATCGACTGTTCAGCCGAGCCTTCTGTCCTAGCAGGATTTAGCTCGCCTCAGTATGTGTTGCAAACGAACCTGCTGGGAACCATTAATCTGCTGGAACTGGCTCGGCAAACCCAAAGCCGCCTGCTGTTTCTATCTACCAGTCGAGTTTACCCCATTCATGCCCTTAAGTCTCTAACGCTTAAGGAACTGCCCACCCGCTTTGAACTGGTGGACGCTCAGTCACTACCAGGAGCCTCCACCTTGGGAATCTCGGAGGAATTTAACTTGCAAGGGGCGCGATCGCTCTATGGCACCACCAAACTTGCATCTGAACTGCTGATTGAAGAATACCGAGATGCCTATGGCATTCAGGCAATCATTAATCGATGTGGTGTGCTGACAGGTCCGTGGCAAATGGGTAAAGTAGACCAGGGCGTATTTGTGCTCTGGGTTGCGGCTCACTATTTTCAAAAATCCCTCAGCTACATTGGCTTTAACGGAACGGGAAAGCAGGTTAGAGATTTACTTCATGTCAGCGATTTATTGACGCTAGTTAATTATCAGCTAACCCACTTTGCTGATCTAGACGGCGAAATCTTTAACGTCGGCGGTGGCAGACACAACAGTCTATCGCTGCTAGAAACGACTCAACTGTGTCAAGAAATTACTGGAAAAACGATTCCTGTAGCTCCTTTACTAGAAGAACGCTTGGGTGATGTACCCGTTTTTGTGACCGATTCTTCTAAAGTCATTGCCAAGACAGGGTGGAAGCCTGAGATCGATTCAAAAGAGACGTTGCAAGATATTTATCGATGGATAGTTGATAATGAATTGCTTTTGAAATCAGTACTTTTCTGAAGGTATTTCAACCCTTTATGCTGGCTCACAAGTTTTTGCATCGTCGGCTAATGTTACTTATTTCTTCGATTCTGCTAGTTGGTTTGCTAGCGAGTATCGTACTGTTCATTGTTTGTGGATCAGACCAGATTTTAGTTCCTGGCAGCACTGGTTATACCGTCATCGGAGAGTTTGCTGTTCAAAGAACGCCTGCGATGAAACGAAGTTCTATAAAAGCAGTTGAAGCTGAGAACAAAGATATTGTTTTGTGGGGATCAGGTGTTAATAATGAAGATAAAAACACTGGAAAACTAACTTCTCCCCCATTTCAAGCCCCAGCTATTCTTAGTCTTTTTGTGAGTGGTTGGGCGAATGCTGACGGCAATGAGTTATTTGTGAAACGGGCTGATACGGGTGAACAGTTTCAACTAAAAGCAGCAGATACAGGCGATCGCTGGAAAAAATTGCATTGGCTGCTGCCCGTTTCCTGGTATGGACATCCGATGCAAATCATTGCCGTGGATAGCAATCAAAAATCCTATGGATGGATAGGAATTAGCTCACCATTACAGTCAAGTTTCTTGAGTTTACTAAAGGGACAAGTTTCAGCCATCTCTTTTGCACCCTTATACATATTTTATTTCGCCCTCTTCATAAAGCCAGGGTTACTAATAGGAATATTCATCATTCGGCGACAGAATCTTCATCCTGCATTCACAGTTATTTTGGCAGTGGCTGTCAGTTCATTGATCGGTTATGTAACTTTTTGGGTTTATTTCTTTAATCACTTCATAGGCATTATTTTTAGCGTTCTTGTTCTTTTATCAACCGTGACAGGGTTAGTGTTGATCTTCACGAAAAAGCCCTTTGCTAAATCAATTTCCAAGTCTCTTACGTCTGTAGATACGGTCTTCCCGATTCTGATTATGCTAACGGTTGGTTTGACATACCTGTCAGTGCTGTATCTAATTGACGCGGGAGATTTGCCAGCATCTAATGCCCAAGTGCGCTTTTTTGCAGTATTTCCTCCCGATAATGTCCTTCCTCAAATGTTTACCGAAAGGCTTTATGGGGGGCAAGATCCGCGCCCTTTGTTTGGAGAATGGTTAAGCAGCGATCGCCCGCCGCTACAAGCAGGCATTACCCTCGTTCAGCGCCCTATCGCCTTTCTTAGCGGATCGGATGTTGGGCTACATTATCAACTTATGGGCACAATTGTTCAATCTGCTTGGATAGCGGCTCTATGGGCAGTGTGCCGCAACATGCGGCTTTCGGGATGGCAGATTGCGATCGTCCTTGCGTTTTCGACCTTTTCTGGATTCTTCTTATTCAACAGTGTGTACGTTTGGCCCAAGCTACTCGCCGGAGCCTTGATGGTGTTTGCCTTTGCTCTCCTGATGCCAACGGTGTATGAATCCCGCCGCCCTACTACGACTGAGGCAGGTTTAGCGGGGGGAGCGGCTGCATTAGGACTGCTTGCCCATGGCGGAGTGATTTTCACCCTGCCAGCGATCGCCTTGATGCTAGTTCGACCCCGATGCTTTCCTGGAGTGCGCCAAATTCTCATCGGTTCTCTCATGTTTGGGTTAATGTTAGCTCCCTGGACTGCCTATCAGAAATTCTATGAACCGCCCGGCGATCGCTTGCTAAAATGGCATCTTGCCGGAGTAATCGATGTTGATTCTCGCTCCTTTCCTCAAGCATTCAAAGACGCTTATCAACATTTAAGTTTTGCTCAAATTGCTAATAACAAATGGGAGAATTTAAAGATGCTGATAGACTACCCCAAAGCAGATGCTAAAAATGAATATACAGCCAGAGAAAAAGATTTTCTTCATCTTTTCAGGGCATTGGGGGTGCTTAATATCGGTTGGCTAATCTGGTTGGCATCCCCCTTTTTGAAATACCTCAATTCACAAGTAGATGTTAAACGGGTTCATTTAATTTTGAGCGTCGGAGTCTTGAGTTTAGTCGTTTGGATTTTGGCAATGTTTGGTCCTAGAACAACCAGCATCCATCAGGGTTCCTATGCGACGATGATTCTGCTATTTATAGGGTTGGCTACCCTCCTGACTAAACTTCCTCGTTTCGTGTGCTATTCACTGTTAGCGTTTCAAAGCATTGTGTTCGTGACGAATTGGGTAATCACGAGTTCATCAAGCACGAGCGATCGCCTGATTGTAGCGCCTAATATTTTTATGCTGGGTTTAATGGTTATTTCCACAGGAGGAATAATTTGGATGTTCCATCAGTTGGCTAAACAACGGTTTGAATTTGAAAACACACCCATTAGCCACCCCCTTTAACGGAGTAATCAAACCAATGCCCACAGTTTTAATTACTGGTTCTGCTGGTCTGATTGGCTCTGAATCAGTTCGTTTTTTTGCTCAACTTGGCTTTAATATCATTGGCATTGATAATGACTTGCGGTCTTACTTTTTTGGTGAGTCGGCTTCAACTCAATGGAATCGAGATCTGCTCAAAGACAAATATGGAGAGCAATATCGCCACTACGATTTGGATATTCGCGATCGCGATGCCATTGAACGCATCTTCAAAGAGCACGCCACAGGCATTAACTTGATCATTCACACGGCTGCCCAACCCTCTCACGACTGGGCAGCCAGCGATCCTCACACCGACTTCACCGTCAATGCCAACGGGACGCTCGTATTGCTAGAAGCAACCCGTCAATACTGCCCCGATGCGGTGTTTATTTTCACTTCCACGAATAAGGTGTATGGTGATTTACCTAACTTCTTGCCCCTGCAAGAACTAGAAACTCGCTGGGAGATTGCCCCCGATCACCCCTATTGGTTAGGAATTGACGAGTCGATGAGCGTTGACCAGTCGAAGCATTCCCTGTTTGGTGCTTCTAAAGTGGCTGCCGATGTTCTGGTGCAAGAGTATGGCAGATATTTCAATATGAAAACTGCTAGCTTTCGCGGTGGCTGTTTGACCGGACCGGCTCACTCAGGCGCGAAACTACATGGCTTTTTGGCATATCTAATGAAATGCACAGTCACGGATGAGCCATACACCATTTTTGGCTACAAAGGCAAGCAAGTACGAGACAATATTCACAGCTATGACCTGGTGAATGCCTTCTATCACTTTTATCAAAACCCACGTTGCGGAGAGGTCTATAACATCGGTGGCTCTCGTCATAGCAACTGCTCAATGCTAGAAGCCATCGCCCAATGTGAAGCACTGACGGGCAAAGTATTGCAGTATACCTACGCCAAAGATAACCGCTCAGGCGATCATATCTGGTATGTCTCTGATGTGAGAAAGTTCCAGTCCCACTACCCAACTTGGCACTATCAATACGCCTTACAAGACATCCTGAAAGACATTTACACTGCACAGATCACCAGAGCCATTTGAAGCACAATCAGGATAGAACTTAAGGAAACAGGCAGATAACTATTCCACTTTTAGCTTTGGTTCACCATTTAACTTGATGAACTGCTTGTCATTAGGCTCATATGCCCAAGCAGTAAGCACTAACTCACCCGGAGGTAATAATTCTGGTGAAAACGAAACTTCCCACCGCGATCGAGCGTAACGATTTGTTCGCCGTGCTTTCGCTATATCAGGACTGGGTAAACGGACATAAACATTGGCAAAGAAAGCATCCGGATCGTGTTCAGGATTTTTACGGTGGCTGAGCAACACTAATCGAGCTGGCTGCACTTGCTTTGGCAAAATTGCCCAACCATTCACGGCTACTGCTTCACAATTAATACAGCTTCTTTTAACAACGGCTGGAGTTTGGCTGGTCGGTGGACTGTCAATATAGCCATGTACCTGATCAGGGCTTGTCAGAAACTCAATTGGCTTTTTAGGAAAATGTCTAAAACCAATTTGATTTAGCACTTTTGCCCGATCGCTGACGGTGTTGGCATCTGGATAAATTAATTGAAGACAGTTTTCGGGCGATCGAACGATGTAATCTGCAATCTCTAAACAAGCTTGACCATGGAGCAATCGAGATCGAAAGTCTGTTGCAGACGGAATCGAATTAATTGAATTAATCAACACCAAAAGCGTCAAAATACTTCCAATCAAGGGCTTGATTGAAGCAAACCGTAATTTCAATCCGCTGCTCGATTGGGTTGGCGAATCAAGCCAATTTTCAACCCCATTTTTAGTCTTTGTTAAAGCTAAGCGCCATAACTGCACTAAGGCAATGACCAACAAAATCGCCACTGTGACATATCGACTTGCACTGGCTTGTTCAACCCCAAAACCAGATCTGCCAACCGTGGTCATTAGAGCAAACAAAATTGTGAAGCATCCTAGCGAAATCCAGGGTGCAGCGTCTTTAGAAAATCGTGAGCCAGCTTGTTTGAAATAGAAAATTACAAAAAAAATGAAATTAAGTAAGATTGCTAACCCCACTTCAGCCGAAAAGTTAGAGCGACGAACCAGAGGCGAACCCAGCAAGGTCAGAAAATACTCTAACGATAGAAAAGGTTTTTCTAAAAAAGACAATAAACTAGGATGACCAGAAGGCTTGTGATAATCAATGAGGTAAAGATAACAAGCAGTGATAAATAAGAATATCCATATCAAGCCAACTTTTCTTAGTTGGCGATAGTCTTTACAGCAAATGATCAGTGATGGAATAACAGCAATCCAGACTAATAACCCATGGGCAGATGAAAAAGTTGCAACAATACAGGCAAGAGCCGCCACAGTTAATCGAACCCACAGCGCCAAATTGAGCCTGACGGAAAGGACTAAAATTGCAATCGCGAGACAAACATTCATGAAAAACCAGGCGATCTGAAAGCCCCACAGCCAGTTTTCCCACTGACCCACTGAAAACACAATGAAGCAAGTTGAAATATTTGCTAGATGAAAAGAGCGATTGTGCTGCACTGTTTGGTCAAAGGAAATTTTGTAGAGCAATAAAAATACGATCGCGGCAAGTAATATATTCAAATAAAGTTCCCATTGAATATTCCAGCTTGAAACAAATGCGAGAACACTAATAATCAACTTTGGGAATAGAATACGGTGCTCGTTATGTTGAACAAAAAAATCTTGAAACGTTGCTTTTCCATCAGCAATACGTTGAAATAAACTGACTAATTCCCATTGATCTTGATAGGGAATATTCACGCCAAAGGTTGTAACAAACCACAACACAAAAGTAAATGGGAGCAGATAGATAACCAATAAAAACGCAGAAGATCGAGCTAAAAAATGTACCTTGGAAAGAATCTGCATGTTGTGGAATGACAAAGTTGCAATGAACTGTTTCAACCAATCTTTACCCGGCAGGATAAGTAGCGATGTTGCCGGTATTATAGCCGTATTGAGCTAAAACCACGAGGCAGCGGCAAGCCTGCCTGGGGTGATTGCCTGGTTTTTACGGGTATGCTCCTTTTGTTTGCCAGAGTAATACTCTTCCTCCACTTTTCCTGCATTGGGTCATCCCTGGGACGAGGAATCAGTTCCAGCTATTCACCAGCAAGTCTCCCTCGGTCAATGCTGCCAACCATTGTTCTGTTCTACAGGTTCCACACTGGACACTCTTGCTGCCACTCATTGAGCAAATGGATTAGATGGTTAAACAATCCCTGGTTCATAGAATATTTTGGTGGGGTGAACCCTTCTATTCTGACCTCTCGGTTTATTCTTGAAGAAGTCTAATAGGACTTGGCTGATTATTCACATTTCTGTCCAACTTCTTTTTTTATGACGTTAATCTCTTGCCTGCGCGACAAAACTAAACTTCTACTTTCCCGTGTGACTAAATAAAATGGACGATTTTGACTGGTCATGACCAAGCGAGAAACATATTCACATAACACCGCCAAAATCATAAACAGGATAAAAAACATGACTGAGTTTTGTAGAGAAAGGGTTGTCCAACCCTCTGCAACTTTAGATTTAACTAGATTAATAAACAGCACATAAAAACTATAAATCACATTCAAAAAGGCACCTGCCAATGCGGTTAAAGTCAGTAGGCGCAGCGGGTAATGAGAGGAAAGAAAAATCAGGCGGAAGGCTCTTGAAATCGCTTCTGAATAGCTTTGATTGCTGGCTTTTCCAGTGCGGTTGAGGCGTTGATAATGAAAGGTTTTATATCGCAGCCCAGAGAATGCGGCGATCACTGGAAATAGGCTATAGCGATCGCCATTATCCAAAAAAGCATTAATCGCCCGACGGGTATATAACCGCAAGGTAGAAATTGAAAGCGGCAAATTTTCCTTGGTAATGTGTCGGTAGAACCGGAAAAAGATGCGGCTAAGGGAGTTATAGAGACTGCGTTTGCCACCCAGAACGCGATCGCTGCGTGCCCCATAGACAATATCCACTCCGCCGTAGCTCATTTGCAACATTTCAGCGATCGGTTCCACCGGATCATAGGCAGCATCCAGGGTAATCAACACATCCCCGATCGCCTGCTCCAATCCCACGACAAAAGCACTTTCATGGGGAATCTTTCGCGCCAAGCAATAAAGCTGAACGTTTTTCAATTCCTGCTGGAGTTGCTCAACCACCTGCACGGTTTCATCGGAGGATGCGTTGTCAATCAGCACAATTTCGTAGTCTTTAAATTTTGCCGACAAAAGAGATGAAATTTCGTATAAATAGCTGGAAATCCACTCTGCTGCATTGCTGATGGGCGATACCACAGATACCAACACATCCGATCGCTGACTTAAACGATTACTCATAGTTAAACAATACCTTTTATGCTCCTCAACAACCCGCAGACTAACCGCGAAAAATCAGAGCCATCTTAGCTTAATTGTCACAGGGTTTGGATAATCGTTCTGATGCAGGCGAGAAAGACTTATAGTCACCACAGTTTCAATTCAACACAAAAAGCAGAAGAAACACTAGCGTTCCTTCTGCCTGCTTGGGGTCAACGAAGCTTAATCCAACTCGTTCTGCAACGGATGTTATTTCAACAAGTACGGATGTTATTTCAACAAGTACAGCAGGATAAACAGGATGATCCAGATGACATCGACGAAGTGCCAGTAGATTTCAGCGGCTTCGATGCCAAAGTGACTGGTGCTGGAGTAATGACCGGGTTTGCGCGATCGCCACAGCACACCCAACATTAACATCACGCCAAAGAAGACATGCAGTCCGTGGAAGCCCGTCAACACATAAAATGTGCTGGCAAACAGATTGGTCTTGAGTCCAAACTCTAAATGGAAATATTCATAAAGCTGACCTGCCAGAAACACGGCACCGATCGCAGCGGTAATGGCAAACCACATCTGCATTCCCTTCACATCGTCCTTTTTAATTGCCGTGTCAGCATTGTGAATCACAAAGCTACTGGAAATTAGGATGATGGTGTTGATTCCGGGCAGCAGCAATTCTAGCTCTGGCGTTCCCGCTGGAGGCCACACCGGAGCGACTGCCCGAAAGGTCAGATAGGCAATGAACAGCCCCATAAAAATCATTGCCTCCGCCACGAGGAAAACAATGATGCCAAAAATGCGGTGATCGGGGTGAGCGTGATGTCCGTGGGCAGCCGACTCATGGTGGCTGGTGACAATCGTGGTCGTATCAAGTGCCGAACTTTGCATAGTGTTTCTCCTTATCCTTGTGCCGCCGCTGCTTCCAGTGCCAGAAATGGTCCCGCTTTAATGATTTTTACCGCCTCTTCCGTGCCGTATTCATAAGGACCAATCTCAAGAATTGGATCAATCTCAAAGTTTTCTACGGGCGGTGGAGACGTGGTTTGCCACTCAAAGGTTAAGCCGCCCCAAGGATTGCTAGACGCTTTCTCTCCCTTGAACACGCTCCAAACAATGTTAAAGATGAATGGGAAGGTGGAAACCGCCAAAATGTAAGTGCCAATGGTGCAAATCAAATTGAGCGCCGTAAATTTCGGATCATATTCCGCAATCCGACGGTTCATGCCTTCCAGACCCAGTTTGTGCATGGGCAAAAACGCCAGATTAAAGCCAATCAAGGTCAAGGCAAAGTGAATTCTACCCAGGGTTTCGTTGACCATGCGTCCCGTCATTTTGGGAAACCAGTGGTAGGTTCCGGCATAAATACCAAACACACTGCCGCCAAACAAAACGTAGTGCAGATGGGCAACGACAAAGTAGGTATCGTGGACATGAATGTCAAACGGCACGGCAGCTAACATAACTCCGCTGATGCCACCAATCACAAACATGGATAGGAAGCCCATGGCAAACAGCATGGCGCTATTCAGCCGCAGTTTGCCGCCCCAAATAGTTGCCAACCAGCCAAAAACCTTGATCCCCGTAGGCACGGCGATAATCATGGTGTTGATCATGAAAAACATCCGCAGCCAAGGAGGGGTGCCGCTAGTAAACATATGGTGTGCCCAGACGATCAAGCCTAAGAAGCTGATGGCAAAACTGGAGTAGGCGATCGCCTTGTAGCCAAAAATCGGCTTACGAGAGTGAACGGGTAAAATCTCTGAGATCAACCCAAACACTGGCAGCACCATGATGTAAACCGCCGGGTGGGAGTAAAACCAAAACATGTGCTGGTAGACCACCGGATTACCGCCGCCCGTGGGATTGAAAAAGGCAGTGCCCACCACCAGATCAAACGACAGCAGAATTAGCGCCCCTGCCAGGACTGGAGTGGAAATCAGGATCAGCGCCGAGGTCGCCAACATTGCCCAACAAAACAAGGGCATTTTGTTTAAGGTCATGCCGGGAGCGCGCATTTTTAGGATCGTCACCAGAAAATTGACCGCACCCAAAATGGAAGACGTGCCTAAAATCAGCAGGCTCAAAATCCAAATCATTTCTCCCGGCTTGTTATAAACCAAGCTCAAGGGCGGGTAGGAGGTCCAGCCAGCACCCGGAGCGCCAACAAAGAAGCTGCTCAACAGCAGAATCCCGCCGGGTGGAATCATCCAAAAAGCGACGGCGTTTAGTTTGGGGAACGCCATATCCCGTGCGCCGACGAGCAGCGGAATCAGGTAGTTGCCAAAAGCGCCGGTTGCCGCAGGCACAATCCACAGAAAAATCATCACCGTGGCGTGAACCGTGAATAAGCCATTATAGGTTTCTCGGCTGACGAAATCGACCTCTGGGGTTGCGAGTTCGGTGCGAATCAGAGTGGCTAAGAAACCGCCCACAAAATAGAAAAAGAACGAGGTGACTAGGTATTGAATGCCAATCACTTTATGGTCAGTGCTAAAGCTAAAGTACTTCAGCCATTCGCGCTTCTTTGCTTGAACTGGGGGAACCTGCGGGGTTTTTGCCGCTTCGTCTTGGAGTAATTGAGTCATAGGACTTTAACGGATAGATAAATGGCTAACTGGCGGAGGGATGGGCATGGGCTGAATGAAGCTGCTGAAGAGTGGCAGCATCCACTCCAAGCGGAGCAACAAAAGGCGCAAGGAATTGATCGACTGGTTTTTCGGTTGCGGTGAGGGCGATCGCCTGATCTAACCCTGCTGCACTAGCAACCTGTTGACTCGCAATCCAGGCATTAAAATCCGCCGGAGTTTCAGCAATCACTTTAGTTTTCATCGCACCGTGATAAGGACCACACAACTCTGCACAGATGACTGGATACTCTCCAACGAGAGACGGCGTAAAGGAGAGCTGTGTGGGTGTGCCGGGGATTGCGTCCTGCTTAACCCGATACTCTGGCACCCAAAAGGCATGAAGCACGTCGTTGGCAGAAATCGCTAGATTGATTCGAGTGCCGACTGGAACATGCAGTTCACCTGCAACCACGCCGCTGTCGGGGTAGGTGAAAATCCAAGCATATTGCAGTCCAGCCGCTTGAACCGTCATTTCTGCCGGGGCAGAAGTCATCGCAGGAACTGATTCTTTGATTTCTGCTGGAGTCTCTGGAGTTGCTGAAGCGGCATCAACGGTCGCGTCAGTTAAGGTGCCCGCGATCGCTGCCCCCGGCATGTTTGCCATTTCATGGGTTGGCTGGCTGTGATGGGCGACGGAGTGATCCATCGGGTCTAATCCGCCCATGGAGTTGTAAATGTCAAAGCTGTAAACCGCAATTCCTAGCACAATCACTGCCGGAATCGAAGTCCATAGGATCTCTAAAGGGATATTGCCCTCAATGTAAGGTCCATCAGTATCATCGCCAGGTTTACGCCGAAATTTGAAGAAGGAATAGACGATCGCCCCTTGAACCAGCAAAAATAACCCGGTTCCAATCGTCATCATGATGTCGAATAGCCCATCCACCAGAGGAGCGTCTGTAGAAGCTGCCACAGGCATTAAGCCATGATTTTGCCCATACCAAAGGCTGACGATCGTCAATACGATCCCGACTAATAGCGTTGTAATTG
Source organism: Leptolyngbya sp. (assembly GCA_003249025.1). GTDB lineage: Bacteria > Cyanobacteriota > Cyanobacteriia > Leptolyngbyales > Leptolyngbyaceae > ULC077BIN1. The sequence goes on along the minus strand of QBMH01000008.1, from coordinate 15,107 downwards.
AACCTGGAATATTCACAAATCTCTCCCTTCTAACAGGCAACCAAAAAGCAAACGATGCTTAAATCTAAAAAACATTTGCAAAAAGACATTGAGTAAAAACGATTGAAGGTGCCGCTCCAGCATGGGATTGGGCATCAATCAGTCTTGGAGATACGCTAACAATTCACAGTAGAGTGAAATCTATAATTTACAAAAAATTTCTACCTCTTATTAGGGTAAACCACGGTTCAAGAGAATCCGTGTGCAGCACTACAAGCTTGGGTGGTTGTTCACAAAAATCAATTGGATAACTTGTTCTGCCTACAACTTAGCGACTTTCTAGCCTTTATGCAGACTTGGACTTGGACAGAAAGTGGAATTTATCTTTAAGAAGTTCCTCTATCCTCCCAGTCAATGCAAGTTTCTGTCTAAATGGCGAGTTGATGGAGAGTTGGCTTTTACTGAGTCTTTAACAGCCATAGATTTCTCCATACCAGTTCAAAATGTGTTATGGAATACTTCTTAACTTAACCAAGATTTAGAGAATCAAAATTAATCGGAAGAAACTGCTAAATCTTACACACTAAATTAGACAAAGTTACTACAGTGATAGCTATTGCAAAGAAGCTCTGCCTCAGTGAGAATAACCCTCTGATTGTTAGGATGAGCAGATTACGCAGAATTAGTTTAAGAAGCGTGTGATTTTGAAATGAGGTTGAAAGCTCATGGTTAACCTTACCTTCCACCAGCAAACAGATGATAGGTCTTCTCGCCCTCGCGAATGGATTAGTCGATTTGTGCTGGGAATGGCAGGTGAAACACTGTTTTTGATGGCGCTGGGAAGTGCGACTCGTGTGATGAATGCAGGGTTAGCGTGCCCAGATTGGCCTTTATGTTATGGGGTGTTGGTGCCGCAAAAGCAAATGAACCTACAGGTTTTTTTGGAGTGGTTTCATCGGTTGACTGCTTCGTCAATGGGACTTTTTGCGATCGCCCTTGTGGGTCTTTGCTGGTGGTATCGCCGAGAATTGCCTAAGTGGGCACCCTGGATCTCTTTGCTGGCAATGTTTCTAGTGATCGTTCAAGGTGCTTTGGGGGCTTTAACCGTCACCGAGTTGCTGCGATTTGATCTGGTGACCGCGCACTTGGGCACCGCGCTGCTCTTTTTTATTACCCTGCTGTCGATGGGAGTTGCGCTTCAGCCCTATCAAGGAACTGGAACTGCGGGAAAGCTGCCCTGGATCGCAGCGATCGCGGCAGTTTGTGTTTATGTCCAAAGCATTTTAGGAGCGTTAGTTGGCTCTCAATGGGCACTGCATCAATGCTTGAGCGATTCCACTTTGTGTACTGTGATGAACAGTCACCTTGCTGGAGTTGTTCCTGCAACCCTTGCTACTCTGACCTTAACTGTGTGGGCATGGCGTACTCCCGCGCTCCATCCTACCTTGCGTCGCTTAGCCAAGGGTGCCGTAAGTTTGCTAGTGCTGCAAATTGCTTTAGGAATTGCTACCTTCAAGCTACGGCTACAGGTGGAGTCATTGACCATTTCCCATCAGGCGATTGGGGCAGTCCTTTTAGGAGTGCTAGTCAGCTTTACAGTACTGGCGTTTCGAGATGTTGCTAGCATGGCTAGTGCTGTCATTCCTACGGCTGATGTGCCAATTGAATCCGCATCAATGAGTCAGGCGATCGCGAGTTCAGGCGATGGGCAAATTGCCTAAGCTCTACATTTCAATAGCAGGAGTTCTGCTTAATTACCTGCGCCGATCTACATTAATGCTTAACCCCCAGCATCACCGATGAACTGAATAAACAAATGACATCGGTGAATCATTTCGTGAGGAACACTCGAAAATGCAAGAAACTCTCTCAACGACTACTCGCCACCACGATAATCTCAGCCAAATTATTCAAAGTTACTACCAACTTACGAAGCCTCGGATTATCCTACTGCTACTGATTACCACCGCAGGCGGCATGTGGATCGCCGCAGAGGGGCAGGTTGATCCGGTGCTGCTATTGGTAACATTGGTGAGTGGCGCTTTTGCCTCTGGAGCAGCGAATACAGTCAACTGTCTTTACGATCGCGATATTGATTACATCATGGAGCGCACCCGGCATCGTCCCTTGCCATCGGGTCGAGTGCAGCCGCTTCATGCGCTGATTTTTGCGATCACCCTCGCCGTCACCTCGTTTACTCTGCTGACTGTTTTTGCTAATTTGCTAGCTGCTTGTCTGGCAATGTCGGGCATCGTCTTCTACGTGCTGATCTACACCCATTGGCTGAAGCGCCATAGCACCTGGAATATTGTGATCGGGGGTGCGGCTGGCGCGATTCCGCCCTTAGTTGGGTGGGCAGCCGTCACCGGGGATCTTAGCTGGGCAGCATGGGTGCTATTTGCCATCATCTTTTTCTGGACTCCGCCCCACTTTTGGGCGTTGGCGGTGCTGATTCGCGATGACTATGCCAAGGTGGGCGTGCCGATGTTGCCCGTGGTAGAAGGAAACGAAGTCACGGCTCGTCAAATCTTTTACTACACTCTGGCGCTGATTCCCGTTACTTTGCTGCTCGTCTACCCGCTGCATGTGATGGGGGCTGTGTATGCGGCGATCGCTCTTTTGCTAGGCGGTATTTTTGTGCAAAAGGCATGGCAACTGATGCAGGCTCCATCCGATCTACAAGTGGCGCGATCGGTGTTCAAATATTCCATCTTCTACTTGATGCTACTCTGTGCAGGCATGGCACTCGACAGTTTACCTGTGACCCATCAAGTGACTGTTATGCTTTCAGCCTATGTGCAGGCTTGGATCAATAGTGTGCCATTGCCGATCTCTTAGTTTTTTTGGGCGATCGTAGCTAGAAACGGGATATTCTTGGAATAGATGCTGGATGGTCGTTTGGGCTATCCAGCTTCGATCGTGGAATGAGTCTCTTATATTGATTTTCTTCTTATCCCCTAGTCCCCATCCCCTAGCCCTTAAAATAGAGATTGAGATTTGTATCAATTGAGGGTCGTGTCATGGCTCCTGCTGTCCTAATCGAAAAGCTACAAAAGAAATACGGCGCAGTGGAGGCAGTCAAAGATGTCTCGTTGCAAATTGAACCAGGGGAAATTTTTGGGCTGCTAGGTCCCAATGGTGCTGGCAAAACCACTGTCCTGCGGTGCATGTGTACTTTGGCAGAACCGGATGCTGGCAGAGTGGAAGTGTCTGGGATTTCGGCTCTAGATCATCCCAAGCTAGCGCGACAAAGATTGGGATATGTTGCTCAAGAGGTGGCGATCGACAAAGTGCTGACTGGGCGAGAACTCTTGCAACTGCAAGCAGCTTTGTATCACCTGCCTCGCGCTATTTTGAGCGATCGCATTGAATGGGTGATTCAGCGATTGGGGCTGCAAGACTACGCGAATAAAAAAAGCGGCACTTATTCGGGTGGCATCAAAAAGCGGCTCGATTTGGCGGCAGGTCTGCTGCATCAACCCGATGTGCTAGTGCTAGATGAACCCACGGTTGGCTTAGATATTGAAAGTCGCTTAGTGGTGTGGGATTTTTTGCGGAAGATTCGAGAAGAGGGCACAACTGTTTTAATCACCAGCCACTATTTAGAAGAAATCGACATGCTAGCGGATCGGGTGGCAATCATTGATAAAGGCGTAGTGATTGCCTGTGGAACTCCCTCAGAATTGAAAGATAAGGTGGGCGGAGATCGCATCACCCTCAGGATTCGTGAGTTCACATCCCCAGCCGAAGCCGAAACCGCAAAATCTTTGCTGGAAGTGCTGCCATCGGTTCAGGAAGTGATCATCAACACGGCGCAAAGCAACTCCCTGAATCTGGTAGTCACACCTCAAAGTGATGCCCTTCTGACCGTGCAGCAAGCGCTTCATCAAGCCGGATTGCCCACCTTTGGCATTGCCCAATCCCGCCCCAGCCTGGATGATGTCTATCTCGCTGCCACTGGACGCACTTTACTCGATGCCGAAATTGCTGCCAGCAGCACCCGCGATGAAAAAGCCGAACGCAAAAAACAAATGCGGTAAAGGATTGTCTGAATAATGGATGGTTTTGAACTCCATCAGCAAATTACTAAGCTTGCTCAAGAGTTTCACATATTTGAATGTATTCAATGTGCCGAAGCAATTAAACAGTTTTTGATCAAGCAAGGAATTAGCGGTCAACACATCAAGTTATTTACGGGCAGCGTCGAAGATCCTTTTAGTAATATTTATCATGAGATGCTTAAGCGAAATATTTCTACTAACGGGCGGCATGAAGCGATCGCAGTTGATATCAACAATGAAGAATTGATTTTTGATAACCTTCACCCTCAAGGAATTTTAAGACGCGATTGGTTATATAACCTGTATTCACCAATCAATGACATGGGGGAGGATTTTCAGATTACAGAAGTTGACTTTTGAAGAAAGGGCATTATGAGTAATTTCTATCAACTCATCTCAAAAATTAAAAGAAGACCTTCTATGTATCTCGGAAAGCCTGCGATCAGTAATCTGCGGTCTTTTTTATCAGGCTATATTTTGGCGCGGCGTGAGTTAGATATTCCCCAAACCCAGGAGGAAAGAGAGTTTTCAGAGTTTCAATTCTGGATTCAGTCAAAGTTCAAGATTGCATCAGACCAATCTTGGGACAAGACCATTCTTTTTTTCTCAGAAGATGAGCAAAGTGCCATCGCGTATTTTTTCAACTTGTTCGATGAATTTATAGCTTCCAAGGTAGACAAATCTCACCGTGAATTGGAAGAAGTTCAATCCGAATCTTCTATAAAGAGAGGACGTTCTCTCTCTGAAACGGCTGATCGAAGAGCAGCAATTGAAGAGAAAAAGCCTGAGGTAGAGGCTGAGGTAGAGAAAAAGACTGAGGTAGAGAAAATGTAGAGAAAAAACAATTCAGCAAACCACTCAGCCTCATTCTTCAAATTCTCTCTAGTTAGTCACTTAGCCCAATAATTGTTAAATTTATGACTACTCTGACTCCCTCAACTTTGAATGGCACAGCGCCTGAAACTTCAGCGCTTCCTTCCAGTTCGCTTGCCGATTTTGTTCAAGAAACGACTGCTTTAACTCGTCGGTTGTTCATTCAACTTCAGCGTCGCCCTTCAACATTGATTGCGGGCATTATTCAGCCGGTGATGTGGCTGATTTTATTTGGGGCGCTGTTTCAAAATGCACCCCAAGGATTTTTGGGCAGCAGCGTCAGCTATGGTAAGTTCATTGGGGCTGGAATCATTGTGTTTACTGCCTTTGGCGGCGCGTTGAATGCGGGTTTACCGGTGATGTTCGATCGCGAGTTTGGCTTTCTCAATCGTTTACTCGTGGCTCCGCTTGCCTCTCGGTTCTCGATTGTGATGGCTTCTGCAATTTTCATCACGACCCTGAGCGCCATTCAAACCGTAGCGATCGTTGCCGTGAGCGCGGTTTTGGGTGCCGGATTGCCCAATGCGTCCGGCTTGGCGTTGATGGCGCTGATCGTGTTGCTGTTGGTTTTAGGCGTAACCGCAATCAGTCTAGGTTTAGCCTTCACTTTGCCCGGACACATTGAACTGATTGCGGTGATTTTTGTGACGAACTTGCCCTTGCTATTCGCCAGCACTGCCTTAGTACCGCTCTCCTTTATGCCAACTTGGCTGCAATGGATCGCGTCGCTGAATCCTTTGAGCTACGCGATCGAACCCATTCGCTATGTATATCTACATCAAAATTGGTCGCTCAGCAGCGTGGTCATGCAGGCACCTTTTGGCGACGTGACCTTGGGTGCAGCGTTGTTGGTTTTGCTAGGCTTTACCACCATTGCACTGCTGAGTATTCAACCCAGATTGCGGCGCGTATTCGTCTAACCTAGAACTGGATTTGGCTTTTGTGAATGTAGCCCTTGGTGCCGCAAACATTGGTGCGATACCAGGAACCCGTAGCTTCAAACACTGTAATTTGGGTGCGTCCCAAAGAGCAAATGATTTTGCCATTGGGTGTGGCGCGAACGTTAGAAGGCGGATCAATCACACGAGCCGTTCGGGCGGTTGTGGAAATATTTCGCGTTTTGTCGCAGACAAAGTTAACCATACTTTGAGTGGCAACCGATTGAGGATATTGCGTCTTATTTTCGGGAAATGTCGTCCAGCCGCGAGTATCGCAGTTGGCTTGGGCGAAAATCCGCTCCTCCCCCAAGTAGTAAATAAAGTTGACGCTGCGGGAACTGGCGCGATTAATCGAATCAGTATCGACGCGAACGGGCTGACCATTAGAAGCGGTGCCAGCATAAAAGGAGTCGGCTTGGGCAGGAGCGATCGCGCCTATACCAACGGTCAAAGTAGTGGTCAAGGCAGCGAAAAAGGTATTGAATTTCATCAGGAGCGTCCTTACAGGTAGAAATGAGAAGTGTTGGGGGCTTTATTGGTGAAAGCTACTTGGCTTATAGAATAAACAACAGTCCTTCCTGTCACCGTTTCGGATGCTGATTCTCACCCCTAAAGGTGATATTTCTGGGATTAATTTGCTCAGTCTATTTTTTAAGCTGCTGGAGCAGGGTTGCGATCGCCCTCTCTTTCTGCGGGTCTTTGTCTTGAGCATATTCAATCGTCATGGGCACTTCAATATCAGGCGTAACGCCCTTTCCTTCGAGCCGCTGGTTGCCATCCAAATATACATCGGCGACTGCGACATACAGCAAGTTGCCATCCTGCATCAAGAAAGCCCGCCCCGCAACGACGGCACCGGGCGTTTTTGCACCCACAACAGTGCCGATCTTGTATTGCTGAAATCCGTAGGCAAGAATTTCCTTAGCGCTGCGGCTGCCTTCATTCACAATCATCACCACGGGCTTATTCCACTGGGCCTTGATTAGATTGCGATCTCCGCTGCGAGGAATGCTGGTTAAGCTTGGACCCCGCGCCGTGTAAATATTCAGCGCAGTTAGCGGCGCACCGCCCCATCCATCCCGCAGATCCAGCACCAAACCATCCGCCTCTCGCAGTTTTCCATAGATTAGATCTTCCTCTAGCTGCTCTTGATATTGATCGCCTGCATAGGACCACAGGTGAACATAGCCAATTCTTTTGCCATCTTGCTGCAAAATGCAAGTGCTGGCACGTTGAGTATCCAAAAACATCGTCAGTGGATCAAGCAGTTTAGGCGTAACGGCAATATCTTGGGGGGCGCTATTGGCTGACCGCTGCACTTGTAGCACCACTTTCTGTCCAGCTTTTCCTGCAAACGATCGCACCGGATGAAACGGGCGACCCTCAGCATTCAGCAGTTCATCACCCATTTGAAGTCCTGCCTGCGCCGCCGGACTGCCTTCTAACACGCCGCTGATAAAGGTTTTGTTGGCGATCGCTTTGGTGAAAATGCCAATGCCGCTATATTCCAGCTTGTTGGTTGGAAAAATCGCTTTAGGCAAGTTTTTCAGTTCGCGGCTGCGCGGTTGAAAAATACCCAGCAGTTGGTAATATGCCGTTTCGTTTGGCGTATAAAAGCGAGTATGTGAGGTTCTTAGCTCGGATATCATGGCATTCACCACAATCGCCAAATCATCCGCCGACTGAGTTTGAGCCGCTTGAGGCGCGTATTTTTCGCGTAGGGCTTTCCAATCTACGCCGTTAAATTTGGCATCAAAGAAGTTGTCATTCACGGTTTTCCAAGCCTGCTCGAAGGTTTTGGCTTGAGGAGAAGCCACCTGAGAAATCACCGGGATTGTCAGCCAGCCTAGTAAAACCAGGGATGCTGCCAAAACGCCAGCAATCCAAGCACGAGTTTTTGTGAATCTGAAGTGAGAACGCATAGTAATCCAATGCTACTTTAATGGAATTGAAAGTGCCGTTTGAGGGTCTTTGTCATGCAGGTTCGGATCGCAACATTTACGGTACAGAAGCGGTTTGCGTTGACCATTAGTCGGGGCACCACTGCCCAGACAACCAACATTTGGGTTGAAATCGAGCATGACGGCATTCAGGGTTGGGGAGAAGCGTCGCCTTTTTCTGGCGGAACAGCGCCGCAAACGACCGAAATGATTGCGCGATCGCTGCAAAAGTTTGTGCCCTTGCTAAAATCCCTCAGCCCTTTGGAGGGGCAGCGAATTGAGCGCTTAATGCTAGATGCGCGGCTCCCTTCAGCAGCACGAGCCGCGTTGGATGTGGCGTTGCACGATTGGGTCGGCAAGCACACCCATCTCCCTCTGTGGCAACTCTGGGGCTTGGAGTGCGATCGCATTCCGCCCACCTCCGTCACTATTGGCATTAGTACGCCTGAAGCGGCTCAACAGCGGGTGAAAGATTGGCTGGGAAAAGGCAATACTGTGGTTCCGTTTCAGGATATCCAGGCATTAAAAGTGAAACTCGGTAGCCCTTTGGGGCTTGAAGCCGATCAGGCGATGCTGTTGGCAATTAAAGAAACTGCTCCTCACATTTCTCAGGTTAGCGTAGATGCGAATGGAGGGTGGAGTTTGACTGAAGCCTTACAGATGGCAGATTGGCTAGCCGAACAAGGCGTGACCTATCTAGAACAACCCCTCGCAAAAGGACAGGAAGGCGACTTGCCCGAACTCTATCAGCGATCGCCCTTGCCCATTTTTGTCGATGAAAGCTGCTTCACCAGCTACGATATTTTGCCCTTAGCCGATTGCGTCCACGGCATCAACATCAAGCTAATGAAATCCGGTGGCTTAACCGAAGCGCTGCGGATGATTCACACTGCCAAAGCCTGCGGTTTGAAAGTCATGTTTGGCTGTTACTCTGACAGCGCATTGCTCAACACCGCTCTATCTCACCTTTCCCCTTTGGCAGACTATATTGACCTCGATAGTCACCTTAACTTAGTCAACGATCCCTTTGCAGGTGCATCCTTTCAAAATGGGCGAATTGTACCCACCGATCAACCGGGCTTGGGCGTTCACCGATATTTAGACGAAACCAAGGTCGCGACTTAAGATAGCTTGTGAATGACGGCTTGTGAATAACACGGTGCTTCTATGATTCAATCCCATCATCGTTTAGCCATTCTTTTGCATGAAGGCATTCAAGGCGATCGCGGCAAAACTGGGCTGGCATTGCTGCGATATACCGAATCGCCAGTCGTTGCGGTCATCGATCGCCAATCGCCCGGAGCCTCTTTAACTGATCTCACCGGAATCTCCCGTTTTGCCCCCATTGTGGCATCGGTCACAGAAGCCCTCGCCTATCAACCCGATGTGTTGGTGCTGGGAACGGCTCCGACTGGAGGCGCATTGCCCGAAGAGTGGCGGCAGGAAATTAAACAGGCGATCGCTGCTGGACTGTCGATCGCCAACGGGCTACACACCCCACTTGCCAGCGATCTCGACTTTCAACGGCTGCAACCCAATCAATGGATTTGGGATATGCGCCAAGAGCCGCCCAACCTGCCCATTGGCACCGGAAAAGCGCGATCGCTTGCCTGTTTGCGAGTGTTGACCGTGGGAACTGACATGGCGATCGGCAAAATGTCCACCAGTTTGCAGCTTCACCAGGCATCACTCAAACGAGGACTGCGCTCAAAATTTGTGGCAACCGGGCAAGCCGGGATGATGATTGCGGGGGATGGCGTGGCGCTGGATGCTGTGCGGGTCGATTTTGCCTCCGGTGCCGTAGAGCAGGTGGTGATGCGGTACGGCAATGATCATGACATTTTGCAGATCGAGGGGCAGGGTTCTCTGCTCAACCCGTCTTCGACTGCCACCCTGCCGCTGATTCGAGGCAGTCAACCGACTCACCTAATCCTGGTGCATCGCGCCGGACAAACCCATCTCAGCCGAATTCCTGAAGTTCCCATTCCGCCCTTGCCCGAAGTCGTGCAGCTTTATGAAGCCGTCGCCAGAGCGGGTGGAGCGTTTGCACCTGTGCCCGTCGCCGCGATCGCCCTCAACACTCGTCATTTAGAGGAAACTGCTGCCCATAGCGCGATCGCTCAGGTAGAAACCGCGACAAACCTACCCTGCACTGATCCCGTCCGGTTTGGAGCCGATCAGTTGCTACAGGCAATTTTATGAAAAAGGGTTTCGGAGTACGAGGTGCCAAGATCAAGCCGTTCTTTTACACCCAGCACTCCGCACTTCCCGTACCCCGTACTTCCCATCCCCCTGACTTCCACACTCTTTAAAGAAAGTCCTGCAAAAATGCGAAGGGATCATCTTCCCAGCAGGGTTCTGGTTGCAGTCGAATGAGCAGTTGAGCCACGTCTGCTTCAATGTCATTCATCTTGTCGGTTAAAAATAATTCTGATAGAGCGTTTAAATCTCGATCTCTTAAGGGAGAAAGGGGTGCAGCAAAGTTTCCTACGGACTGAGCAACATCAAGGGAGGCGATCGCTTCCTTGCGAATTGAGCCGCTGCGTTGCTTTTGTTGTTCGCCTACATACGCTGACTGACGGAGGGCTTGCAGTTCGGAAGCATTCTCTTGCCGATCTAGGGACGATCTCGCATGGGATAAAGCCGCTATTCGGCGATCGGCGATTGAGGAAACCGAAAACTTAACAGATGATCGAGCTAAATCTATGACGCATGGAACACTTCCCTGTTCAGCAAGGGTAGAACACTCGTTATTTGAATCAATCAACATGGCGCACGTCAACGGTTCTGCACACTTGCAGAATTAACAAAAATTAAGATTTGCTGATGAGATCATGGATAGTTCATAAATCTCATTCATTCGTTCTAGACGCACACCAATGATGACTATCCTCTCATTTTAAAAAGAGTTTTAGTTTTCTGTGTCCAAGCTTACAATACTCAACATTGTTGTAGAATCGATTGCTGCATCACTTTCTTTGCTCATATCTTTCCAAAAATCCTTTCCAAAAATATTACAGTGCGCAGGGGTGACTAACTTTTCTCAAAAAAGTAAAAAGTAAATTGAAGGAAACTCTACCAAAAGGCTGACTGTTCGCTCTTAAACACTGAGGGCGGTGTTTCTAAACAGAGGATTATCCAGTAATCACGCGGATATCTCTTTAGCATATTCGCTTTACTTTAGGAAAGGGAGGTATGACCGCCCAGCAGATGGGCTGAATCTAACCGTCCTCTTTCAACACTCCAAATAGACTGACTGCTTTTGGGAAGGTAGATATCGACTGTGCAATTTGATTGATATAGACGCTTTTGAGCAGATAAAAATTTCACCTTGAATGGCTAGATAGTGCAGATTATGTTTGACCTAAACTCCGTAGCAGACTTTTCACCAAATTTGCAAAGCCCTGCTGGTCATCCAACTGATTTAGAGCAGCGATTGGGACTGTATCAAGTTTTTCTCAAGTTATATGAGCATCATCGCGAACTATTAGATGAAATCATTGAGTTGGAGAATACAAACAATCGCCATCGTTTGCGAGGTGTCTGGCAATATGTGCAAGGAGTCATCAATGGCGATCAAATTTACCTGATGACCAATCTGCTTCAAGACCAAACTCAAATCGTGACTCAGTTAGAAAACCTATGGATAATTGGGCGCGATCGCAAAGCCAGTTTGCCCATTCCAGATAAACGCCTTTCTCGTCGCCATGCGATCGTTCAGTATGTTACCGACAAAGGATTTTTTCTAATTGATTTAGACAGCACAAATGGCACCTATATCAATAGCGAACTTGTGCGTCGTCCTGTTTTGTTAAAAGATGGCGATCGCATTCGCTTGGGAAGTTTGTCATTCATTTTCTTTCTCTGCGAAAGTAGCCGCTGTGCAGAACCCATTCCACCAGATTTACTCTCCAGCATCAACCTGGTTCCATCTACCTCAAAAACTCGACCCCCTGAAGAATCGCTAGAGATCGAGGCAATGGAGCTAGAAGCAAACCAAACCGATTGGGATGCTCCTTTACAAGGCAATGAGAAGGAAACCTCCATGTTTCTCAAACCTAGTGCCCGTCCACCAGAAGAAACACCCAGAAATCCTCAACTTAGCCCTTCTCAGCAAGCTGATATTCTCGATCGTTTCTTAAACCGTTGAGCAGTTCGAGCCAAACTACAAAGTTTCCAACTGTAAAATTTTCGTTGATTTGTAGATGCCTGTAGGGGCGTGGCATTCGGTAGTCAGTCTTTGATGAAGTCGTCAACCTGTTGCCCGAATGCTACGCCCTTACGCAAGGATCGCCAAGCCCTATTCTTCCTCAAGCCCCTCTTCATCCTGCTCCCCATCAGTATCGGCATGTCCCACAGAATTAGCAGAAACTACCGCGCCTTTTTCCAGTTTTTGCCGGACTTCTAAGTCAATCTTTTTAGCAAACTCTGGATTTTCTTCCATATTTTTGATGGCATTATCTCGCCCTTGAGCAAGGTTGTCGCCGTTATAGCTATACCATGCACCTTTGCGAATAATTACGCCCGTTTCTTCTGCTAAATCTACCAAGCAACCCAGACTAGAGATTCCCTTGCCAAAAATAATATCAAACTCGGCAATCCGGAATGGGGGTGCTACTTTGTTTTTGGCTACCTTAACCTTGGCGCGGTTGCCATATTCATCCGTTCCCTTTTTTAAAGTTTGGATGCGGCGAATATCCAGCCGAACTGATGCGTAAAACTTGAGTGCCTGTCCGCCAGTAGTGACTTCTGGATTGCCATAGGTCACCCCAATTTTTTGGCGCAACTGGTTTAGAAAAATTACTGTGCAACCCGATCGCCCCATATTTCCAGTGATTTTTCGCAGGGCTTGACTCATTAACCGAGCCTGCAACCCCACATGGGTATCCCCCATTTCTCCTTCAATCTCGGCACGAGGCACCAAGGCTGCTACCGAGTCAATCACAATGATATCCACCGCAGTAGAGCGCACCAACTGATCCACAATTTCCAGCCCAGCTTCCCCCGTATCCGGTTGAGACACCAGCAGGTTGCCAATATCTACACCCAAGGCTGCTGCATAGGTTGGGTCGAGAGCATGTTCAGCATCCACAAAAGCGGCAACCCCACCTGATTTTTGTACCTCAGCCAAAGCATGAAGTGCCAGCGTCGTTTTTCCAGAACTTTCAGGACCATAAATTTCAATGATTCTACCTTTTGGCAATCCGCCACCCAGTGCCAGATCTAAGGTCAGGGCACCAGTGGGAATTGTTTCAACTTTCATGCGCGTGGCATCGCCTAAACGCATGATGCTGCCTTTACCAAAGTTGCGCTCAATTTGCGAGACGACAAGGTTCAGAGCTTTTTGTTTCTCAGAAGCTTGCTTATCAGAAGCAGAGTTGTCAGTTTTACTAGCCATGAGTACCTCAACGCAGAGTTTGGTCAAAAGGAGTGGAGAAATCGGGTGTTAGAGGACTTCTATTCTATGTCCGTTGCTTCAAAGAAGGAAGGCAACAGCATCCTGTTAAATCTAGAGAAGTCTCGCTACCCTATAAGCAGCAGTTCGTCGTTCCAGCAGATTATTTTTATCTGTTTCCCTAGGGAGCCTGGGATGCATTTTTTGTAATCCCTCTTAATCGACCCCTTGATTCATTTTCTTATTACAGGTTATGACCTCCTATCTTTCTGATCTATTGATTCCCGATACAGCGTTGTCTGTGGCTGGATTAACGACCTATATTCAAGCATTGCTTGAGCAAGATACTGAGCTTCGGCAGGTTTGGGTCACAGGGGAAGTTTCTAGCGCGACTCAATACCGGAGTGGATTGTTTTTTACACTGCAAGATCCAGATGAAAAAGCGGCAATTAGCTGTGTGGTTTGGAATAGCCAGATCGATCGCCTCACAAATTTGCCAACCCAAGGAGAACAATTCATTATTTTGGGTCGCGTTAATGTGCATCCGCAGCGGGGGCAATATCAACTCGTTGTGTGGCAGGTGTTACCCGCAGGAGAGGGGCTGCGGGCACTGCGCTATCGGCAGTTGCGGCATCGGTTAGAAGCAGAGGGCTTATTCGATGCCTCGCATAAGCAGGCATTGCCCACTCATCCTAGGGTTGTAGCAGTGGTGACTTCACCTCAGGCGGCGGCGTGGGGGGATATTCAACGGACGCTACGGCGACGGTATCCAGGTTTACATGTGTTGTTTTCTCCAGCATTAGTCCAAGGGGATCAAGCTCCCGATTCGATCGCACGAGCGATTCATCGGGTAATTCTAGATGGTAGGGCGGATGTACTAATTCTATCACGCGGAGGCGGAGCCACTGAAGATATGGCGTGTTTTAATGATGAACGTGTTGTGCGGGCGATCGCGGAGTGCCCGATTCCCATCATTGCGGGGATTGGGCATCAGCGGGATGAGTCTTTGGCGGATCTTGTGGCAGATTGTTGCGCTCATACGCCAACGGCGGCGGCAGAGCAAGCGGTGCCTCAATTGGCAGATTTGTATGCCGAGCATCGAGAACGGGCAGTGGCTCTCCAGGAGGCTCTCCAGTATCGACTGGAAGTCAACCGCGATCGCCTGCAACGAGTGCAGACTCGATTACAGCAACTCAAGCTAGACCGCAAACTAGCCCATGAAGTCCAAATGTTAGGCTGGATGCGGCAGCGATTAATTCAACGCAATGGGGATCAATTGCAGCAGGCAACCCAACATACTCAGCTTTTGCAGCAAAAATTGAACACCCTCGATCCGCAAGCAGTCCTGAAACGAGGCTATGCAGTGGTGCGGTCGGCAAAGGGGGATATTGTGCGATCGACTGATACGCTAGGATTGGGGCAGGATCTTCTGATTCAGCTAGCCGCAGGACAGGCAACCGTTACTGTAAAAGAAATCTTAGAGGCTTCATCCTAAAAATTCCCCGCGATCGCAAAATATTTGCAAATAGCTGCGTAAAACTAAATTAGCCCAATAGCTTCCTTTTAAGAGTAATCTCGTGAGCGATTCAAAACCCGACAATAGTGAGCATCCGTCTACACGCCTTCAAGATGGATGGCGCTATGAGACGACAGTAAAAAAAATTGAAGCCGCGATCGCTCAAATTGAATCGGGCGAGTTAGATCTTGCCGATGTATTTGATCAGTTTTCAGAAGCCATCGAAGATTTACGACTCTGCGAAACTTTCTTGAGCGATCGCCAGCAACAAGTTGACCTGTTAATTGAAACCCTGAGCGAGGGGTGAATAGGTTTCAGGTTTCAGGTTTCAGGTTTCAGTGATGAATAGGTTTCGGGTTTCAGGTTTCGGGTTTCAGTGTAAGATTTGACCCCTGACCCCTGACC
>QBMH01000089.1 GCA_003249025.1 Leptolyngbya sp. | reverse complement strand
TAATCGCTATGAGTTCGGCTTATCTATTTAGGGCAAAACAACAAGTTTATAACATTACCGGAGTTTGAGATTCGCGGATTGGCGATCGGATAGCCAAGCGATCGCCCGAACACTGTAGGATCAGAATGTTTCGATTCGTGTCCTTAGGAGACAGTTATGACCCGCGCCACTATGGAAACCGATAAGGGCACTATTCATCTAGAACTCTTTGATCAAGACGCTCCCAATACCGTCAAAAACTTTGTAGAACTTGCCAACAGCGGCTTTTATGATGAGTTAGCCTTCCATCGCGTACTTTCTAACTTTATGGTACAGGGCGGCTGCCCCAACACTCGCCCCGGCGCAACGGGCGCACCCGGAACCGGCGGACCGGGCTACAAAATCAAGTGTGAAATTAATCCTAATTTGCATGAGGCAGGTAGCCTTTCTATGGCACACGCCGGAAAAAATACGGGTGGTAGTCAGTTCTTTATCTGCCATTCGGCTCAGTCTCACCTAGATGGCGTGCACACTGTATTTGGTAAAACCGCCGATATGGATGTGGTGAATGCTATTCGTCAGAATGACAAAATCCTGTCTGTAAAAATCGAAGCGTAATCCCTTCTGAAATATAGAAAGATTTTGCTCGGTGTCTTCGTTGGGGCGTTTCGCAAAACGCCCTATGGAAGCCCAGCAGTTAGGTTGATCTATGCTTGGCGATCGCCGTTGAAGCATTAATTTTTCTCAATCATGTTGCGAGTCACACTGACTGTGCTAAAAAACAGGATTAGACCCTGGGTTTAAACATTCACTTACAACATTCACCAATGGCTGCAAACTATTCCTTCGATATTGTTAGCGAGTTCGATCGCCAAGAGTTGGTCAACGCCTTGGATCAGGCAACCCGCGAAATTCAGAGCCGCTATGACTTAAAAGACACCAAAACAACAGTGGAACTGGGTGAAGAAGCAATCACCATCAACACCGACAGCGACTTTACCTTAGATGCCGTCAACAGCTTGATTCAAACTAAGGCGATTAAGCGCAACCTATCCCTAAAGATTTTTGACTATGGCAAGGTTGAATCTGCCAGTGGAACTCGTGTGCGGCAGGAAGTGAAGTTAAAAAAAGGAATTTCTCAAGAACTCGCTAAACAAATTTCTAAACTGATTCGCGATGAGTTTAGCAAGATTCAAGTATCGATCCAGGGAGATGCAGTGCGGGTTACGGCAAAGTCTAAAGATGATTTGCAAGACGTGATCCAGCGCTTAAAGCAAGAAGATTACCCAACTCCCCTGCAATTCACCAACTATCGATAGCGGCAATTGCCACCTTAAAGGTTCGGTTTGGCGACTATCGCTTATCCGAAATTCCGGCTAAGTTCATAGAAGTAGGCGATCGCGCTCAAACTTATTTCAATCTTCAGAAAAATTAGTTTGATGGAATTTGCAGATTAAGCCTATTAGTCAATGATTGAAACCGGATAAAGAGGGATACGGGCGTGCCAAAGTGGTTGTTGCCAACTCTAAGTGAAGTGATAGCGTTAAATGATCCAACCTGGATTGGCACATCAGAATCAGCGAGTGATGCCAAGACTGGATCATCTCAGCGTTCCAGTAGTCGTGTCGCGTTGCAACAACTTAGGGCAGAGCGCGAATGGTATGGCGCGATCGCGGCGCTCACTATCCTTTTACAAAAGCACCTGACTGTTCCAAAAACTCCTGCCTATGCCGCCGCTCAAACCGTTTCTCCCACTTTAGATAGGAATGCCGATCAGCCAATTTCCGGCATGATTTTATCGGGTCCTACCCCTGTTTTCAACCATCCTCAAATTGTCAAGCAGTTTGCAACCCGCACTCTAGCCGCTACCTCGCTTGATTCGCCTCACTGGATGCCATTTCAGTTGCTTCCAGCCAAATCGGGGACGCTATCTAGTAACCATCCGCTGCCCGTGCTGCCGTTGCTACCCGGCGATCCATTGGCGGCAGAACCATTTTGCTTAGTTCTGACTCCCTGGTTCAGTTTAGTGATGGTATTGGGCGAAACCCTGACTCAGGAGCCTGCTTTTTTGTTTTCCTTTGTGCCAGAAGTGGTGCAGCAAGCTTGGGACGCGATTCGTCCTCGCGTTTTGTTGATGACTTCTCACCACGTCGATCGCCTGGATGAATGGGTACATCAATTTCCACCTGTTTCACCTGACTATAAAACGGTGATGCAGTTCAGTCGGTTGATGTTGGAATTATCCAACGTATTGGAAGAGTCGCCAGAACCAATTTCTCCCATAAAGAGTTTTGATGGTTCCCAAGAACCATTAAAAAAAGAAATGACTCAAAATGCTGTCTGGTCAAGTATCTCTAGCAATCAAACGATTCCAGCGCAAGCAGAACTCGATGAAAAGCATTTGGATGTGGAACTGGTGCAGGCGATCGCCCATGAAGTTCGCACCCCACTAACCACCATTCGCACTCTGACGCGATCGCTGCTCAAGCGTCTCGATTTAGCGCCCGATGTGCTGAAGCGGTTGAGCATTATCGATCGCGAATGCAGCGAACAGATCGATCGGTTTGGGCTGATCTTTCGAGCGATGGAATTGGAAACGACCACCACCCATCAGCCCCCAATGTCTTTGATTCGCACCTCTGTCGTCGATGTGTTTCAACAAAGCATTCCTCGCTGGCAGCAACAGGCAAGCCAACGCCAGATGACTTTAGATATTGTTGTACCTGAAACCATGCCTGCCGTGGTCAGCGACCCAACCATGCTAGAACAGGTGCTTACCAGTTTAATCGAGCGATTCACCCGCAATCTCCCTGCGGGTAGCCACATTCAAGTAGACGTAACCTTAGCGGGAGATCAGCTTAAACTCCAGTTGCAATCCCTGCTAGATGCCGCAAGCCAAAGTCACTGTAAGGGACTGTTTGGTACGGCTTTGCCTAAACCTTCGCCCAAATCGATTGGTCATATGCTGATGTTTCAACCAGAAACAGGCAGCCTCAGCCTTACCCTGGCGGTAACGAAAAGCTTGTTTCAGGCGATCGGGGGCAAACTTACGGTCAAGCAGCGCCCGAAAGCGGGGGAAATCATGACGGTCTATCTTCCCCTAGAAATGGAGCGATCGCCCTTAGAAAGCAGCAAAATCATTACAGTTTAACTCGTATAGCTAATCCTTGGCACTCGCAGCCTCCCAAGTCATCCACTCATCTATCCCGCTCATCTGCCGCGATCGCTTCATCCCTTTAGCCGCAATACCGTACACTGAGATGAAGATTGAAGGCTGAAAAGGAAGCGGGTCATGCGACTGTCACAAATGCTGTTTGTCACTCTGCGGGAAGATCCGGCAGAGGCGGAGATTCCTAGCCATAAGCTGCTGCTGCGGGCGGGATATATCCGCCGAATCGCCAGCGGAGTGTATGCCTATTTGCCGTTAATGTGGCGAGTCTTGCAAAAGGTGTCGCGGATTGTGCGGGAGGAAATGGATGCGGCTGGAGCGCAAGAGTGTTTGCTGCCTCAGATGCAGCCTGCCGAGTTGTGGCAAGAATCGGGACGCTGGGACACCTACACGAAGGCGGAAGGGATTATGTTTTCGCTGGTAGATCGCCAGGGGAGAGAGATGGGCTTAGGTCCGACCCATGAGGAAGTGATTACGGCGATCGCCCGTGACATGATTCGTTCTTATCGCCAGTTGCCTGTGAACCTGTACCAAATTCAGACGAAGTTTCGGGATGAAATTCGTCCCCGGTTTGGCTTGATGCGGGGGCGGGAATTCATTATGAAGGATGCCTACTCGTTTGATGCCGACGAAGCAGGCATGAAGGCGACCTATGAAAAAATGAATCAGGCTTATCACAACATTTTGCGGCGAAGCGGATTGAAATTTCGGGCGGTGGATGCGGATTCTGGCGCGATCGGTGGCTCTGGTTCGCAAGAATTTATGGTGCTGGCGGAAGCGGGTGAAGATGAAATCCTTCATACCGAGGATGGCAAGTATGCCGCCAATGTGGAGAAAGCGATCGCGCTACCGCCTGAGGCAGCAACATCACCTTTTACCACTGCCGAAAAACGAGAAACTCCGGGCACTGACACGATCGCTAAGCTGTGTGAATTGCTGAACTGTTCGCCAACCGCAGTCGTCAAAAATGTGCTGTATCAAGCGGTGTATGACAGTGGCAGAACCGTTTTGGTGCTGATCAGCATTCGGGGCGATCAGGATGTGAATGAAGTGAAGCTGCAAAATGAATTGGTGAAGCTGGCAGGGAATTATGGCGGCAGTACGGTAATTGGGCTGACGGTGCCGGATGCGGATGCCCAAGCCCAGTGGGCGGCGAAACCGTTGCCTTTGGGATATATGGCACCCAATTTGTCGGATAGCTACATCAAACCGCCAAAACCTGCTCCGGTTGACTCAAAAGCTTCTGGAATGGTGGCTCCTAAGTTTCTGCGGATGGTGGATAAAACGGCTGTAGATCTGAAGAATTTTGTCACGGGTGCTGATGAGGTGGGCTATCACCAAGTGGGGGCAAACTGGGGCACGGAATTCACGCTGCCGGATTTGGTGGTGGATTTGCGGAAGGCGACGGCGGGCAATCGCGCCATTCACGACCCAACCCAATTGCTGCAAACCGCACGGGGAATTGAAATTGGGCACATCTTTCAACTGGGCACCAAATACTCGAAAGTCTTGGGCGCAACCTATACCAATGAGCAGGGAGAAGAAAATCCGCTGGTGATGGGCTGCTATGGCGTAGGGGTGTCTCGGTTGGCGCAGTCTGCCGTTGAGCAATCCCACGATAAGGATGGGATCGTGTGGTCACCTGCGATCTCGCCCTATCACGCGATCGTCGTCATTCCCAATATGTCTGATGCTGAGCAGGTAAAAGCAGCGGAAACGCTCTATACTGACCTGAATCAAGCGGGAATTGAGACATTATTGGACGATCGCAATGAACGGGCTGGAGTAAAGTTTAAAGACGCAGATTTGATTGGTATTCCCTATCGCATTGTGACGGGGAAATCGCTCAAAAATGGCAAGGTAGAAGTGGTGAAACGCGCTACTCACGAGGTTCAAGAACTAGCGATCGCCGATGTCGTCTCTACTCTAAAACAATGGTTCATCGAAGCCACGCATTGATGAATATTTTGATAAATGATTGAAAGATTTGATGATCGCCTCCATCCCTTTCTTGCTTATTCCTGATACCTGACACCCGAAACCTGACCCCTAACACCTGACACCCGAAACCTGCCATGCAAATCTTCATCCTGATTCTTTCTAGTCTCATTAGTGTTCTATCTCCCATTAACTTTGGGATTGATAAAGTGGCTGAAAGTACGATTCGCTCTCAGTTTAAATCGGTAGAGCAACTGAGAGTTCGGGTGGACAATACCCCAGTTCACAACGCGATCGGTGGCAAAGTAGACAAAATTCGGATTGCCGGACGGGGGCTATTTCCCTTAGAAGGCATCCGGATCGACACCCTTGAGTTTGAAACAGACCCGATCAATATCAACGTCAAAGCGCTGCGAAAGGAGAAAAAGACGGAGCTACAGGCACCGTTGGGCGTGGGGATGCGATTGGTGATTCGGCAAGAGGATCTAATTAGTGCGCTGAAGGCTCCCGTAGTTCAACAGGAAATTCAAAAGCTACTGCGGGGTTTGACCAATAGCAACGACAAACAAGTGCAAGCGGAACCGTCGGGGGAAGCAGGAAGAACGGGAATTCCTCAGCGCATCCAAGACCTGCGAACCAAGCTGGATGAATATCGGATTTTGAACCCCAATGTAGAATTTTTGCCCGGTGGCAGAATTAGGTTGCAGGTCGAGATTGAAGAGGTGAAGACTGCCCAAAAATTCAAAGTTGAGGCGGAATCGGGGATCACGTTTGCGGAAGGACAACGGCTAACCTTAACCAGACCCGTGCTAAAGCTAAATGGGGAGGAGCTTCCTGAACAACTTATTCAAGCCTTTGCTACAAATTTGTTCAATCGCTTTAAGCTGGAGCAATTGAGTGGGTTACCTGGAAGTTTGGGTCAGGTGAAATGGTCGCAACTGACGGCGAGGGTGCTCAAACTTGAGGTCAAAGATAAAAAACTAGAGCTTGTGGCATTCTTGCGGCTGCCTCAAGGTTTAAAGATTTAAAACTTTGTAATTAATTGTTGTTCGTTTATTGCTGAAATTGCTCCAAGGGAATGTAGATCTATTAAACTTGCGGTGACTCTGTGCGATCTCGATCGCTGCAATCTATATTCAACCGTTTGAGGAAAACTCTAATGCAACAACAGCCCCGTCGATCTATTCCTCCCGGTATTCTTGCAGCGTTTTCTGCGATCGTTTTGGCTACAGGCGGTGCTACTGCTTGGTGGGCATGGTCATCCCACACACCCCCATTGACTAATGCCACCAGGATTCAGTCCTCTCAACCGGGAAATGAAGGTAAGCCTTCTACGCCCTCGTCTTCCAATTCAAACACCCAAAATCCTTCGGTCAATCCGGTTCCAACAACTGCCGAAAAAAACCTCCAGATTTATTGGTTAAAACCGTCTGATACAGCGGTTCAGCTTGCGCCGCGTCCAGTCAAGGTAAGCTCTAGCGGGGATGCAAACGCACTGCTAGAAACTGCGATTCAGCAACTTCTTGTAGGTTCCACGGCTCCGGAGGAAACAACGACCATTCCCGCTGGTACTAAGCTTCGCAGCCTTTCGATTAAAACTGACGGAATTCACATCGATTTGTCTAAGGAGTTTACTCGCGGTGGCGGCAGCACCTCAATGATGGGTCGGTTAGCCCAAGTTTTGTATACGGCGACTAGCCTAAATCCGTCTACGGCTGTTTGGTTTTCGATTGAAGGAAAATCGTTGGAAACCTTGGGAGGGGAGGGCTTAGTGCTAGAGCAACCCCTGACTCGACAAAAGTTTGAACAAGACTTTCCAATGTAGCTAAGACCTTTCGATAGGCGCTGAGTGGTGCTGACAAGCTAATTTATGAAGCTTAGTATTGTAGCTAGATAAGTACTTTGATGGAGCGAAACATGATCGATAGTAATTCTCAATCAATCGCGGATGAAGTAGCTTCAGAAAACGAGGCGACTCGTGTCCGCTTTTGGGGTAACGTCACGCAGCTTGAGGAAGGAAGTCGCTATCGAATTAACCGGATTGAACTGGCACCCGGACACCACATCATGACGCAGATGCACTACCACCGCAGTGAACATTGGGTGGTTGTGTCTGGCACCGCCAAGGTGATTTGCGACAGCAAGGAAACCATCCTAATTCAGAATCAGTCTACCTATGTGCCAATGTCTACTGCCCATCGGGTCGAGAACCCTGGGGTGATTCCTTTGGTGATGATTGAAATCCAAAATGGTGAGTATCTGGGTGAAGATGACATCACCCGGTTTGAAGATGCTTATTAGGTTTGCAACGAAAAAAGCAGCCCATGGTGGAAGTTACAGGGTGCAAGTTACTTTTGCAAATGCTTGCGGAAAAACTGTGTAAGCTCGTGCCATGAGTCTTCGGCTGCTAAATGGTTGTAGGAAGAACGTTCATGGCAAAAAAAACCATGATCGGCATCAGGATAGACCTTTAATGTGTACTCTTTGCCAAGTTCCTTGAACCGAGCTTCGATTTGCTGAATCCGTTCAAGCGGAATGAACGGATCGACTCCCCCATGAAACAAATATATAGGCACCGTGATGTCTGTAATTGCCTCAATCCATTCATCTAGCACCATTCCATAAAAGGGAGCCGCTGCCACAATCTCGTCTGAAAACTTGCAAGCAGCGAGAAAGGTTAGCCCGCCGCCTAAACAGAATCCGGTGACTCCAATCTTCTCTGAGAACACATCGGCTTGTGATTTCATACAAGCGATCGCGGCTCTAATATCCTCTTCTACAGGCTTGCCAAAGTTAAGGCGGTACATCATTGCCATCGCTTGCTCAACTTCGGTATATCCAAACTTGTTGTTTGGCAATTCACGATAGTAAAGATCTGGCGCGAGAACCACATAGCCCTCGTTTGCAATTCGGGCTGCGACCTCTCGAATATGGGCAGTTAAACCGAATGCTTCCATTAAAAGGACTATGCCTGGTTTTTGTCCATGTTCAGCAGACTGGTACAAAAACGCAGGCATTTGTCCATCAGGCGTAGAAATCGTCACCTCGCTCTCTTCGATTTGCACGTTATCACTCCTGCTTAGTTGATTTGCGTACTATCGTAGGATGTTGGATTGAGCGTGTAGTGCTAATGAACGCTTGAACGAGAATGTTGATGGTGAGATGTACTAAGCTGGATTGTTCGATTCAAAGCCTGAGCTAAAACCGTAGCCCTGCGCCTGCTTGAATGGATACGGCGGTGCCGTTGTTGGATTTATATCCATCAAATGCAATGATCGCGTTGGTGTATAACATCAAGTTGGTGTTTGGCAAGGAGTAATCTATACCTGGCTGAATGACGAAGCTATTTTTATTGCCAATTGGCGTTTTGTCTCCTCTGACAATGGAAGCCCCTGCGCCAATATAGGCATCCGCTTGCCAGTTAATTGGAATATCGTAGGAAACGGTGGGAACTACTGCAACACCATTCCCGCCGACCAATACTTGAGTTCGCAAGGAAACGGGCGCTCGTAAAAACTTGTAGCGAACTGCGAGAAAGCCTGAAGTGTTGGCGGTTTCGTTGGGACCGCCGCCGCCATTGGTTACGCCAAATGCTACACCAGCGCCAATATAGCTGCCATAGGCGGCTTGGGCTTGAACAGGGGATTGAGTGCTAACGAATAAGCCAGCGGCAAGAGCTATACCGCCGATCGCAGTGAGTTGATGTTTCCAGCGGGTTACTACTTGCATATTTAATCGATGACTTTTGAATGGGTGCATGTTTCACTCCTTGGGCTTCTGCAATGCAGACCTGTCTACATTTAAGCTCAACTCTCAAAAACTGAAACACTTTTTTTATTGCTCAATGATGATTTTTTACTTAGCTGCTAGCTTTTGTCCTTTGTAAACTAATGCTGCAATGTCCGATCGAGAGGCTGACTGGTTTGGATTTAACTGTTTAGTATCGGGATCGCCCGAAAATAATCCTGCTTCAATTGCGGCTGCGATGCGCGATCGCGCCCACTCAGGGATTTGATTTTGATCTTGATAACTTTGTAAAATCGCTTCGGGATCAGCCGGTATCGGCAGAGCTAATCCTCTTGCCATTGAGACGGCTGCTTCCATGCGCGAGACTTTTTGAGTGGGGCGAAACGTTTTATCGGGATAGCCAATCATAAAGTTCATTTTGACGGCTTGATCAATCGCGGGTAGTCGCAAATCTGCTTGAGGCACGTCTATGAATGTGATCGGACGCAGCGTATTGGGCTTGGCGTAGGCTTTTTGAATTTGAATGGCAAATTCTGACCGTTTGACTGGCTGGTCAGGCTTAAAGGTGCCATCGGGATAGCCGCCAATGATCCCCTGTGCTGAAAGCGCCGTAATGAAAGGATATGCCCAATAGGTTTTGGGAACGTCTACGAACGAAAGGGGCACACCAGGTTTTGCGGGAGTTAGGTTAGCGGGTGGAATAGGCGGCGGGGGTGGGGCGATCGATGGCGTTGGTGATGGGTTTATAGCCACAGGGGGTGCGGGAGTCGTGACTACCCCAGTATTGGGTGAGGGTGGCTGAGGGGAGTCTTCTAAACGAGGAGCTTTTTTGACACCATCGATTTCTGCTTCTGTGGTTTGTGGCAATGGGGTCGTGATTACTTGGGGCGCTTGGGTTTCACCCGCTTTTTTGAGAAAATTTCCGATAGAAAACGGTTGCTGATTTTGGTTCAGTATCCAGAAAAAAATAGCCCCAAAGGAGAGTGCTGCAATCAGGAGCGCGATCGGCTCGTCATCTCGTAGACGAGGTGGACGCTGCCTTGGAGGTGAAGAATTTGACATAACGCTGCCCTGACCCAAAAAAATCTCGATTTAAGCTGCCCCAATCCTAGAGATATGAGCCGCTTTTGTAAAGCGATAGCTTTCTAGATGACTGTTATTGGGTTGCTGACATCGGGTTGCTGACATCTTCGCATTCTATTCCCAATTTCTCTGTACTTTTTTCTGCATTCCTTTGCTAGCGGTACACTGGTAAAGATTTAGTTGGATCAAATCTGGCATTTTGAAGGTTAGTCATGGCGACATTTTTATTGGAAGTTGGAACGGAAGAATTGCCAGCCGCGTTTGTGGATGAGGCGTTGGCGCAGTGGCGATCGCGGATTCCTACTAGCCTTGCTGAACGCTGCCTAACTCCAGAAAAAATTGAATATTTTGGCACCCCGCGCCGGATTGCGGTGATTATTTGGGGATTGCCAGAGCGCCAGCCCGACCAAGCAGAAGAGGTGAAGGGTCCTCCGGCACAGGCGGCGTTTAAGGATGGGCAGCCGACGAAAGCAGCGATCGGGTTTGCCCAGAAACAGGGGGTTGCCGTGGCAGATTTAGAAGTTCGTCCGACGGAGAAGGGCGACTTTGTGTTTATGCGTAAAACCATTGTGGGTCAGGCAACCGCTGATATTTTAAAGCGGTTGGTGCCGGAGTGGATTATGAAGCTGGAAGGCAAACGGTTTATGCGATGGGCAGATGGAGACCTGAAGTTTCCACGCCCGATTCGTTGGCTGGTGACGGTGCTAGATAGTGAGGTCCTGCCGATCTCATTGATGAATGGGTCCCAGGGATGCCACAGCGATCGCATTTCTCAGGGTCATCGGGTGTTGCATCCCACGGCTGTATGCATTCCTCACGCAAAAGACTATGTGAGTGTTTTGGAGGATGCTTTTGTGCAAGTAGATGTTGAAAAGCGTCACGCGTTGATAGAGCAACAAATTCAAGCAGCGGCGGCAACGGTGAACGGAGTTGCGGTGATTAATCCAACGCTGTTACAGGAAGTGACGAATTTGGTGGAATATCCGTCGCCTGTGGTGGGCAAGTTTGATGGGGAGTTTTTGGAATTGCCTACGGAGGTGATCACCACAGAAATGGAAAGCCATCAGCGATATTTTCCGGTGCTGAAGTCGGCGGAATCGGACGAACTGTTGCCTTATTTCATCACGATTTCTAATGGCAATCCGAGTCAGGCAAGCTTGATTGCTCAGGGAAATGAGCGGGTGATTCGGGCAAGATTATCAGACGGCAAGTTTTTCTTTGATGCCGATCGCGCGATTCCGTTGGAAGAGTATCTGCCTAGGTTAGAAACCGTCACGTTTCAGCAAGACTTAGGATCGGTGCGGGCGAAGGTGGATCGCATTAGTCGAGTGGCAGGACATATTGCAGATCAACTCCAGATGGAAGCGAGCGATCGCGGCTGGGTGGAAGAAGCGGCACTGCTATGCAAAGCGGATCTGGTGACCCAAATGGTGGGCGAGTTCCCGGAACTGCAAGGCGTGATGGGGCAAAAATACGCGCTGGCATCGGGTAAACCGAAAGCGGTAGCGGATGCAATTTTTGAACATTATCTACCGCGAGGGGCGGGGGATGCGTTGCCTGGTTCGCAAACGGGACAAATAGTGGGCTTGGCGGATCGTTTGGATACGTTGGTCAGCATTTTTGGGCTAGGGATGATTCCCACGGGTTCCTCTGATCCGTTTGCGTTGCGTCGGGCTGCGAATGCGATCGTCAATATTATTTGGTCAGCGAACTTGCCGATTAATCTAACGCTGTTGTTGGATCAAGTGATTGCTGATTTTGCTGAATTATTTTCAACTGTATTAAAGCTGTCTGTGCCAGAACTGAGACAACAACTGCAAGATTTTTTCTTGCAGCGGATTCGCACGTTGTTGCAGGACGATCGCCAAATTGATTATGACTTGGTGAATGCGGTGCTGGGGGAAAACGATCTGGAATATACTCAGCGATCGCTGACTGATTTGCTGGAAGTGCGCGATCGCGCCTTGTTCCTTCAGTCCATTCGCAATGATGGCACCCTGGCAACAATTTATGAAACGGTCAACCGGGCTTCTCGACTCGCGGCTCAAGGTGATTTGGATACGCAACCGCTTGATCCGTCGGCAGTTGTGCAACCTGCCTTGTTTCAAAAAAAATCAGAGCAAGCATTGTTTGAGGCGCTGAGTCAGGTTCACCACCAAATGCAAGGGACGCGAGACTATCAGAAGTTAATAGACTCACTGGGTCAGATTGCGCCGACGGTTGCCAACTTTTTTGATGGTGAGGACAGTGTGATGGTGATGGATTCGGATGCAGCCATCAAACGGAATCGCTTGAACCTGCTGGGCATATTGCGAAATCATGCACGGGTGCTGGCGGATTTTGGCGCGATCGTGAAGAGTTAGAGTCTTGAAAATTTAGTCCAAATTCAGTCCAGCGTATTTCTAAGAAAATTCAAATTGTCCTAAAATCCCTTACAGGTAAGCATTTTGAGGAATTAAAAGTGAATTGACTAATTGCGGACACAGCAATTAGTCAAAGAGCTTATTGGCTTAGCTATTTCAAGATGCGAAATAGTCCAAGGCGATCGCCCATGGTAAGAAACTGAGCAAGATTGAAAAACCAAATAACCGCTCTCAAACCCAACCTGGAAAAGGTGGAACTGGAAGCAGCTATGAGATACAAAACTAGCGATCTTTTTACTCATGTATGCTGCACACATGTTCCTTCTAAGTTGGCTCCTTCTAAATGGCAGCCCTTTAACAGTCATCCTTCTAAGTTGGCTCCTTCTAGGTTGGCTCCTTCTAGGTTGGCTCCTTCTAGGTTGGCTCCTTCTAGGTTCGCTCCTTCTAGGTTCGCTCCTTGGAGACTAGCATTGCTCAGATCCGCTTTTTCCAGATGAGCCAAGTGGAGATTTGCTTTCTTCAAATTGGCTTTAATCAGCGTGACACTAATCAATCTGATAGTCTCCAAGCAAGCTCCCTGTAGGTTCACTCCATCCAAGGAAGCTCCCTTAAACACTCTTTCTCCCGAACTGTATCTTGCTAACAATTCACGAGCGCTGTCTACAGGCTGATTAAACATTTTTTTCGTAGCGAAAGCTACATTCCACGATAATACTCTCAGTATGACAGGTGAAAATACATCGACTTGTAAACAATAAAGCGATCGCTTTATTGTTAAGCGTAGTTAAACAGATGCGTAAAACTAATGTGGATAGTAGTTTCAGGGATTGTAACTGCGATCGCTCTAGTAGGGGTTCTGATACTGCGAGTGAGTTGTTGTAATCTGGGCTAATGTAAATTCTGTTTTGCAAGGGAAGGGATTCTATGACCGTGCAAAAAGCTACAGATTCCAATCATTTTGATGCATCTGAGGACTGTGGGGAGAATCGAGTCGAGATTATCACCGTTCGCCCTGATGCCGAAACACTGACCCGTCAACGCCTGCCCTATTTCATAGGCATTTCTGAAGCCACGGCTGGAGCGAAAGGAATTTCGATGAATTTAGTCATTATTCCTCCCAGTGGATCGGCTGAGCCACACTTGCACCGAGATTACGAAACTGCAATTTATCTGATTCAGGGTCGTGTAGAAACCCGTTATGGTAAAGGTCTCAAGCAGTCTGTTGTCAATGAAGCGGGTGATTTTATCTTTATTCCTCCCAATGTTCCGCATCAACCCCATAACCTAAGTGCAACTGAACCCGCTCATGCACTGGTTGCTCGTAATGATCCAAACGAGCAGGAGAATGTTGTTCTCTACAATCCAGATTTAGAGAGTTGAGTGTGATTGGCGTTGAGAAAGAGAGACCCTGCCAAAAGAACCAGTCCACCAATCCAACTATTCCCACTAAAACAACAAGTAGGAGCGATCGCCAGGGATGCGATTGAGCAACATTATTTTGCGGGAATGGTTGAGCAGGCTGATTCATATTTCAAATTACAAACAAACCGTGTCTCACAGTCTTATTTGAGTCTATGTTTTAGTCCTAGTATGAGACAATTTAATCTTAAATAAGACGAAGTATGCGATTGTATATTTTGTCCCTAAATTTTATAAGCATGAGATTTTAAACATCGAGAGTGAATCGAAAAGCTAAAATGCAGGGGAGGAATTCTGGCAGATTTTACACGGGTGCACTGCAATGCCTGAAAACATGGATAGACATGCAATTTTTGATTGGGTTAAGCGCAACCCCTGGTTGATTGTGCCAGTGTTGGGGCTAATTCCCTTGCTTAACTTACCGTTTGCTAAAAGCCAATCATCGCTGCCGTCTGCCTCTGTTGCAAGTGCGCCGACCCCAATGTTGCCGACCGCAGTTGTACCGCTCCCATCATCGGTTGCAGTCTTACAGTCTCCGCCTGTGGCATCCCCTATTCGCCCCACTTCAACTCCGACCTCAGTTCCGGTCAAAGCGATTCCTCAAAAAAAATCATCCTCACATCCTCGTAAATCTGTCGCAGCATCTATTCCCTTACCTGCCGATTTATCGGTTGATGCTGCGATCGAAATGAGAGTGGCGATCGCAACAGGTATGAACACCTTGGCAGTTGGAACATCCACGGGTGGCGTGATATTGGATGCCAATGGACGATTGATTCATACGCTGCCTGCTCAATCTACTCATACCGTGCAAGCAAATGGATCAGGCATGTCGCTAGATTCGATACAGCTTCCATCGATTGTGGTGATTGACTCGGCTCCAAATGGGTCGATTCGAGTCGGCGATCGTGATTATCGGGGACGAATGTTAATTGTGTGTCAGGAAGGGCGTTTGTGGGCAGTGAACTACATCAGTATGCAATATTATCTTTACAGTGTTGTAGGGAGTGAAGTTTCGCCCAGTTGGCCCATGGAAGCGTTGAAAGCTCAAGCGGTAGCCGCGCGATCTTACGCGTTGACCTATCACATCAAGCCTGTAAACCGTCAGTTTTATGACATGGGTGCAGATGAGTATTATCAAGTCTACAAAGGAATCGAAAGCGAGGCTAGCACTACTCGGCAGGCAGTAAATCGCACTGGTGGAGAGTTTGTTAGTTATCGAGGTGGAGTAGTGGAATCGCTCTATGCGGCAACCGACGATATTGTGATCGATGCCTTTCAAGGAAAAGGAATGAGTCAGGTTGGAGCTTTAGGGCTGGCAGAGAAAGGCTATGGCTACCGTGCCATTCTTGGGAATTATTATGCTGGAACAGGAATCGGACGAATTCAGATGGATATGGAATAACGTTTGAGCCGCGCGATCAGCTTGCTGCTGAGTTTGTTTACTTCTCAGACTGTATTTTGCCGAATAAAGAGCCAGAACCTTCTGACGAAGAGGGTTTGATCGATGTCCGTATTATTCGTGCACTTTATCGTTCTGTGGAGACTGGTAGCTTTGTTCAGCTAGATCAGCTTGATCGCGATCGCCGTCCTACGCTTGCCCAAAGTGTTAACCATGAAGCAACCCAGGAAAAACCTGATTTGATTCGTGTCGCCGATCCAGCGGGTAAATCATAGGAATAAAGGGTTTCAAAGTAACAGATTATACCTTATTTAAGACTAAGTGCTAAGTGCTAGGCATTAGGGCGAACGCATACAAAAGTACATATCTCAATAAGCACCAATTCTGGCTACTTTATTGCAAATGGTCTCATCAAGCAGAGCTTATTGCGAACAAAATTGACGGCTTTAGCGTTGCGTAGGGATAGATTGTGTTACCCCTAGCGTGTTAAGAAACGTGTGCGTTTGCCCTATGCTAGGCATTAGGCTTTAGGTATTCGTATGATGTTCAACTCTGACACTTGTTGCTCAGCAACCAAAACTCACTACAAAACTTACAAATTCATTATCGAGAGTTCATACTAGCTTCACCTATTTCAAAAACGCTCAAGTTACTTTTGAAACATAGGTTGTGTGGCATCAACCGAATGTGAGAAATCAGAGAGACAGCGGTAAGGGGGCTTATTGCTGTCTCTCTTTAATATGAGGGCTTCCGGCACCTTCAACCAATCCAAAGAAAATTCTAGAGTGTTGCTGCATGGATGCTGTTTTTAGCTATAACTCAAACCTATTCCTATTCCCCTCATGCCGATACCTCAATCCGTCGATCGCCTGATAGTTCAAAGGCTGCATGGATGACCTGAAGCGCCCTCACACCATTTTCTTCCGCCACTACACAGCTAACTTTAATTTCAGACGTGGCAATCATTTGAATATTGATCTGATGCTGGGAGAGCGCAGCAAACATCCGGGCAGCCACTCCGGGCTGTTGTACCATTCCTGATCCAACAATACTGACCTTGGCGATCGCAGTATCCAGCACAATATCGCCGCAACTTAACTCTGGTCTTACCTCCTCTAAGGCAAGTCGAGCAGTTTCCCCATCCATCTGTGCCACCGTAAAGGCAATATCCCGCGTTCCAATCCCATTAACCACACGACACCGTTGAGACTGAATAATCATATCCACGCTGATATTTTTGGTTGCCAAAAGTTGGAAGACTCGTGCCGCCATACCGGGACGATCAGGAATCGAGCGAATTGCTAGACGAGCCTGTTTTGAGTCGAGTGCCACACCGCGCACGGGAGGGAGTACTGAGTGGGGAGTGGCATTTTTTGAATATTCACTAGAGCTATCAGACAATGGCAATTCCCTAATTCCTAATTCTTGATAGGGAGAACTGGTGAGATTAAACGTGTTACAAAGAGTTGCGATCGCCCGATCGCAATCCGCTGCCATCACCACACAACTAACCTTCACCTCCGAGGTAGAAATCATCTGAATATTCACCCCTGCCGCCGCCAGCGTAGTGAACATCTGCGCCGCCACACCCGGACGACCAATCATGCCAGCCCCAGCAATGGATACCTTCGCGATTTGCTGCTCCACCATCACTTCCGCATCCATTCCTGTTGGATCGCCATCACACAGAGCTGGAATAATTGCACTGGAAACTGCTTCAGCTTGCTTTAACGACTTGTGAACCACCGTAAAAGCAATATCGTTAGTATTCCCTTCATGAATAGACTGAATGATCAAATCCACATTCAATGCTTGAGAGGCGATTTCGCCAAATAACCGCGCTGCCACACCAGGGCGATCAGGCACTCGCAGTAAGGAAACCTTTGCTTGATCGGTGTCAAACTCCACCGCATCCACAGCACGGGTGAGTTCCAATCCCTCCAGCGATCGCGGTTTGGGGGGTGGCGAGACTACCCAAGTTCCCGGTTCATCCGTCCAGCTAGAGCGCACCACCAGCGGTACACCAAAATTGCGAGCAATCTCCACAGCACGAGGATGTAGCACTTTTGCGCCCAAACTGGCAAGCTCCAGCATTTCATCGCTCGTGATTTCTGCCAACAGTTGAGCATCCGACACCAGTCGCGGATCAGTTGTGAGAATACCAGGAACGTCCGTGTAAATCTCACAATAATCTGCCTGGAGAGCCGCTGCCAAAGCCACCGCCGACGTATCCGATCCCCCCCGCCCCAACGTGGTAATTTCTAGCTCATTGGTGCTGCTAATTCCCTGAAATCCTGCGACCACCACCACTTTTCCTTCAGCCAGATGATGCTTAAGCCGATCAGGTTCAATTCTCAAAATCCGCGCACGGCTATGCTCTGCCTCCGTTACAATACCCACCTGCGCCCCTGTCATCGAAAGGGCAGGCTGTCCTGCTTCTTGCAACGCCATACTCAGCAAGGCGATCGTGACCTGCTCTCCAGTAGACAGCAGCATATCCATTTCACGCCGACTCGGATTAGCCGAAATTTCAGCGGCAAGCCTGACCAATCCATCGGTCGTCTTGCCCATTGCCGAAACCACGACCACCACTGAATTGCCCGCCTCCACAGTACGCTTCACCCGTTGAGCCACCGCTTGAATGCGATCCACTGTCCCAACAGATGTACCACCATATTTTTGAACAACAAGCGCCATGATTGTGCCTCATCAAACCTGACGCAAAAGACCTTTGAGCCAGTCTACTTACCAAAATACAGTATTCATTAAACCCCAACTTTACTGAAGTCGCTCACCTGCATACAAAGCCATCTTTTCACGAGGGTGACGTAAACTCACAAAGTCTCACATAGATCTTAATTTCAACTTTTAAGACTCAATATTAGACCCAATGCAAGTCTCAAAATTCTAGGGCGAGACATAATATCTTAAATTAAGACAAGTAAGACTCTTTAATAGACTTAATGTGGGTCTTTCAGTCTTATTTTGCAACTGGCAATGTTCTAGACTTGTGGAAATAAAAGACAATCAAACAGGTGTTATTGCTAAATTTACAGCATGGTTTTGGAACCCGTTCTTTGTCCAGCTTGTGGCACTGATAATGTAAGCACGGTCGTTCTGAGGTAGGGAAACAACGCTACAAGTGTCGCAACCCGGAGTGTAACCGCAGTACTTTCATGCGAGATTATATCTACCCTTGGCTACTTGCCAGATGTCAAACAGCAGATTGCGGACATGGCGGTTAACGGCAGTGGCATCCGAGATACTGCCCGTGTGCTAAAGATTAGAGTATGGTTGTAAACGAGTGTTAAGGTATTTGGTAATGTTATAAACTTGTTGTTTTGCCCTAAATAGATAAGCCGAACTCATAGCG